>JAFLVQ010000001.1 GCA_022508205.1 Spirochaetales bacterium
GCTGTGGATTATCCGTTTTACGAGGTCTGGGAAGATATTGACAAGGGAAATTACTTTCCTGATTGATATAAGGGACAGACCCTAATACCAAAATAGGATAAGGGTCTGTCCCTGTGTACAGCAAGAAACAAAACGCTTCTATACAATATTCCACTCTTTTTTGCGCTGTTCTATTTCATCCCGCAAAACCGCAGCTTTTTCAAACTCAAGATTTTTTGCGCATTCAATCATTTCTGCTTTTAACTGTTTCAAATAATTTTTTCGCGCCGACGGATTAAGAAAATTATACTTCTTCTGCATTTCCGCCAGTTGGTCATTTTCCTCGCGCACTTCCAAATCTTTTTGCCGAACAAGAATATCTTCTACTTTCTTGCTGATCGTCTTAGGTACAATTCCATGCTGCCGATTGTATTCCAATTGGATTTCTCTGCGCCGAACCGTTTCCGCAATCGCTTCTTTCATGGCATCGGATTCTCTGTCGGCATACATTATTACACGCCCACCGACATTTCTGGCAGCACGTCCTATTGTTTGAATCAAAGATGTTGCAGAACGCAGAAACCCGATTTTATCAGCATCCATTATAGCGACAAGCGAAACTTCCGGCATATCAAGTCCTTCCCGCAGTAAATTTATACCAATCAAAACATCAAAATCACCCGCACGAAGCCCCTTTATTATTTCCACACGTTCAATCGTTTCTATCTCAGAATGAAGATAACGAACTTTTATTCCGTGATTTGCAAGATATTCCGTTAAATCTTCCGCCATTTTTTTTGTCAATGTAGTAATCAATACACGCTCATTTTTTGCCGTAGTCTTACTGATTTCATTCATAATATCATCTATTTGAAATTCCGTAGGACGTACAAAAATTTCCGGATCAACAAGCCCGGTAGGGCGAATGATTTGCTCTACAACTGCTCCCGAAATTTCCTTTTCTTCCTCACGAGGCGTCGCAGAAACAAAAATACACTGTGAAATAAGCGATTCAAATTCTTTATAATACAGTGGGCGGTTGTCAAGAGCTGACGGCAGACGAAACCCATACTCGATTAAAGCCTCCTTTCTTGCTTTATCACCGTTAGACATTCCTCCGATTTGCGGAACAGAAACATGAGCTTCGTCAATAAACAGCAAAAAATCTTCAGGGAAAAAGTCGATAAGCGTCGAAGGTCTTTCGCCGGCTCCGCGATTGGCAAAATATCTCGAATAATTCTCAATTCCTTTGCAATACCCAATTTCACTGAGCATATCCAAGTCATATTCCGTTTTAGAACGAAGCCGCTGTGCTTCCAAAATTCGATCCTGCGATTTAAACCACTCACAGCGCTCTTCCATTTCAGCCTTTATCTGCGGAATAATCGCATTTAACGCATCTTTACTGGTGACAAAATGTTTCGCCGGAAAAATTGTAATTTCGCGAATTTCTTCCAGTTCATTATTATTCATTATATCAAACCGCACAATTCTTTCGATTTCGTCGCCCCAAAACTCAAGCCGCACTCCGGTTTTTGAGTATGCGGGAAAAATGTCAATCACATCGCCGCGCACTCTGAACTTTGCCCGTTCAAAAACATCATCTTCTCTGGAATATTGAATCTCTACTAAGCGCAAAAACAATTCTTTGCGCTCTATTTCATCTCCGACGTTCAATCTTATACTTAAATTTTTATAATCTTCGGGATTTCCCAGCCCATAAATACAGCTTACCGTAGCAACAATAATTACATCCCGCCGATCCATCAGCGCACTTGTCGCATCAAGCCGCATCATTTCAATCTCATCATTTATACTTGCGTCTTTTTCTATATAAAGGTCGCGCGAGGCAATATAAGCTTCCGGTTGATAATAATCATAGTAAGAAACGAAATATTTTACTGCATTGTTCGGAAAAAAATCTTTGAACTCACGGTACAACTGCGCTGCCAACGTTTTGTTATGCGCTAAAATCAGCGTCGGTTTTTGAACCTGTTCAATAACTTTTGCCATTGTATACGTTTTGCCGGAACCTGTTACTCCGAGAAGCGTTTGAAATTTCATACCAGATTTTAAATTAGCAGATAATTTCTCTATTGCCTGCGGCTGGTCGCCTCCGGGTGCAAAATCGCTTACTACTTTTAATTGCTGCATTGCGGACTCCTTTGTTCCGCATTGTACTTCACAAATTATTTTATACCAATAGCTTAAATAAAAAAAAGCCCCGATTATCTCGAGGCTTTCATCAATTTTAAAAATCGAAATTAAGCTGCAATACCATTCATCAAGATACTTGCAACCAAAGCAAGAATTGCATAAAATTCTGGGAATGCGGCAAAAATCATTGTATTACCGAATACATTGTGACCTGACCCGATAGCATTGATACCTGATGCGCAAACTTTTGCCTGATACATAGCTGAGATTAAACCAACCAAACCTACTGCAATACCTGATGCCAAGCATAATGCTCCAGCCAAAACTCCTGTGCTTTCATTTATAGAACCAGACCAAATGATATAACTAACAAAACCATACAATCCCTGTGTTGCCGGAAGAGCTGCCAAAACCATGTAAGAACCAAAACCTTCCGGTTTTTTCTTTAAAGCTCCGACTGCTGCACTACCTGCGGAACTTGTACCGAATGCAGAACCGCAGCCTGCCAAACCAACCATAAACGCCAAACCAATTCCTGCTAAAACTAATCCTAATGTCATTATAGAACTCCTTAAAGTTAATTATTATTTTTTGATGCTTTATTACTAAAAGGGATAAACGGTTTTCCGCCCCCATTGAAGCCAACGGCTTTATAAAATTCAACAAATGTCAAACGCAACGGATGCACAAATGAACCGATTGCATTCAATAAAAAATTCAGTGTATGACCGACAATCATTACCACTATTGTCAGCACAATTCCACCGGGGAAAACGTCTTTTAACATTAATGCAATATTATTAAATGCCGCACCTAAAAGTCCGCCGGCAAGTCCCAATGCAAACAAACGTATGTATGAAAGCAAATCGCTTAACAGCCCTGTTATGATATTGTACAGTTCCCACAAACCGGCAACCGGACGAATAAAAATATTCTTTTCGATGTTATTAAACAGCAAAACCAATACAACCCCGACAGCGACAAAAATCGTCATCAGTTTTACCAAACCGGCAATTGTTCCTCCGCCGACAGCAAGCAGCCAGCTTCCCAAAGGTATCGGACCAATCAAAAATTTTTTAAAATGATCTTCATCTATCGGTTTGTACATCCATACCATTACAAGGGCAACAGCACCGAGCATTATCAAAATCGTACCGATAGGCTGAAATAATCCCTGCCAGCCGCAGTTTTTGCAACGATTATACGCATTTAAAATATATCCCAACAGCAGCTGAGCAACACCCAAGAGTATAGCAAATATCATAGGACCGGTACGGTCATCCGGATTGCTGAAAGTCACGTAATTTTTCACCGATTCAAAAATCGGCATTCCGGCGTTTCCTTTATTCGTTATAATATTTGTTCCGAAAAAGCCGTTAAGCATAAATCCGGCAATACCTGTACAGATTCCAAGTATCAATCCAAGTTTTACTATGTTCCTCACGCTCTTGTTTTTTACTTTTAATAAAGCAAAAAGACAAATCAGTACAATTATCAGCCCGTACCCCAAATCGCCCAAACAAATCCCAAAGAAAAATGCAAAGAATGGAGCAAAAAACGGAACAACATCAAGCTCGAAATAATCCGGCAAACTAAATAAATTTCCCACCGGCTCAAACAAACTCGCAAGTTTTCCGTTTTTCAATTTAATAGGAGTTACGTCTTCGGTTGTAGGATCTTCCATTAAATACGCAACATCTTCCTTTTCAAGAAAATCTCTTATTTTATCCTCTTGTTTTGCCGGGAAAAATCCCGTAATTACAAGAACTTTTCCGTCAACTTCGGATGACAAACTTTCCGACGCAATCTGATAATGAAGCAAATCTTCCTGTTTTACCATCTCATCTTCAATCAACGGCAAAAGTCCTGCCATATTTTTCAGTGCATCTTCGGATTGTTTTATCGACGTATCAACTTCATCTATACGCTGCTGCACTTCCGTCAAATTTCTGTCGGGAATACTGCATTCGGTTCCATAAATCTGCTGAAGTTCATTTTCATCTTTGTAAAAGACAACAAAGTAAACTTCCGAACCTTCCGCATAAATTTCCTCGCAAACCACATCCGCTGAAATCTTCGCGAAATTTTTTCTTGAAGCAAGATAAATTTTTATGTTTATTCTGCTTGCTTCAAGTGCTTTCAGAACATCCTTATCGAAATTCCCAAACGGAATAACTGCACTTTTTTCTTTTTTCAGATTCTCGCGTTCAGCAAGAAGAGAATCCAATTCATTCTTCTTATTTTCAAAATCATGCAATAAAGCAAAAATTTCGCCGTCGATTCTTCTTGCAACTGCATCTTCTTTCGCATAAGACCCAAGAATTTTTTTAGCTCTTGACAGTCTTACTATTTTATCTCTGGTTTCGGATAATTCTTCCGACTGTGCACTGTTATTCGTTTCAAGATGCATCATGCCAAGAGATTGAAGTTCGCTCAAGAATTTATCTTTAGAGGAATGATAAATAAGCAATGTCGCTTTCTTCATTTTTTCTATCATGCTTTTATCCCTCCTTTACCATAGTTGCCTGCCTTTGCTTTGTAATTTTCTGGCTGGCTTTTTCAAGATTATCAACATCTTCCAAGTATCTCTTAATTTTACGAATCGCTTCCGAAAATTCGGGAATCTGCACTTTTTCATAAAGATTTACTTTTTGAGTAGTTTTCTTTCTGGCATATTCCAAAATTTCAAGCTTCTTCTCCGCAATTTCCATACGGCAAATAATTTCCGTAATCTGTTTCAATATTACAATTCCGCCATTAAGCCAAACCGGACTTGCAAAACGAGAAAAGTTAGCGACTTCGTAATCAATTTGCTTTAATTCCGGAGTTTTTACACCCGCAATTTTCACAACGTTGAGAATTACTTTTTTCAGGCTGAAAATCTCTTCGGGAAATTCACTCCACAATTTCATTAATCCCATCAAGCTGTCCATCTTTTCCTGATACGATTCATTCAAACTGCGAAGTACTTCCTTCTGTTTTTTTACTGTAAGCCTCAATGCAGACTCTTTACTTTTAATTGTAGGCAAGGCATTTTGTCTTATCTTCAATTGCTTATTCAAACTCTGCATTGAAATCTTATTAAACTGATATTTTATCGCCATTAAAAGATCTCCTTATACGTCGAACACTTCGGCATACCGAAAACTAATTGCCCTTCCAATACTTATCCATCAAGTTTTGTTTAATACTTACTTCCGTAGGTTTAAAGTATTTTCCGAATAACCCCCATGTAGTATCAAGCATTTCGTCAACGTCGATATTTACATCAATTGCAAGCAATTTAGTTGAATATTCAGATGCAAACTTGATGCAGCGTTCATCATAATCACTCAAATCAAATCCGTTATCACGTTTTGTTTTTGCATTGGATGCATCGTTATACAAACGCACCGCCGTATTCATAACCTGCGGATGATCTTCTCTTGTTTTTTTGCCGATTACAAGCTGTTTTAATCGAGAAAGAGATCTGAATGGGTCAATGATTACTTTATTAACATCCGTATCTTTTCTCAGGAACAACTGACCTTCTGTAATATAACCGGTGTTATCAGGTATCGCATGAGTAATATCACCGCCGTTAAGCGTAGTTACGGCAATAATCGTTATAGAACCTCCGGCAGGAAACTGCACTGCTTTTTCATAAATTTTAGCCAAATCAGAATACAAAGAACCCGGCATTGAGTCTTTAGAAGGGATCTGATCCATTTTGTTGGATACAATCGCCAACGCATCCGCGTACAATGTCATATCGGTAAGCAGCACAAGAACTTTTTCATTCTTATCTACCGCAAAATATTCCGCAGCGGTTAATGCCATATCAGGCACAAGCAATCGTTCTACTGACGGGTCATCAGTTGTATTGATAAACGAAATAATTTTATCCAGCGCACCGGCATTATCAAACAACTGCTTAAAATATAAGTAGTCATCATTTGAAAGTCCCATACCGCCGAGAATAATTTTATCGGCTTCGGCACGCAGCGCTACATTAGCCATAACTTGGTTGTAAGGCTGATCCGAATCGGCAAAAAACGGTATTTTCTGACCGGTTACAAGTGTATTGTTCATATCGATACCGGCAATCCCGGTTTTAATCAATTCCGACGGCTGTTTTCTTCGCACCGGATTAACAGACGGGCCACCGATTTCACGTTCTTCGCCTTCTATTGACGGACCTCCGTCGATTGGATCTCCATAAGCATTGAAGAATCTTCCCGAAAGCTCTTCCGATACTTTCAATACAGGCGGTTTTCCTGTAAATACAACTTCCGCATTTGTAGCAATACCTTCGGTTCCCTGAAAAACCTGCAAAGTAACTTCATTTCCTTCAAGTTTTACTACCTGAGCAGGTTTTCCGTCAACAAATGCCAATTCATCATTTCCGATTCCTTCAGCCGTCAACGTACAAGTTGCCTTAGTAATCTTATTGATTTTTGTATAAATTTTTTGAAATGCTTGTCCCTGCATTATTTAACCCTCCTGCTGTCTACAAATTCTCTAATCTGCTTTTCATACTTAGTAAAGTTATCAGAAGGGAATTCGGAATAATTCATCTGTTTGAAGGTATTTATCAATTCTTTGAAATAAGGTGAAACTTCTTCAAATGCCTCAAATTCAAAATCCGTACTGCATACTTCCATAACCAATTCAAGCATATATTTTTGACGTTTTAATGGAGTTATAGAGTCAATTGCATCAAAAGCATCCTGCTGCATTAAAATAAAATCGATTAACTCGGCTTTCCAAAACACAATATGATAATCAACCGGAACTCCGTCATCACCTAAAATATCGATTTGATCTTTTGTTTCTTTTCCTCTTAAAACCCAGTTCTTTGCATCCAATACCAAATCAACCCATTTGTCGGAAACGTTGTTTTTAAAATATTCCTGCATTTCAGGATATTCCAAATATTTTGAATACGAATCAATCGGGTCAACAGCCGGATAACGTTTAGAATCGGCTCTTGCCTGCTGCAGTGCATAAAAACAACGAGCAGCTTTTTTTGTAGATTCGGTAACTGGTTCTTTTAAGTTACCGCCGGCCGGAGATACAGTACCGATGAATGTTACGGAACCGGTACTTCCGTTGTTCAAATAAACCATTCCGGCACGGGAATAGAAAGATGAAATGATAGCAGTCAAATCCATTGGGAACGCATCCTGACCCGGAAGCTCTTCCAAACGGTTAGACATTTCACGCAACGCCTGCGCCCAACGAGATGTAGAATCGGCAAGCAACAGCACTTTCAAGCCCATTTGACGATAATATTCACCGATTGTCATCGCTGTATAAACAGACGCTTCACGGGCTGCAACAGGCATGTTCGATGTATTACAAATAATTAATGTTCTTTCCATTAATTTTCTGCCGGTTCTTGGATCCACAAGTTCGGGGAATTCAGTAAAAATTTCTACTACTTCATTTGCACGTTCACCGCAAGCCGCAAAAATGATTATATCAGCTTCGGCATTTTTTGAAATTGCATGCTGCAATACCGTTTTACCGCAGCCGAAAGGTCCCGGAATAAATCCTGTACCGCCTTCAGCCATAGGATTGAAAATATCAATTACACGTACACCTGTTTCCATAATTTTCGATGGACGAGGTTTTTCTTTGTAATTTTTTATTGCCCGTTTAACCGGCCATTTTTGAGTCATTGTAACTTTTTCTTCGTTGCCTTTCTCATCAGTAAGAACTGCAATTGTATCATAAATACCGTATTCTCCGGCAGCAGCAACGGATTTGACAGTGTATTTTCCTTCAAGTTTAAAAGGAACCATAATTTTATGGTCAACCCAACCTTCTTTTACACTTCCAAGCCAATCCGAAGCTCTTACGGCGTCTCCCGCTTTTGCAATAGGCGAAAACGCAAATTTTCTGTCCTTATCCAAAGGTTCGGTATACTCGCCTCTTTTTAAGAACACGCCGTCTTTTTTATCCAAATCACTTTCAAGACCGTCAAAGTTTTTAGAAAGCAATCCCGGACCAAGCTCAACTTCCAGCATGTGACCAACAAATTCCACATCTGTTCCGACTTTCAGCCCTCTGGTACTTTCATATACCTGCGCATAAGCTATATTTCCAATAATTTTAATAACTTCAGCCATTAATTTTGTTGCACCAAGCAAAACATAACAAATCTCGTTTTGTCCTACCGGTCCGTTTACTTCAACAGTAACCAAGTTACCAACAACTCCCGTTACTTTACCCTTCGTCATTATCTTTTACCTCCGGATTTTAAAAATTCGTCAGAGAAAACAATCCCTGATTTGATTTTATCTATCAGTTTATCAAGCATATTTTTTCCAGAAACATCTGTTAATTTGTGCCATCTTTCTACTGATGAAAGTTTTACTGCGTATGCAATAATAAATTTAAATGAGAAATAATCATTTCCTACTTCATTATCCAACCATTTCCAACGTACTTTATTTACCAGCAGTTCTGTTGCGATAATGTTGCCTTCATTTACCGAATTCACAATAACTTCAATATCAGGCAACGAATTTTCTATATTCATTGTCTTTGACAATCGTTCATAGGAATCACCGAAAGGAACAAGATATTCTTTGAAATCCATATTATCTTTTTTCATATTCAGAAAAGTCAATGTATTTCGCAAATCAAGTTCAAAACGGAAATAATCGGTTATAAAACGATTTTTACTCAATGTTTCGAGATTTTCATAAAAAAGAGCAAACAGTTCATCGGTTTCCTGCAGTTCAGGATAATCTCTTTTACCTGCTTTTTTATTACTGAAATAAGTTGCGAGAAAAGGGAAAAAATCATCGGTATCTTTAAGATTTTCCAAAAAAGTTTCCCGTGTATAAAAAGCTGGATAAATATAAGGGGATGAATCTCCTGAATTGTTTTTTACAACATTGAGAATGTCATTAAATATAAAAACCTTTTTTAATTCCAGAAACTCTTTTTCCGATAACTGGCTTTCACAAAAATCGAGAAAATCGGTCAATGAAGGAAGTTTTTTCTGTGAATCAAGTTCCAAATCATGAAGACTTGATATCAGATAAAAATATTCTTTCACTGTTATGCTCCCGGGAAGAGAATTTTTTTAGCTTTCGGTCTTAAAAATGACTGGAAAAAGTTCACAAAGTCATCTTCCGTAAAAGATAAAACGTATGAACCGTCTTTCGGCGCAATCTTAAATCCGCCGGACATTCTGTTTTCAAATTTCAGCTCCATTCCTTTATTTAAAAAGGAAGCCATTTCTTTTTTGAAAAACGCTTCAAATTCTTTTTGAGATTTTTCTGGCAGAATTAAATTCAAGTTCATTTCTTCCGAACCCATTTTAGCGGCAACAATTTTAACTACATCCGCAATTAATTCTTTACTTTTCACAACTTCGCAAACATCTGCCGATATAGTGTTTTTTGCAAGAATTGCTACCATTTCCTGCTTCAATAAAGACATAGCCTGTTCTCCGGCAACTTTTATTTCAGCATTTGTTTTCTGCTGCAGCAATTCATTCTCTTTCTTTGCGTTAGCTATTAAAGCTTCGGCTTCTTTTTTTGCATCTGCTAAAATCTGTGCGGCTTCTTTCTTTGCATTATCAACTAATGCTTTTGCTTCACTCTTAGCTTTTTCGATTCCATCTTGATAAATCTTTTGTGTCAGTTCTTGCAATTTAGATTCCATCGACCAACCCCTTTTTTAAAAATATTATTCAGCATAATAGAAAAAAAATTTCAAAAATCAATATTTTTCTATTTTTTTTAAACAACTTCAATCGAAGATATTGTTTCCGATATTTGTTTATCATTAAAAAAGATACCTGCACTAGGATATTTTTCGTATTCAAACTTTTTACCGTTATATGAAAACTTCAATTTAAATGAATGCAGATAGCCTCTGTCGGAAGGTGTGCCGTGATATAAAACATCTCCTAATATAGGCGAAGAAAGAGATTTCATGGCAACTCTTATCTGGTGAGTTTTCCCGGTTTCCGGCTTCAATAAAAATAAATATTTATCCTTGTATTTTAAGGAAGAAAAACGTGTTACTGCCGGATTGTCATGCGTTCTGGTTAATTTCCATTGTCCATTTCTTGATTTTTTCATGTCACCGGAAATCAACCCTTTTTTCTTTTTGGGTTTTTTATCCGAAAGCGCAATATAATATTTGCATACCTTTCCTGATGAAAATAACTCAGACAATACAGAAGCAGTTTTGGAACTTTTTGCCGCAACAATAATCCCCGATGTTATTTTATCGAGCCTATGAACGGCGTATAAGCGATATTTTAAGTCTTCTTTCAATCTTTGAAACAGACCGACTTCATTGTTTTCCGAATGAAAACTAATATTTGGAAACTTATTCACAACAATAAAATCTTCATTATCATCAATTATTTCATAACAAACAGTATCTTTCATATTTCTTTTCCGCTCACAAAATGCACTTATATCTGTTTGAAATTTGTTCCTTTCCTGTAAAAAAATTGCGCAACTCTGTTAATAACTTGTTCACATTTTTTTTCGCAATCGGAATTATATTACTTTCATGTGAATAACGCATTTAGTTTTTACCCGAGAAAATGCCAAACATTTCCAGTTTTTAACGGTTTTCTGCATTTTTTCCTTATTAAAAAGTCGACTGCAGCTGATAATCAGCTCCTCTTTAGAGTAGCTGTGAAATTATTCAAAATTGTTAATAAGTTGTTAAATCCGTACGAATTTCAGTATATTCCTGTCAATAACACACTATGAAATTTTGTCGTATATTCTTATAACTTATTTTATATAGGCTCATTATGCATATTAACATGTGAATGCCGAATGTGATTGTTAATAATTTGGAAAAAGATTTTTCTTTAATTCTTGTTAATAAGTTGCAAAAAATCCCGATAGTAAAAAAGATGTACGTTTCGACAGCATAGTTATAAAAATTGAATTTAAACTTCTAATTTTTTCAACATAGGACAAGTGACATGGATTATTCGATTTTCTGGACCGGAATCCAAGATGTATTAAAGCAGGAAATTCCGAACACATTTTTAACACAGCTGCAATATTTTTCTTTTCAGGAAGAAGATAATACATTAACACTTGTCACACCTAATGAATTTTTGAAAGACTTCATATTTTCAAATTATAAAAGCATAATCGAAATGAAACTGATGCTGTGCTGGAATCAAAAAATAACAGTCAATATTATTATTAATTCCAATTGTCAAACAGCGAAACCGGAAAAAGCAAAAGAGAAGACCGAAACTGAAGTAAAGCAGCAGGAAAAAAAAGAGTCCGACCAACAAAAAAATATTGTTGCTGCGGAAAGCAAACAATCTTCGGATAAAACATTTTCCGATAATGACGATGAATGCACTTTCGATTCGTTTCTTACCGATGATACGAATGAATATGCATTCAGATTAGCACAAACCATTGCGGAAGAACCGGGAAATTCCAAAAGAAACCCGCTTTTTCTCTGGGGGGAAAGCGGAACGGGAAAAACTCATCTTATAAAAGCTATAAAACAGCGGGCCGAAAAATTATTTGCCGAAAAAAAAATCATATATGTAACGTCGGAGAATTTTCTCAATGAATTTCTTGATTCCATAAGAAACAAAAACTCGGAACAAGACAAACCTAAAATTTTCAGAGAAAAATACAGGAGTTTGGATATTCTGCTTCTCGATGATTTTCAGGCGTTATCGGGAAAAACAGCTTGCCTTAACGAACTTTTCAATACTTTCAACGAGCTTTATGACCACAAAACCCAAATGGTAATAACATGCGACCAGCCAATATCAAAAGTAAAAGACGTTGAAAAACGAATAAAAAGCCGCTTCAGTATGGGTACAACAGTAGAACTGAAACAACCTGATTATGAGCTGAAAATGGCAATATTAAAAGAACTTGCCCAGCAGAATAATATGGAAATCAGCATAAAAAACATCGAATACATCTGCACTAATATTTCAGGAAATATAAGAGAAATAAAAGGTGCATTCCGGGATTTGCTTGCGTATACAAGCATAATGGGCATAAAAGAAATAACAAGCGACGTAATAAATAAATGTTTAAAAGATAAAATTACAGCGGTGAAATCTGTCGGCAATATATCAATCGACAAAATTATGGAAATAGTAGCAGTTTACTATGACTTGACTGTGTTGGATATACGCGGTAAAAAACGAACTCAATCAATAGCAATAGCAAGACAAATCGCAATGTATCTAAGTACTCAATATACAAGACTTTCCACAACTCAAATAGGAAAATATTTCAACAAAGAACATGCAACGATAATACACGCAGCTACAAAGATAAAAAAACGAATGGAAGAAGATAAAAAATTAAAATCGGAAGTAATCAACATAGAAAACAGAATAAAAGAAGGCGTTTGAACACTGAAAGAATAGTCTACAAAAAATATTTTATATAACTTGTTCAATAAGAATGAATAAAATGTTAAAAGAATTATTTCTGTGAATAGTGTTTATAACCGGAAAATTTTATAAACAAGTTTTTTCCGACAGTAAATTAGCTATATAAAACTATTTATCCGTGTTATAAACATATCAACAGACACTACTATTACTTCTACTGAATTTAAATAAATTTAGAAATAATAGAGAAAGTCAATAACCAGCAAAGAGGTAACAATGAAATTTTTTTGTTCTATTGAAAGTTTAAACAAAATATTGGGTATATGCGAAAGCGTAATATCATCGAAAAACAGTATAACAATATTATCAAATATTTATATAAAAGCAAAAGACAACCGATTGACTGTAAAAGCATGTGATACATTGATAAGTTTTTACGGAGAAATAGGTGCCGATATAGAAGAAGAAGGCGAAATCTGCGTGAACTCGAACAAACTTTATTCCATCGCAAGAAAACTGCCTTCGGAAGAAATCGAAATCCAAAGCGACTCCGACTTGAATATTCAAATAAAAGCAAAAGGCAAAAATAATTTACGTTACAACTTGAAAGGCATATCACCCGATAAATTCCCGGAAATACTTGATACATCAAATATCAATTACTTCAGCATCAAAAAAGAGACATTCTCCGACATGGTAAACAAAACAAAATTTGCCGTATCGCAAAACGACAACAGAAAATTCGCAATAGGAACTCTTTTTGAATACGACAGCGACAAATTGAGAATGGTTACTACCGACGGAAAAAGGCTTGCAAAAGTAGAAAAGGAAGTCGATATTAAAAAAACGTTTGAAAAGGTCGTTGTTCCGCCCAAAATACTGCAGGAATCCTTAAAACTATGTTCTGGTGATGACAAAGGCGATTTGAAAATGGGAATAACCGAGAAAGAAATCTTTATAAATGTAGACAATTGTTTTTTTATATCAAATCTTCTCGATTCCGGTTTTCCGAGTTACCAATCTGTCATTCCGACAAATTTATCGAAAAGTTTTAAAGTGAACAGAAAAGAATTCAGGGACGCTATCGAAAGAGTCAGTGTAATGGGCGAGAAAGATACGCATAAAGTTATTATTTCATTGGATGCGGATAAAATGAAAATCTACAGTGAAAATATGACATACGGAGACGGAGAAGAAACTATCGATATTCAGTACGAAGGCGAACCGATAAAAATAGCGTTCAATTACAGTTATATAACAGATGTTATAAGCGTTTTAAAAAATGACAACATGATTCTGAAATTCAATAATGCATCAAGTACAATTGTTATAAATGAGGAAGATAACTCAGATTATATTTATATAATGATGCCTATGAGCGTTTAATTGTTTTTAACACATCTGCAGGCATCGAATTTCAGAAATTATAAAACGCTTGATTTATCTTTTAACGAACAAAAAAACATCAATCTGATAGTTGCCAAAAACGGAATGGGTAAATCGAATTTTCTCGAAATGCTTTATTACTTATCTCATTTGCGAGCGTTCAGAAATGCATCGGATAAAGATTTGATCCTGCACGGACAAAATAATTTTCATCTTTTTTGTGAATATGAAAACAAAGGTATTCACGGCAATGTGAGAGTTACATATTCCGGCAAGAAGGAAATTTTGCTTGATGACAAAAAAATAGTTAAACATTCTCAAATCCTGGGGAAACTGCAAACTGTTTTCTTCGGAAGCAACGATATTTCCATAATTTCGGGAACTCCAGTGGAAAGAAGAGTTTTTTTTGATATTTTTTTGTCGATAATCGATTCCGATTATCTTACAGCTTTAAGAACATACGGCCTCTTAGTGAAACAAAAAAATGCATTAATTAAAAGCAAGCGAAACGATATTCTTTCTTTTTTTGATACGCAAATTGCAGATGTAGCTTTTCTGCTTATGACAAAAAGAAAACTGCTTATTGAAAAAGTCAGCAAATTATTTTCGACAGTATTTAAAGATATAGGAAATTTTAAAGATACTGCTTTTATCAAATACAATTCATCTTTTGAAAGAGAATTTGGTTCGGCAAAAGAACTTTTGGATTATATTTTATATCAGGATAAATTCGATTTTGACAGAGGTTATTGTATTTTAGGACCGCATAAAGACAATTATTACTTTATTTTGAATAATACGGTTTTTTCTAAATATGCATCTTTGGGACAAATCAGATTGGGGGCTCTTGTTTTGAAATTAGTGCAAGCCATGTGCTATGAGGAGAAATTTAAAACAACTCCGATTCTTTTGCTTGATGATGTCATTTTGGAACTTGACAGTGAAAAACAAAAGCGTTTTCTTGATAAAATCTGCGGTAAATATCAACTTTTTATAACGTTGACAGATGAAAGATGTAAGAATTTTTTCGATAATCAAAATGCAGTTGAAATAATAAAGGTTAGTAATGGCTCGATACTTCAATAAAAATTTTTATAATATAGCATCTGTTAAAGATGAAATATCTGATTTGTTAAAATTTACTAATAGTTCTGTTTATTGGATGTTTAAAATTGAAAATGTGAAGAGTATTTGGGGCGAAATCGTCGGTGAAAAATTGAGCAGTTTAACATATCCCGAATATATTTATAAAAATACATTGTGTGTTTACTGCAGACACGCGGCTTTATTTCAAAGCATGAATTTTTATAAAGGTGAAATAATAAAGAAGATAAGAGCAAAAATACCCGATTTAAAAATCGATGATATTTATTTTTCTATGAAAAAGAAAGAAAATAGAAGTAAGTCTTGACATATTTTTATAGAAAATGCTATGTTCCGTCCGAAATTTTGAATAAATAATGTGGGAGATTTTATATATATGAAAATGACTTATCAACCGTCTAAAATTAAAAGAGTTAGAACTCATGGATTTAGAGCAAGAATGGCTACAAAAAAAGGTCGTTTGGTATTAAAAAGAAGAAGAGCAAAAGGAAGAAAACAATTAACAAGAGTTTAATTTTATATTTTGAAAAAATTCAGACGTTGTGAAAAGTTAAAAAAGAAGAAAGATTTTGATTCAATTTTTCAAAGTAAGTTTTCTCTTTTTAGAAGAACTTCTAATTATAATTTTATTTATAAGCAAAATTCTTTTGGTTTTTTGCGAATTGGAATTATAGCAAAAAAAAATATAGGATGCGCTGTTGTGAGGAATCATGAGAAAAGACTTGTAAGAGAATTTTTCAGACTGCTGGAGGATGATTTTAAGTCTGTTTCTTATGATTTTGTTTGTATTATAAAAAAGAGTTCTTTTCCTGATGATAAAAAAGCTTTAGATTTTGAGGATTTTATTAAAAGTTTGCAGAGGGGGATATAATAAAAAAAGTAATTCTTTTTATGATATCCCTTTATCAATGTTATATATCCCCACTTTTCCCTTCTTCATGTCGATTTTGTCCGTCTTGCTCTGAATATGCGAAGCAGGCTTTTGAAAAGTATAATTTTTTGAAAGCTTTAATTTTAACAATTTGGCGTATATTACGCTGTAATCCATTTTCTAAAGGTGGATATGACCCGTTGCCATAAAGAGGAAAGTATATGGATAGTGCAAATAAGACGTTTTTTATAATGGTTATTTTAACCATAATTTGTTTCGGAATTACTCTGTATCAATTTTTTAATCCTAAAGAAAATAACGAAATATCTGCCGGCGAATCAGTCGCAAGCGATAAACAAAATAATACAATTGCGGAAAGTCAGAATAAGTTTATTTTAAAAACCGATTCAGAACCAATCAGTACCGATATTATTTATGAAAACAATAAATTGAAAGTTATCTTTGATTCAACAAAAGGCGAAATTTCCAATATTTTAGTAAAGACCTCTGAAAATAAATCTTCCGATATTGTCAGAGGGAATGGCGATTATAATGCATTGAAACTGAAATTAGGTTCATGGAAAAACGGTATAGATATAAATACTTTATTTGATGAAGATTCTATTTACGCTTTTAGCAATGAAGAAAATAAATATACTTTTTCTTGTGAATTCAGTTCCGGCGAAGGCGCAGATGAGATTGTTTATAAAATTGAGAAAATATACACGTTTTTTGATGATGAAAATGTTTTTCATTTAGAAGTAAAATTATCGAATAACAGAAATAAAACTATGAGATTCGATTCTTCTTCAAATGTTTTTTCATTGGGATGGGGACCGAGTTTAGGTGAAAATGAAAAGTTAAATGAACGCTATGATATGTTTAAATATTTGTCAAACGGAAAAATAGTAACTATTAATTCAAAAAATAAACTTTTCAAAGGAACCAATGGATCAGCATCTTTTAGAAAATCATTGAAAGATTCTTGGATAGCTTCTGACAGTCATTATTTTACTTCCGTTATTATTCCCGACGGAAATGAGTATGACTGTTTTTTTGATTACAGCAAATCTTTGGATAATCTGTATTATTGCGGCTTTTCGCTTATTTCAAACAAGTCGGTTATTAATACGGGATTTTCTGTTTACTGCGGACCTAAATCAGCTAAAATTTTGAAAAAATACGATGATTTTAAGAATGATACTATTTATTTATCAAAAACGGAGCTGTCGAAAATTTCTCCGCCAATAGTGTGGGGGCTTGGCAATATTTTGGGCTGGTGTCTTATAGTTTTGTATTCTTTAGTGAAAAATTACGGACTGGCAATTATAATATTGACGATAATTTTAAAAGCTCTTCTATCGCCTTTGATGATAAACAGTATGAAAAGTTCTCAAAAAATGAGAGCTTTGCAGCCTAAGTTATCGGAACTTCAAGCGAAGTATAAAGATAAACCCGAAATGCTGAATCAAAAAACAATGGAATTGTACAAAAAAGCCGGCTTTAATCCTATGTCCGGATGTTTGCCTATGCTGCTTCAAATGCCGTTTTTATTTGCAATGTACCAGTTATTGGACAGAATGTTTGAACTTAAAGGCGCAAATTTTTTATGGATACATGATTTGTCTATGCCGGATGCGTTGATTACCTTCGGTTTTACAATACCTTTGCTTAATATTAATTCTCTTAATATATTACCGATAGTAATGGTAATTTCGCAAATCCTCCAGAGTTTGCTCACTCCCGGAATGGAAAGTAATCCACAGGCTAAAATGATGCTTTGGCTTATGCCTTTGATGTTTTTCTTTTTCTTCTATAATGTTTCGTCCGGTTTGGTTTTATATTGGACTGTAATGAATTTGCTTGGAATAATCCAGCAGCTGATTATGAATAAAACGCTGACTGTTTCACCGGACAATGATAAGTTATTGCATGATGTGAAGAAGAAAAAAATGAAATAAGAAAAAAATTCTCTAAATAAAAGGAGTTTCTTATATGATAGAAAGAGATTTTACCGGAAAATCTGAAGATGAAACAATTTCTGCGGCTCTCGATTTATTAAAATTGAAAAGAGAGCAAGTTACAATTAAAGTTGAAAATAAGGGTGGCTTTTTAGGATTAGGTAAAAAAGAGGTAATAGTAAAAATTTCTTATGATGATGATTTGTCATTTGCTAACCGAAGTTTAATGCTTGTTAAAGAATTATTGGAAAGAATGGATATCGAAGCTAAGATTTATCTTATGGAAGAAGATGATGAAAAAGTTTTAATTGATATTGATGCTAAAGACGATTCAGCAATTTTAATAGGAAAACAAGGAAAGACTCTTGAAGCTATTCAAACGATAGTTAATGTAATTATGAATAAAGATTATTCGGTATGGACCAAAGTAATTATCGATACGTGCGGTTATAGAGAACGCAGAGAACGTAGTTTGAAGAAAATAGCTCAAGATGCGGCGAAACAGGTGAAAAGAAATAAAAAATCTTTATTGCTGGAACCTATGAATCCCTTTGAAAGGAGAATAGTTCACATGACATTGAAAAATGTTGAACAAATAGATACAATTTCTGAAGGTGAAGGAACTATAAAACGTGTGAAAGTTCTTTATCAAGAAGAAATTACCGAAAAATAAGCGTGAAATATAAAGTAGCACTCAGTATGCTACTTTTTTTATTAGGAGAGGTAACTTGTTTGGAAAAGACAATAAAATAATAGCGTTTTCATATTTTAACTTTTTATTTGCTTCGTTTTTGTCAAAACGTGATATTTCATTTTTCAGATTGGATTTGCGTGAAGTTGCAAATTTATGCGGAATGAATGACATT
Organism: Spirochaetales bacterium; assembly: GCA_022508205.1. GTDB lineage: Bacteria > Spirochaetota > GWE2-31-10 > GWE2-31-10 > GWE2-31-10 > RGIG8597. The sequence continues at coordinate 18,679 of JAFLVQ010000001.1, forward strand.
TCTTTGTTAAAAGAAAATGATATTAAAACCATAACTCGTACTTACAATGGGAAAATTCCTTTGGTTGTTGATGTACCGGTTGTTTCGTTGTTGTCAAAGAATGAGATAAGTCTTGAAAAAATGTTTGCATTTGCTGATGCGACGAATGCGGATTACTTGTCACTGAATCTGAATTATTTTGATTTTGATGTGGTTAAAAAAGGGAATCTTCTCGGCTTAAAATTTATAGGTTATTCGGTTCAAGATAATTCGTCTGTTGATTTTATAAAGGAAAAGTCTTTGGAATTTCAATCAGCCGGAGGAAACTTATTGATACTTGAAGATTATTCTGAAGCATTTGTGAAAATGATTCATTCGACGTTGAATATTCCCGTAATTTCCGAAACCGGAAAAAATTGTGACGGAAATTATATTCGAGTAGATAAAATGCTGGGACTTGCCGAAACCGAAAGTGATGTTAATATAAGAAAGATATTTCTTGATACAGCAGACGAAAAAATCTTCAAAATAAAAAAATGAAAAAAATAAAAAAGAGATTTGTTTGCAGTGAGTGTGGTTATGTTTCGAGTGCATGGATAGGAAAATGTCCTGAGTGTAATAGTTGGAACGCATTCACTGAAGAAATAATTAATGATGCTGTTCAAACTTTCGATTCCGATGATAATAAAAGTATTCAATTACCGATAAAAATTCAGGAAGTTCGGCAGCTTGAAGAAGATATTTTTATTCTCGAAAATGAAAATATGAATATTTTTTTTGGATCCGGAATTGTTCCCGGTTCCGTTATTTTGTTGTCGGGTGAACCGGGAGTGGGAAAATCAACATTTCTGTTTTTGCTGGCAAAGTATATTAAACGGTCTAAGAAAATTTATTATTTTTCCGGCGAAGAATCTGTCTCACAGATAAAAAAGAGGTTTGATCGTGTAGGAGCTTCCGATTCTTCTTTGTTTGTATCTAACATCTCGCAAGTTGAAAAGATTAATGAAATTTGTATGAAAGAAAAACCAATGTTTGTTTTTATCGATTCTATACAAACCTGCTTTTCATCCGAAGTTGATTCAGGACAAGGGACAATTTCTCAAATAAAAAAGTGCACTCAAACATTAATCGATTATGCAAAAGCTTCAAATGCCGTTGTAATTATAGTGTGTCATGTTACAAAATCGGGGGAAATTGCCGGTCCGAAAATTATGGAGCATATGGTAGATGTTGTTACATATTTTGAAAGTGATTATAAAAATCAATTTAGAATATTGCGTTCAAGGAAAAATAGATTTGGCAATGTTGACGAAATACTTGTTTTTAACATGAAAGAAAAAGGGCTCGAAATTATCGATAATCCGTCATCTTTTTTTATAGAAAGTGAAGATAAAAATGAATTTTCCATAGGAAAGTGCAAATGTGTGATAATGGAAGGTAAAAGACCGTTGATTGTTGATATTGAAGCTTTGGTTGTGCTGTCGGCTTTTCCCATGCCGAAAAGATTTTCGGAAGGCATAGAAATTTCTAAAATAAACAGAATATTAGCTATAATTGATAAGCATTTGAATGAAAATTTTAATAATTATGATGTTTATACTAATATTTCCGGAGGTATAAAAACTTCAGATATAGGAATAGATTTAGCAATAGCAGCGGCTTTAATTTCGTCTAAAAAGCAAAAAGCTATAAAAAATGATACTGTATTTATAGGAGAGCTTTCCCTTACCGGCGGCATAAAAAAAGTTAATCAAATAGATAAAAGAATAAAAGAAGCAATGCGTTTTGGTTTTAATAAAATTTATTATCAGGACGAAAAATATAGTTTGGAAAGTATTGGCATGTTAAAAGATTACTTTCAATAGGAAAATGCTATGAGGAAAAACCTTTTTCTGTTTTTTTATTTCCTTTTATTCTCTTCTTTTTTTATGTATGCGCAGTCTATTTCCATAGGTATAGTAAACCCGTTTTTATATCAAAATTCCACCGAAACATTATTGATAAAAAGCAACTTGATATTTGAGATTTTCAGTGTGGACAACGAAGGAAAATTTTCATTTAAAAATATTACTTGCAAAGGTGCTACATTTGATGAATGGCAGCAGAATGCATTTTCATCTGCCGAAGACGAGGATCTTCAGTATGTTTTTCTTTTTAAAACGTATAAGTTGTATGAAAACATAATACTTCAGTCATATCTTTTTGATGTAGAAAAGAATCAGCTGCTGTACAACAAAAATTATCCGATTGAATTTAATATTAAAATCAATGAATCAATTGCCTTTGTCGCGGAGCAAATTATCAGTGATATAATGCAGTTGCATTTTGATGTGAAAGAAGTAGTGAAAAATAAATCGGAAAAAAAGGAAATGACTAAAACCGATGCAGAAAACACAGATGAACAAGCAGAAAAAATCAGAATTGAAAATTTGTTGGATAAAGAAAGGTTTAAACATGAACTTTTTGTTGCTAATGGTTTTTTAAAAATGAATTCCGGAACGCTGACTTTTACATCACTTTATACCGGATACAGTTTTTATGCCAGTGATTTTATATATATAGATGTCGGCGGATGTATAGGATTCGGAAAGCAGGAAAAGTGGTTTGATTTTACCGAATGGAAATGGAATTCATTTTACGGAGGAGGCTTTGCGGGAATTCATTTTTATCTGAAAGGTTGGTTTGAACCTAATATAGGTGCAAAGGTGGAAATATTGTACAACAATACGGAATCGGTATGCCTTTCCGTACCGTTTGATGTCGGAATGAAAATTCATTTATCAAAAAGGCATTTACTGCGTATATCCGGTGTATTTCCTATAATGTCTTTGAATTTAACGAATTATCAATGGGATAACAAATTAACATTAGGGGTTTTGATAGGTTATGGTGTTAAATTATAAGAAGCTGTTTTATATTTTTATTATGTTTCTTACTTTTTCACTTTTTGCAGAAAAAAAGCATATTTCCGTTTTTTTTGAGAACAAGGATACATTGAGTGACGAAGAATTTTATTCCATAATGTATATTTTTAATTGTATTGAGAGTGAAAATCGAATATCCGACTGTACATTTTTTTGTGATTATAATTTTGTCGATATGTCTATAGAAAGACGTGTTTTGTTAAATAAAAATGATGCATTTTATGTTGCTTATTTTGAAGATAAGAATTTGAAATTCGATATTTATGATAAAAGCGGAGAAATTATTTCATCGTCTTTTTTCGATTTTAGTTCGTGTTCGTCATTGGATGATTTGAATGTAGTCAAAGAAAAAATCTACGAACAGATGGAAAAAGATGTTTTGCATATATTGCATAAAGATAAAGAGATAAACCAAGCAGCAACAAACAGCAGTAAAGTAAAAAGCAGTGAAAAGAAAATGAATCATGATTTTCCTTATGTCGGTTTTTCTGTTACCGGCGTATCTTTTCATTTGTACTATGAAGATTTGAATAACTTTTCTATTTTCCCGATAAATTTTTATTTATCATTTTATCCTCTGAGGTATATGGAAATAAGTTTTTTTTATGATTTGTCTTATAATGATTTTTACCTTGATTGCAGTTCAGGAAGTTTGGCATTATTTTCTCAATTTTACGGAATGTCACTTGGTTTTTCATTTTTCTATAAAATGTCGCATTATTCTTTTGGTGTAAGTTTTTATAATATTTCTGCGTTTGTTGAAAAATCTGGTAAATTAAGAGGTGTTGAATCATATTTTTTGCCGCAGTTTGCTTTTTATCAGAGACTGGATATTAAATTGTATAAAATAATTCACTATACAATGTACGTAAGTTTCCATACGGTTCAAAAATTTTCAAATGAAGATTCAGGATGGAATGGCAAAATATTTGACTATGGCTTGCCGCAATTAGATGTGTCACTGCTCGGAATTTCATTATTTTTTTAAAATTGTAAATATTAAGAATATGTAGTACATTTCTTTTTAATTTAAGAGTAGTATAATTCTTTAATTATTTGTATATTTCTTTAATAAATAAAATGAGGAGCTTTCTTTATGGTGAAAAAAAAGATTTTGATTGTTGATGATGATAAAAAATTGACTGATATAGTGCAGAAATATTTCACTCAATATGAATTTAATGTTGTTATTATAAATGATGGAAAAGATGTAGATCAAGTAGTTGACGCCGAAAAGCCGGATATAATTTTGCTTGATATTATGCTTCCGGGAAAAAATGGATTGGATCTATTGAAAGATTTGCAGAAAAGGGTAGATGTTCCTATCATTATGCTTACTGCAAAAGGTGATGAAATAGATAAAATAATCGGTCTTGAATTAGGCGCAGATGATTATGTAACAAAACCTTTCTCTATAAGAGAGCTTAGTGCCAGAATCCGAAGTGTTTTGAGACGTTCTGCAAGTTCTCCGTTTGATTATACTCAGAAAAAAGAATTGGTTTTCGGTAATCTTATTATAAACGCTGATAAAAGAATGCTGATTGTCGATAACAATGAAATGGAATTGACAAAAACAGAATTTGAAATTCTTTATTTGTTGGCATCAAATCCAGAAAAAACATTTACCAGAGAAGAATTGCTGAAAGTAATTTCGGACAGAGATTATGAAAGTTTTGACCGTTCTGTAGATATGCACATAAGCCATTTAAGAAATAAGTTAAAACAGCAAAAATCTGAAAATTGCAGCATAAGAACTGTATGGGGTGCAGGATACAGATTTGAAGTTAAAAAATAACCTCATAAAAAGTTCCTTAAGAAAAAGAATGATATGTCTTTTTCTTGTATTGCTCGGAATACACGTTATTTTAACTGCTGTGATTTCTTTTTTTACTTTTCAAAAATTGCTTGATTCCCAAATGAGTGGAATTGATTTTAAAACAACGGCGTTGAAGTCACAAATCGAAAAGTATTATGACGGTGTTTCGGAAGAACATTATGATGTTTATGATCTATTAAATTATGATAACGGATATGAAACTGATATTTTAAAAAGTCAGGTTGAAAAAACATTTTCAGGAATGGAATTTTCCGTAAGCAGTGTGGAGGGGGATCTTTTTTATAAAGATTTCCCTAAACTCATATATAAAAATGAAACCAAAAGTTATTTATTTGAAATAAAAAGGCAAATCAGTTTCAAAGCTAATTTGCCGTTTAAGTCCATAGAATTATCTATAAGAGTCAATTTCTTAAAAATTATTTTTCAAAGTCTTTTGATAAGTTCTGTTCTTTCTGCAATTTTCATATTACCTTTTTTAGTTTTATATATAAACAGTGCAATAAAGCCGTTATTTGACCTCGCAAAAGCCGCATCACAAATCGCGATTGGAAACTATGGTATAAAAATAAAAACACAACCGAAAGATGAAATCGGATGTGTTATAAAATCTTTCAATTATATGTCCGATGAGCTTGTAAACATGAAGGAAATTCGAGATGATTTACTGGCTACAGTAAGTCATGAACTGCGTTCTCCTTTGGGAAGAATTCGTGGATATACCGAATTAATGCTTGATATTAATTTATCTGAAGCAGAAAAAAAGGCATTTTATAAGTCAATACTATCTGAAATCGATTTACTTAATAAGATGATCGGTGAAATTTTGGAAGTCTCCAGACTTGAATTGAAAAAAGAACAGTTGTTTACTGAAACGGTAGATATGAAATTTTTCTTTGAAATGCTGACAAAGGAATTGAAGGTTTTAGAGAAATCCAGAAATGTGGAAATAGAATATTTTTGCAGTGAAAATATTTTTTGTGAAATCGATGTCGAAAAAATAAAACGCGTTATCATTAACATAATTCAAAATGCAATTAATGCCAAAGCTACACATATTATTGTCAAAATGGATAAAGACAAAGATAATAAAATGTGTGAAATTTCTATTGAGAATAATGGCAAAACCTTATCGGAAGAATATTTCCAACTTGTGTTTGAAAAGTTTTATCGTGTTGATAAAGCACGCGACAGAGAATCCGGCGGATTCGGACTTGGACTTGCCATTTGCAAAGGTATAGTGGAAGAACATCATGGACATATATTTTTTGTTAAAGTAGAGCAGGGGACAAAATTGGTAACGCAGCTTCCTTTGGTTGAAGAAAAAGATGTTTAAATCAAATATATTGCTTTTGTTCTATTGCTCGTGAGAGAGTGTATTTATCTGCATATTCCAAAACGCCTCCCATTGGAAGTCCTGTAGCTATTCGGGATATTTTAATATTACTGAATGTTGTTTTTATAAGATTTTGAAGATATAGAAATGTTGCATCGCCTTCGATCGTGGGATTGGTCGCAATAAGGATTTCTTCAAAATTCTCTTTTTGTAAACGTGAGATTAGTTCTTTTATTCTCAATTTTTCCGGAGTTCTGTGCTCCAATGGATTTATTGTACCAGAAAGAATGTGATAAAGTCCGGAATAAACTCCTGTATCTTCTATTGCTATCATGTCTTTTTGCTCTTCTACTATGCACAAAATTTGTTTTTTTCTGCTTTCGGACGAACAAATAGAACACTTATCTTCACTGAGGATAATACAGCCACAATCCGGACAAAACCGAGAATTTTCTTTTATATAAGAAAGAATTTTTATGAAGTCTCCGGAGTACTCTTTGTTTTTTATAAAAAAATAAGCCAGTTTCGATGCTGTTTTTTTACCAAGTCCGGGTAATCTGCTTAAAATAGTGACTAAATCTTCAATTTTATACATTTTACCTTCCCAAAATCGAAGATATATCTCCAAATGAACTGCCAAACTCATTTTTCATTTTTTCAGTCATTTTTTCACATGCATCGTTTTGAGCGCAGATAATCAGGTTTTTAAATGTTTCCAAATCTTCGGTTATGTATTTATTATTTTCATAATCAATATCGATAATCTTGAATTTCCCGTTTATTTTTACTTTTACAAATCCACCGCCTGCTTCTCCGGTAATTTCGCACGCTTCCATTTTATTTCTTATCTCATCAGCTTTTTCTCTCAGTGAATTAATATTAAAATTTTTAAGTAAATCAAATGGTGTCATTTTATTCTCCTTTATCTGTATTCAGTACATGAAAAAATTTGCTTTAAGTTTTTTTTGTTTATGTCGTAATCTGAAAATGTTTTTTTTGTTTCATCTTTATCTTCTGGAATAATATTTTTTTCAATTAAAAGCGGTTGTTCTTTGGCAGAAACTTCAATTTTTGCAACAACAGGTTGTGAAATAGGTTTTACTTCCGGAACAAGGTCACTTTTGTGGATTTCCTGCTTATTGATTTCAGATTTCGGAATCTCGACTAATTTTTTTTTTTCGATAAATGAAGTTTGAAGAGTTTTTATTTGTTTTAGTAATGCTTCGGGACGGATAAAATCTTTGTATCGTGATAATTTAATTAAGAAAAATTCCAATTCCATTTCTTGATTAATTGAATATTTTAATTTCTCATAAAATCCAAATGATAAATCTAAAATATTTTCAACATCATAAATTGATAATTTTTCCAATATTTCAGGCGAATAATATGATGAATTATTTTTTATATCATCAGAAGATGAATGTGATTTCAATAAAAGTATATCTCTGAAAAAAGAAATTATATCACTCAGAATTTGTTCTATTCTGCAGCCAGAATTTAGCAATGTGCTAAGTTTCAGATGAATATCCATGATTTGTTCATTTAAAATACATGTTATCAGTTGTGATATTTGTTCTTTACCAGCAAGTCCAAGTTTTGATTGAATCTTATTCAGTGTAATTTCGTTTCCGCAAAAAGAAATAATCTGATCCAGCAGTGTATAGGCGTCACGCAATGACCCTTTTCCTTCTTTAGCAATCCATTTAACACTGTCATCATCAAAGGAGATATTTTTATCAGTTAGAATCTTTTTTATATTATTTTCGATAATGTTATGCGGAATTAAACGCAGATTGAATTGCTGACAGCGTGATTTTATGGTCGCAGGAACTTCATTTAACTCCGTAGTTGCAAATATGAAAACCACGTGTTCCGGAGGTTCTTCGATGGTTTTCAGCAATGCATTAAATGCACTTTTTGAAAGCATGTGAACTTCATCTATAATGTAAATTTTATATTTTGCTGCGGCCGGTAAGTACTGAATTTCTTCCTGAATTATTTTGATATTATTGATACTTGTATTAGATGCACCGTCAATTTCTATAACATCGCTGTTGTTTCCTTCTTTTATACTAATACATTGCGGACAATTATTGCAGGGTTCACCGGTAGGCCCATGAATACAGTTTAATCCTTTTGCAATTAATCGTGCCGTTGTCGTTTTGCCGACACCACGCGGACCGCTGAGCAAAAAAGCATTTGGTATTTTTTTGGAATTAAGAGAATTTTTGATTGCTGTGGAAACAAAATCTTGTCCGACAAGAGATGAGAAATTTTGCGGTCTATATTCAGTAGCTGTTGCGGTATGTGCCATTTTTTGCCATCTCTATTTTGTATTATTTTAATGTAATAAAAAGCCCCTATTTATTCCAAAACCGATTACACGCATAATTTTGAAAGGTACCGTTGCTATCTTCCGATCCTGGCGGGGTTAGTTTCATCGTTATCGCATAGAGTCTTGAACTAAAAAGGGGCATTTGAGGAATGAGGAATTGAACCTGCTATATCTTATGATATGTCATGCAATTGACCGATTAACCATTCTCGCATTTCCCCATAAAAATGAGCCAGAGAGGATTTGAACCTCCGACCTTTAGATCCGCAATCTAAAACTCTATCCAACTGAGCTACTGGCTCGCTATTCGGAAAGTGGGGGATTCGAACCCCCGATACGCGCTAACGTATACACGCTTTCCAAGCGTGCACATTCGACCACTCTGACAACTTTCCAGTGGATTCGGAGAGGAAGGGATTCGAACCCTTGGATCGGGATAAGCCGATCAACTCCTTAGCAGGGAGCCCGATTCGACCACTCTCGCACCTCTCCTGTAAAAATAAAAAACGGAGAGCTAGGGATTCGAACCCCAGGTGACCTCGCGACCACAACGGTTTTCAAGACCGCCTCTTTCAACCACTCAGACAGCTCTCCAGTAAAGCGATGATGACTATTTACTCTTTTATTTTTTTTTTGTCAATAAGAAAAAAACAGATTTTTTGTATCTCATTTTTTAATTAATAGATAAAATCTGACGGTAAATTGTTTACAATTATAGAATTTGATAACTGCTGCGTTTCTAATGCATTTCACCCCATGTGTCACCGATTTCGATACTTGCCTTCAGCGGAAGGTTAAAACCATAGCCGCATTCCATTACATTGCGAACAATATTTTTCATTATTTCGAGTTCTTCCGGAGGCACTTCAAAAATTAGTTCATCATGAACTTGCAGCAGTAATTTTGATTTTAAACGTTGCTTTTTTATTTCGGAAGCGGCGCGAATCATTGCTTGTTTTATTAAATCCGCAGCAGTTCCTTGTATCACGGAATTTACTGCCATGCGCTCTCCATTTTCGCGAATATTCTTGTTCTTCTCATTAATTTCACGAATTGTTCGATGTCTGCCCCAATGAGTCGATGAATATCCATTTTTGCGACATAAATCTTTAAGTTTTTCGATATAACATTTTACACCGCTGTAATTTTTAAAATATTTTTCTATAAATAAAGCTGCCTGAGTTCTGGAAATTTGCAGCTCATTTGCTAATCCAAATGCGGATTGTCCATACAAAATTCCAAAATTAACAGTTTTGGCAATCATTCGTTCTTCTTTAGAAACAGCAGCTGGTTGTTTATCAAACAAAATTGCGGCAGTCCCGGCATGAATATCTTCGCCATTCATAATTGCATTTTGCAAAATTCGATCATCGGAAAACTCTGCCAATAGAAAAATTTCAATTTGCGAGTAATCGGCACTCATCAATTTCCACCCTTTTCTCGGAATAAAGGCACGTCTGATTTCACGGCCGATAGGACTGCGAATTGGAATATTCTGCAAATTTGGGTCTTTGCTTGAAAGTCGTCCGGTTTGTGTACCGGTCTGAAAATACGTTGTATGAATTCGACCGGTTTGTGGATTTATCATATCGATAAGATTTTCGGTGTATGTTGATTTTATTTTGCTGTATGCTCGGTAGTCCAGCAGAAGTCCGGGCAGAGGATGAAAGAAACGTAACTTCTTTAAGACTTCAACATCGGTAGAAGCTCCTGATTTGGTTTTTCTGTCAGGCTGCAAACCCAAATCTTCAAAAAGTAGCTTGCGCAGCTGTACTGGGGAGTTAGGATTAAATTCATAACTGACAATGTCAAACATTTTTTCACGAAGAACCGCAATTTCATTGTCCATTTTATTTGATAGTTCATGCAAATGATCCGCATTGACATAAATCCCTGTGATTTCCATATCCGAAAGTACTTGGACAAGCGGAATTTCAATCTCGTAAAAAAGATGAATCTGCTGTGAGTCCTGTGAAATCTTGTCATCAAACAGCTGATGCAGTTGCAAAGTCAAGTATGCATCTTGACCTGAGTAAGCAAAAAGTTTGTCAAAAGGAGCATCAAGCAAAGTTTTTTTTCTGGGTTGCGGCACAACATCTTCGTAGTGAATTACTTTTACATTTAAATAATGCTCTGCCATATCTTTCAGTGCAAGTACGGATGACGCACAATCAAGGCAATATTCTGCTAACATTGTATCGAAAAGCGGCGCAATATCGGTAATGCCGAACCGATACAGAAATTTATTATCGAATTTTATGTTATGACCTATTTTTAAAATTGATTTGTCAGTGAATAATGGTGCTAAAATTTTGATTATTTCGGTTTCTTGCGGTAAGTGGGAAATGCCTGCTTCCGTAAGTTGCGATAGCGACAAAGTAAACGGAATAACAAAAGTTTCGGGTTCATTATTTTCTCCCGGAATTGCAATACTCATGCAAATTAATTGACCGTTACTGAAATCAAAATTTGTAGTTTCTAAATCATACGCAAATTTTTTTACACTGCGAATTTTATTTGCAAGTTCTTCCAGTTTGGCTAATGTCGGAACAAAATGAAATTTTTTGGCATTAAGTTCGGCTTTTTCATCGGCGTGTGAGAAAGTAATTTGAAAGCGTTCTTTGTTATATGTTTTTATTTGAGAAATAACGGTTCTTAAGTTGTCCTTTTCCAAGTCTTCAAGCACAGCTTCCAGATTTATCGGACGGGAGTACAATGAATTTTCATTCAGTTGCAGAGGGACATCTGTGCGGATCGTTGTTAGTTTTTGACTTAAAAGAGCATTTTCTTTATCAGCTGTTAATTTTTTTTGCATATTAGGCGGAGTTATTTCTGTCAAATGCTCATAAATATTTTCCAGTGATTGCCATTTACCGAGTAATGCAGCAGCACCTTTTTCGCCTAATCCTTTTATACCGGGAATATTGTCAGATTTGTCTCCGGTAATTGCGAGATAATCTGCGACTTGTTCCGGATAAACGCCCATATCAGCAAAAATTTCGTCTCTTCCGTATAAAATGTATTCACCTGTTTTAGGATCGGGACGGCACAGTTTTACATTATTTTTTACCAATTGCCGCAAATCTTTGTCTGATGAAAAAATCCATACTTCGTAATTTTCGTTTTTACTGTAAACTTCTGTCAATGTTCCGATTACATCATCAGCTTCAAAACCTTCTTGTGAAAAATAAGGTATTTCCATTTTATTAATTAAAGCTGTGATTTTGCCAATTTGTTCCTTTAAATCTTCCGGAGTATCTTGTCGATTTGCTTTGTATTCCGGATATATGTCATAACGAAAACATTTTCCTTTACCTTCCAAGGCAAGCAGCACAAAATCGGGTTTTTCTTTTTTTAGCAGTGAAAAAAGAGCATTAAAGAATCCATGAACTGCCGAAATATTTTTCCCCGAGTTATTTGTTAAAGGGTGAGTAATAAAAGCATAGTAAGATCGGAATATCAGTCCGAACGTATCAACAAGAAGAATTTTTTTCATAATTTGGCAAGAACTCCGAAATAATTTTTTGTATTATCGACAATATTGATAATAAACTTTCAGGTAATGCAATGTTTCACGTGAAACATTATAGTAAAGTTCAATTACATGCACTGAAATGTTTACAAAATATTTTTAGTTGGAAGTCATATAAAAAAATGATATATAATAAAATTTGAAAAGAAAATTTTGGAGGGATTTATTGTATGAGTGAAGAATTAAGAACGGAACGCAGAGTATCGGCTGAAATGGTGCCGGAAGATTTAAAAGAATTTAGTTTTTCTGCAGGATTGTTTCACGAGAAACGTGCGGAATTAGCCAATCTTAGTAAAGGCGGTATTAGTTTTTTCACAGATGATACGGAGAATCACTATGAAGTGGGACAGAAATTGAAAGTTATTTTTTTCTCACGTAAATTGAAATTATCCGGCAGAATAGTTTATGTGAATCGTGTAACTGATGAGAAAATAAAAATAGGTATGGTATTATCGCTTTCTGCTGAATTGAACGAGATAAAAAAAATTATCGATAGTTTGGATAGTTAAAGGGAAAAAATGGGACACACACCGGTTATTATTCCTATTGCCAGTGGTAAAGGCGGAGTAGGGAAGACTTTTATTTCTGTCAATCTTGCTTATGCATTGGCAAATTTAGGTAAAAAAGTGATTTTAATGGATCTTGATTTTGGAGGTGCCAATATTCATACTTGTATGGGATATTCGGTTGCTCCTGATGGAATTGGCAATTTTTTGAATCAAAGAAATTCCAAATTGTCTGACTATATTCTTTCTACAGGGAATAGAAATCTTTTTTTTATTTCCGGTGATGCGGAAATGGTCGGAGTTGCAAATATTACCGCTGCTCAAAAGAAAAAACTAATATCTCAAATTTTTCATTTAGATGCGGATTATGTAATTTTAGATTTAGGTGCCGGTTCATCTTATAATACAGTGGATTTTTTTATTTTAAGTTCATGCGGTATACTTGTTTCCATGCCTGAATTAACTTCTATTTTAAATGCGTATTCTTTGTTAAAAACATCTGTATTCAGAAGGTTGTTTTTGGAATTTAAATCAATACCGGAAATAAAAGATTTATTTAATGAACAAATGAAAAAGGGCGGAGAAAATGCATGGAAGGTGTTGGATTTACTGCAGATGATTAAAAAAGTTTCTCCGGCTACGTATTTAAAGGCAGTTTATTTTGTTAGAGAAATGTCACCTAAACTTATTATTAATATGGCACATTCTCCGACTGATATTGAAATGGGAGAAAAAATACGTAAAATAACCCATTCTTTTTTGAATATTGAGATGGATTACCTTGGTTTCCTGTATAGGGATAAAAGTGTTCATGAATCGATAAATAAGAGACAACCGCTTGCTGTTTATCAGTCTCAAAATCATACATATCAGTCTATTGCGAAAATAGCTTACAAAATAGCATCTCTTAATAAATTGCAAAATACATCTCATGATTTTGATGATTATGAAGAAATTTTGGATGAGATAACCGATGATTTATCATCTAAAATATCAGGATATTCGGAATTGGCAGATGAAAATCTTATTTCAATTAATGATTTGATTTCACTTGTTACAAATCAGGAATATGAAAATTTAATGTTGAAAAGGGAGAATGAATCTTTAAAACAGCAGCTTCTCCAGTTCGGGAAAAAAGTTTAACAAAATTTATTTTTTATTGATTTATAGACGTTAGGTGGAACTTTGTTGGAAATGTCTCCGCCTAATGTTGCTAAATCTTTAATTAGACTGCTGCGTAAATAAAAATATTTTTGGTCTGTCAGAATAAATACTGTTTCTATATTGTTGGATAATTCCCTGTTTGTCATTGCCATTTCAAATTCATATTCAAAATCTACAAGAGGACGGATCCCTCTCACTATAACTGTTATACCGTTTTGTTTGCAATACTCTACCAAAAGTCCGTGATATGAATCGACATGAACTTTTTTATCGATATTCATACCTTTAATTGCATCTTTTATCATTACGGTTCTTTCTTCCAGTGTAAAATATGTGTTCTTTGAAAGATTTTGTGCGAGAAGAACAGTTACTTCGCCAAACATATTTGTTGCTCTGTGTATTATATCAAGATGCCCGTAAGTAAGGGGGTCAAACGTCCCCGGATATACAACTTTTGTAGTCATTTTTTTGTTTCCTTTCCTTAAAAATTATCGGTAATAATAATGGCAACTCCAAAGAGTTGCCATTTTATCACTATATAAAGAGAAGTTTCTATTTTAACAATGAATATTCGCCTTTGTTGTTATACTTGATTGAATTGTTTGTTAAAATTTCTATAGCCTTTTGCAGCTGAATGTCATATTCCAAATCATAAATAGGTGCAGAACTGTTTTCGTAATCTAAAGTATTTTTCAAAAGGCGACGCATCATTCTGTCCGTAAAGACATAACCTTTATTTCTCATTTCATTCAGAAACGAATCAATGTCTTTATCTGTCGGATTTTTGTGCAGTTTCACGAATTCGTCTATAATTTTATCTTTATAAATCTTTTTTAATCCTTCGCGTTCGTCTTCTGTCAATTCAGGTTCTTTTATTGCAATATCCGGTTCGATTCCGACTCCATGTATTGATACACCCGACGGAGTATAATATTTTGCTGTTGTCATTTTGAAACCGTCTGTACCGTCCTGCAAAAATTGAATACTTTGAACTGAACCTTTTCCGAAAGATTTTTCACCGACTAAAATTCCGCGCTTTGTATCTTTCAATGCTCCGGATACAATTTCCGATGCACTGGCAGAACCGCTGTCGATTAAAACTACGACCGGAACATCTTTTGCAATTATAGTATTAAATGAACTTGCAGAATTAACGGTTTGCTCGTTTAATCTTCGGCCTTTTGTTGATACTATTGTTCCTTTGTCTTGAAAAAAATCAACAATGCTTATCGCAGAACTTAATAATCCGCCCGGATTCATTCGCAAATCCATTATAATACCTTTTACCTTTTTAGCTCTGAAATTCTGCAAAGCTTCTTTAACATGCTTGTCGGTTGTTCCTGAAAATTGAGTTATACGGAGGTATCCGATTTCGTTATTGATGATGTCATACTTTACCGTAGGTAAATCAATGATAGCTCGGACAAGCTCCACTTCGTATTTCACTTCATCCCGAAGGAACTCAATATTTACGCTTGTTCCTGACGCACCTTTTAGTTTATCCGCTGCATCTGAAACGGAAACACCCTTCAGTGTTTCCCCATTTACGGACAATAGCAAATCTCCCGATTTCATTCCTTTTCGGAATGCAGGAGTTCCTTCTATTGGAGATACAACTCCGATATATCCATCTTTTTCTGTAATAATCATCCCGACACCGGCAAATGTTCCGGTTGTTGTTGTCTGCAAATCTTTGACGTCTTTTTCGCTAAGGTAAACGGTATACGGATCTCCGATTGCATCCAGCATTCCTTTTATTGCTCCGTTGATGAGTGTCTTATCTTCGAGTTTATCAGCATCGACATAGTCTGATTTTATTGCATTGAATACACTGATAAATTTGTTCATATATGGAAATGCCTGAGTAAAACTTGCGGCCGATGCATTGTTTACAAAAACGTTGAATGTACAAAATGCCAAAAGCACACAAACAGAACAAATCCAAAAGAATCTTTCTTTCTTTTTCATTAATTGCTCCTTTTGTTTTGTTAGATATAGTATTTAGGATAGAAAAAAACAAGATATTTTATTTCAGCGATTAAACCAATTTTCAATATCCGTCATATTTTCATCTATTGACTTTATAAAATCTTTAAGCTGCGGTAATGTCATTGTAATGCCTTTTTTTGTCGGTTTGAATTCATCCGCGCTGTCTTTGTAATATTTTCGTATATCAAGATATTTTTTATTCATGTAATTGCTGAGAGAAATAAAAATAGGTTCTTTTGCCGGCGGTTCAATATCCAACCCGATTTTAGCTATGATGGTTGCTTCTTCTGACATGATTTCTTCCTTAAATATAGTTGATAAATTAGTATGAATTTTGACATAATAACGAATTATTTTATTATAGTGAAGATAAAGCGAGATTTTTTTATCGATGTTTTGCCGACAATTTCTTAGAGGATACAGAAATGAAGAAATGCTTTTGTTGTTTTATATTTTTGATTTTTGCAGTGTGTCTGTTTGGTGCCGATAATAAAGTTCGTATTATTTTTTCTGGGGCAACGCTGGGCAGATCTTTGAAATTCACAGATGATACCGGAGAAAATCAAGCCGGATATTCCGCAAGAAAGACGATGATTGACGAACTGAAAAAAAAAGGCGGCAATAATGTCATACTTGTCGATACGGGAAATTTTGTCAGCGAGTATTATCTTTCATCTTTGACCGATTGTGCTGCGGATTATACCGCAATGAATATGATTGGTTACGATGTATCGGGTATTGGGTTTAATGAGATAAATAGAAGTTTGACCAGTTATAATAATTTATATAAAAAATCTGCTTTTACTATGATTAACTGCAATGTTAAGGAAGTGAAAAGCAAAAGCGGAATTGCGGAACCTTACTTTATAAAAACAGTGAACGGAATAAAAGTCGGTTTTATTTCGGTGTTGAGCGAAAATGTTTATTTGGCATTGTCAAATGAAGCTAAAAGCTCGGTAACTGTAGAAAATCCGATTGTCGCAATGGAAAAAACTTTGGCCCAGCTGAAAGGAAAAGTCGATGTAATTGTTGCATTGACGAATATCGATTATCACTCGGATTTAAAATACGGAGCTGGCTTTTTGGCATCTTTATTTCCATGCATTGACTTGGTAATAGAAGGTTCTTACGGTGCGAATAAAAATAAGATTTTCAATGTGAACGGAACGAGAGTTTATACGATTGAAAAAAATGGTGCATATTTAGGAGATATAACATTTGAATTTGTTAAAAAAGGTGCGGGTGGAAACAAAAGCCAGCTGAATATCGTTTCCGAACAGTTTCATCCTATAAATGTTCATGCTGGCAGCAGAAGAATTCCGGAAGATAAAAAACTTTTGCAGCGATTGGAAAAAATTACGGAGAATGTAAATAGTAAATTATCATCATCTGTCCGCGCCAATGTTGTTGCAACCGAGTTCTCTTCTGTCGGGAAAATGGATAATTTTACAAAACTTTGCTGTATTGCAACCGATGCTCTGCGAACAGGGACGGGAGCGGATGTGGCATTTTTAAACGCAGGATTATTTAAAGAAGTAGATTTATCTGCAAAAAGAAGATTGGAATCTACTTTTGCTTCCAGTTTTTTGAAATATGATAACAATGCGGTTATTGTCAGTCTGCGCGGTGATGAATTGAAAAACATTATCGAATATTCAATGATTCGACGCGGATATGGTTATTTTTTAATTTTCAGCGGAATGACAGTCGAGTATTCTGCCGAAGAAAAAAAAGTTACGGATTTGCGTATTTATCAAAAAAAAGTTGTTGATGATAAAATTTATAAAGTTGCTATAAGCGATTTTCTTGCAAACGGCGGAGATACATACTACTTTTTTGAAAGAGAGAAGAATAAAGTTTTTACGTACATTCCGATTGAGAAATTAATAAATGATTATGTTACCGGAATAAATAACATAATGAATGATACAATCGACATGAACCGGCTGAAAATAATCGAGTAAGTAAAATAAAAAAAGACTGTCCCCGAAGGTTGAAACCTCTAAAGACAGTCTTTTTTTATTCATCAAGTATTATTTTCCGATTCTCTTTTTAATAAAAGCCTCGGATGTTACTTGGGCTCTTAATTGAGAAAGAGTTTCTTCCATTTTTGAATTACCTTCAATCAAAACTTTAAAAGCTCCGTCTTTATCTTCAAAAACAACAGATTGAAACCCTTTTTGTCTGATTTCTTCACAGGCACTGAATGCATTTTCCTTTCTTGCAAAAGAACCGACTTGTATATAGTAGAAATTTTTCTGCATTGTGTTTATTGCAATCACTTGAGAATGAGCTGACTGCGGATTGGCTTCGGTTTCTTTGACTACCGGAGATTTTTCTTTATCATCGGGATTTTTTACAACACTGCCGGTTTCATCGGTTGTTGGTAATCCAACGGAGTTTTGAACACTCGAATCATGTGAAATGCTTTTCAATTTTGCAAGCATATCATGCTTTTTCGTTGCTGTAGCGTCATTGATGTATATTTCACACGGTCCGGATTCTTTTTTGAATTTATTGTATCCGGAAACATCTTTTTGATTATCGAAGAATTCGACTGTTATGTAGTCGATACTTACATCGGTAATGATGAAAGTGATGTCGTTGCTTATCCAATTGTAATCTTCTACGATATTTTCAGGGAGCATACGTGTCAGTTTATATTCTCCGTTTTCATTTTTCGCATACTTACAGACAAAGCCGTCATAATTTGTAAAATAAAAAACATCTCCGTTGGATGAATCAGTAAATTGATAGGCTTTTTGGTCTTTCAGTTTATTAATGTCGTCTGTTATCTGAAAAACTCCGTCTGTTTTCCATGTGCATGTTGATGTTACTCCGTTTTCTTCCTTTGAAAATTCTCTGATTTGACCTACAGTCATCGGGAAAAATGGATTTTTCTTATCACCTGAGTCCTGTGTGATTCTGTTAAAAATCGGTGATGCATTTATTGCGAAAGAATAAAATAGTACTGTAACAATAAAAAAGCGTTTCATTATAAAAACCTCCCGAAATTCGCCGTTTACTATACCCTGTATTTCTCGGATTTTTATTGTTTTCCTTAACAAAAAATATGTAGTGAGTTGATTTTATTTAAAGCAGAAAACGGATGTTAAACAGCATAATTTTTGATATAGTAAAAAAATCGGAGGAAACAAATATATATGAAAAATATGACTGATATTATTGAAAAAGATGCAATTGCAATTATGGAAAATGTGGAACATAAAGCTGTTATTGATAAATTATTGGAGCTGCTGAAAAACTCCAAGCTGATTACAAATCATGCAAAATTAAGAGAATTGATACTCGAACGGGAACGTATAGTTTCTACCGGAATCGGCGTTGGACTTGCCATTCCGCATACTCGCCGCAATATTATAAAAGATTTTGTCGCATCTGCCGTGCTTATTCGCGGAACCGGCTGCGAATGGAATTCTATCGATAATCAACCTGTCAATTTTGCAATTTTGATTGCATCTCCTCAAGATACGCATAAGGAATATTTGAAAATCCTTGCCAATTCAGTTCTTGTGTGGAAAAACGAAGAAATGCGGAACAAGATACTTTCCGCGCAGAATGAAAGCGAAATTTATAATGCACTGTCTGCCATTGAATTTGATATTTAAAAATTATTTCATTTTGCGAGGATACTGCTTGTTATGAGCTTCGAGGTATAATCCCCATTCGGCTTGAGTCATTCTGTTTCGCGCAGGTTTTTTCTTTTTAAAAAAATCGGTAAGTTTTTTTTCGGGAGTGGAATACATCATTACGGGAATTTCTCTGTCGTCGGTGATGAAGAGCTCCACTCTGATTTTTTCGTTGTTAAGAATAATCATAATTTGCTGATCGTTTATTCCGCCTTCGCCGCCGAAACAAAATAAGTAAACCAAATCGACAAGTTTGTTGTTCGCATTGTAAAGCGTAAAAACGTATTTATCCATTCTGTCGTAATAACGCAAATTTTCGAGTTGTGAAGAAATCAGAATGTTATACAACTGCGAGTAATCCGACATGTGGTCTAAAAATGAATGAATTCTGTTTCTGCGCAGGAAATCGAAAATTGAAGAAAAGAAAAGTTTCATTTCGGGCAAGTCAGCCAGCATTTTCATTGTATTTCCCGCTCAACTTAAAAAATGCTGCATCTACGGATTAATTTTTTTTACCGGAAACTTTTCCAAGTACTCATTTAATGAACATACAGGAACGGTTTCCGATGATTTTTCCCTATCGAGCGCATTTAAAATACTCATTGTAGTATCAAACGATGTAATACACGAAACTTTGTATTCCACTGCAAGCCGGCGGATTTTAAATCCAAGTTTGCTTATATTTTTTCCTTTTGTAGGAATATTGATAATAATATCGAAACAGTTTTGACGGATCATATCAAGAACATTCGGCACTCCGTCGCCGGGGTGCGGTGCAAGTGCAATGTCTGTATAACCGCGCTTCTGTAAAAACTCGTATGTTCCTTTAGTTGCCGATAATTTATAGCCTAAGTTTTGCAGTTTAGGTACAAAGTTCAGCAATTCTTCGCGGTCTTTTTGAGCTACTGATAATAAAATATGCCCGCTGTCCGGGACCTGAATCCCCGAACCGGTAACGGCATTGTACAGCGCATCCATTTTGTTCAGGCCGATTCCGAGTACTTCGCCTGTAGATTTCATTTCCGGCCCCAATCCCGGTTCAACCATTTTCAGCTTATCAAAACTGAAAACCGGAGCTTTGATTGTGCAGTACGGAGGTATTTCAAGCAAGCCGGAATTATAACCCAATTCTTTCAATGTTTTGCCGCTCATAATTTTAGTGGCAATTTTTACCATTGGAATATTCGTTACTTTACTCAGTACGGGAACTGTTCGGCTTGCACGCGGATTTACTTCGATACAGTAAACTTTTCCGTTGGAAATAACGTATTGGACATTCATTAACCCGATTGTTTTCAGTTCCTTTCCGAGTGCTATTGTATGACGCTTGATGATATGTATTTCCTCGTCAGACAGTCCTGTCGGAGGATATACAGCCATTGAGTCGCCGGAATGAACTCCGGCACGTTCTATATGCTCGAAAATTCCGGGAATAAACGTATCTGTTCCGTCACAGATAGCGTCTACTTCCACTTCTTTTCCCAGCAGATATTTATCGATCAAAACAGGATGATCCGGTGATATTTTAGTTGCAAATCGCATATATGAAAAAAGTTCATCGTCATTGTATACAATTTCCATTGCGTGACCGCCGATAACATAAGACGGACGAACCAAAACCGGATACCCTAAGCGATTGGTTACGCCGAGTGCTTCTTCAAAAGAATAAACCGCGCGCCCTTCTGCCTGAGGAACTCCGGCACGCTGCAAAATTTGCGAAAACTTATCGCGGTTTTCCGCATCATCGATTGTTTGCACCGACGAACCGAGAATTTTTACTCCCGCTTCGTGCAATTTCCCCGCAAGATTGATTGCAGTTTGTCCGCCGAATTGAACTATTACACCTTCCGGATTTTCTTTTTCCACAACATTCAAGACATCTTCGATATTCAAAGGTTCAAAATATAATTTATCGGATGTATCAAAATCGGTACTCACTGTTTCCGGATTATTGTTGATGATAATGGATTGAATATTTTCCTCTTTCAAACCCCATACGGAACGAACCGAGCAATAATCAAACTCGATTCCCTGACCGATACGAATCGGACCGGCCCCCAAAACAATCATCTTTCGTACATCGTTTGAAACTTCGACTTCATCTTCCTGTTCGTATGTTGAATAATAGTACGGAGTCATTGCCTCAAATTCCGCAGAACACGTATCGACCATTTTATAAACTGGAATTACATTGCAGCGCTTGCGGAATGCTCTGAAATCCAAATGAGGAACTCCGACAATTCCGGAAAGATATGTATCTGCGAATCCGCAGCGTTTCAGTCTTTTAACTAAATCTTTTACTTCATCACTTGGATTTTGTTTGGCTACTGCATCGGGAGTTAACTTTTGCGCAGCTTCTTTTTCCAAAAGAATAATGTTCTCGAATTTTTTAACAAAGAAAATATCCATTTTCGTAATTTGGACAATTTTGCCTATCGGATAATTTCTTCTCAATAACTCGAAGATTGCAAAAAGTCTTCTGTCATCGGCGCGCCGAATCATTTCTTCAAGAACTTCCGTTTCTTCATTGTCCAAATCCGGCATTCGCGGACCATCGACTTTTATTTCCAGTGAGCGGATTCCTTTCATTATCGACCCTTCGATTGTTCGGTCGATACTCATGATTTCGCCCGTAGCTTTCATTTGGGTTCCGAGTTTTCTGTCGGCCGATGTAAATTTATCAAATGGCCATCTCGGAATTTTTGTGACAATATAATCAAGCGTAGGTTCAAAACATGCGAGTGTTTTTTTAGTTACCGAATTCTGTATTTCATCAAGATGAAGTCCGATTGCGATTTTTGCGGAAACTTTCGCTATTGGGTATCCGGTCGCTTTTGATGCCAATGCAGAAGAACGGGATACACGAGGATTTACTTCTATTATAATGTAGTTTTTTGAATACGGATCCAGCGCAAATTGAACGTTACAGCCGCCTTCGATTTTTAACGCATCGATAATTTTCAATGCAGAAGTTCGCAGCATTTGATATTCTTGGTCACAAAGTGTTTGGCTTGGCGCAAGAACGATACTGTCTCCGGTATGAATGCCGACTGGGTCTATATTTTCCATATTGCAGACGGTAATACAAGTTCCGTTTGCGTCACGCATTACTTCATATTCGATTTCTTTCCAGCCGGCCACCGACTGTTCTATTAAAACTTGATGAATTCTCGAATGTTTCAAACCAAGTGAACAGATAGTAACAAGCTCTTCTTCGTTATTGACAATTCCGCCGCCAAGACCACCCATTGTATACGCAGGACGGATAATCAGCGGATAGCCGGTTTTATTTGCAAACGTAACCGCATCCGTAAGATTGTTGATAATCTGACTTTCGGCGATCGGTTCACCGATTTTCTGCATTAAATCTTTGAACATTTCACGGTCTTCGGCTTGTTTTATGGCAGAAAGCGAAGTCCCCAAAAGTTTAACGCCGTATTTGTCGAGAATCCCTTTTTCAGACAGCTCTACCGCAAGATTTAAACCTGTTTGACCGCCGAGTGTCGGAAGTAGCCCGTCGGGACGTTCCTTATCTATGATTTTTTCCAACGAATTTACATTCAGTGGCTCAAGATACGTTGAATCAGCCATATTTAGGTCTGTCATAATTGTTGCAGGATTCGAGTTTACAAGTATTACGCGCAAACCTTCTTCTTTGAGCGCCTTACACGCTTGAGATCCGGCATAGTCAAACTCTGCCGCTTGTCCGATAATTATCGGACCGGAACCTATGATCAACACACTTTTAATAGATTTATCCAAAGGCATAAAACCATCCTTAATTTATTCGCAGAGTTTTAAAAAATCATCGAAAATATATTCCGAATCGTGCGGACCCGGACCGGCTTCGGGGTGAAATTGAACGCTGCATATTTTTTTGTCCGTACATCTGATTCCTTGTATGGTAAAGTCATTCAAATTAATATGCGTAATTTCCACATTGTCGGGAATATTCTCATTCTTCACTGCATAACCGTGATTTTGAGATGTTATCGTTACTTTGCCGGTAAGCAGATTTTTTACCGGATGATTGGCACCGCGGTGACCGAATTTCAGCTTGAAGGTATCAAGTCCCAATGCGAGAGACAAAATTTGATGTCCAAGACAAATTCCGCCGATTGGGATTTTGCCGAGCAGACCTTTTACCAATTCTATTCCGTAAGTGGTTTGTTTCGGATCTCCCGGTCCATTGGACAGAATGATTAAATCAAATCCTTTCTGCAAAACATAATCCGCCGTTACATCTGCACGCATTACGGTTAGTTTGTGCCCCCTTGCCTGCAAATTGCGTATGATACTTTGCTTTATTCCGAAATCCACAACGCCTATGTTTTTCCCGCTGCCGTCGATTACATATTCGCTTTCGGTTGTTGCGTCCATTACATAATCATGACTTGCAAAATCAGGAATATTTTGGGCAAGCTCGATCATTTTTGCATCCGGTAGTTTATTGGTTGTGATAAAGCCTTTCATTACGCCGCGGCTTCTGATTTTTTTTGTAATTGCGCGAGTATCGACACCTTGAATTCCGAGCAGATTATTTTTTTTCAAATACGCATCAATCGTTCCTTGACTGCGAAAATTATTTGGAAACTCAGCTGCTTCTTTTACTATAAAACCTCTGAGGAACGGATGCCGTGATTCGGTATCAGTTTCTATGTATCCGTAGTTCCCGATTTGCGGATAAGTCATCACTACAATTTGACCGCTGTAAGATGGGTCGGTAAGCAGTTCCTGATAACCGGTAACTCCGGTATTGAAAACTACTTCACCTTCTGTATAATCTCCGCTGCCAAACGCGGTTCCCTCAAAAATGGAACCGTCTTCAAGTACAAGATACGCTTTTTTACGCTCGTTCAAGATTAAGTCCTTTTTTTAAAAATGTGGTCTAATGCGTCAATTACTGAGTCAATTTCTTCTTTTTTTACAATTAATGGCGGTAAAAGTCTTACTACGGACGCGCCTGCCGGAACTGTTACAATATGATGTTCCAAAAGTTCCTGCACAAGTTCCGCCGCCGGATACTTTATTTCCAGTCCGATGAGAAAGCCTTCGCCGCGCACATCTTTTATTACATTATACTTTTGCTGCAACTTTTTTAAGTTTTCGATGAAATAACAACCGTTTTCTTTTACTGCGGCAAGAATATTTTCTTCCTTTATAATATCCTGCACCGCATTAGCTGCCGCCGCAGCTATCGGATTTCCGCCGAACGTGCTTGCGTGGTCACCGGGCTGTAAAATATTTTCCGCCTTTTCATTTACAAAAAACGCGCCCATCGGTAACCCGCCGGCTAACCCTTTGGCAGATGTAAAAATATCCGGCTTGCAATCGGGATACTTCATGTGGTTGAATAGATAACCGGTACGTCCCATTCCGCATTGAACTTCATCGTAAATCAAAAGTGCGTCATGTTTATCGCACAAAGCGCGTACTTCTTTCAAAAACTCATGATTTGCCGTATGAACTCCGCCTTCGCCTTGAATCGGTTCCAAAATTACGGCGCAGACATCGTCATTCATTACATTCCGTATAGATTCCAAATCGTTATATTCCGCGTAACAAACATCGGGCAATAACGGGGAAAACGGTTTTTGATACTTTTCCTGCGCTGTCACCGTAATCGTTGCCATTGTTCTGCCGTGGAAAGAATGGTGCATTGATACGATTTTTGTCTTATTTGTTTTTCCGCTTTGCTTTCCGTACTTTCGGGCAAGTTTTAATGCTCCTTCGTTGGCCTCTGCGCCTGAATTGCAGAAGAAAACACGTTTTGCCCCGCAGGCATGCACCAGCTTTTCGGCTAAATCAGCTGCCGGAATGCTGTAATAAAGATTGCTTGTATGCCACAATTTTTCGGTTTGAGATTTTACTGCATCTACAAGTTTGGGATGACAATGTCCTAAAAGAGTTACCGCAATGCCGGAGCCCATATCCAGAAATTTTTCACCTTTCTCTGTGTAGAGAAATGCACCTTGTCCTTTTTCAAAAGTTACCGGATAACGCTTGTATGTATTTAAAATATATTTATCGGTTTTTTCAATTGTATTCATATTTTTAACCTCTTCGGCAGATTAATTTCCGACAACCATAGTACCGATACCGTGGTCTGTGAAAATTTCCAGCAGAATAGAATGTTTTTGCCGACCGTCTACAATGTGTGTACGTTTTACGCCGTTGGAAATTCCGTTGATGCAGGCACGAACTTTCGGAATCATTCCGCCGCTGATTTCACCTTTTTCTATCATCTGTTTTGCGCGATGAATAGTAAGAGACTCGATTTTTGTCGCTGGATTGCTTGGATTTTCGTAAATTCCGTCTACATCCGTTACCATAATCAGCTTATCCGCTTTTAACGAAACCGCAACTTCACTGGCAACTTCATCTGCATTAATATTGTAATGTTCTCCGTTGATTCCTACTCCGATTGGGGCAATAACCGGAATATACCCGTTTTGATTCAATAGATTTATAAGTGAACTGTCGATTCTTTCTATATCACCGACAAAGCCCAAATCCACACTCATTTCTTTTTTTGTTTCCGGGTTGAGAATTGTTTCCATCATTTTCTTTCGTGCTTGGATGATGTTTGCGTCTGCTCCCGAAAGACCGATTGCTTTGCCGCCGAAATGATTGACCATACTTACAATGTCCTGATTTATTTTCCCGACTAAACTCATTTGGACAATATCCATTGTTTCCTTATCGGTTACACGCAGACCGTTGACAAACTTTGTTTCCTTGCCTACTTTTTGCAGAAATGATGTAATTTCCGGACCGCCTCCGTGTACGACAACGACATTAATGCCTATATACCGCAGCAGAATAAAATCTTTGATAATATCTTGTTTCAGATTATTATCGACCATAGCCGCACCGCCGTATTTTATAACAAATGTTTTTGAATGAAATGTTTTTATATATGGTAATGATTCAATCAACACATCTGCTTTTTCTTCCAATTTTTCAATCATCATCTTTACCTTCCTTATCACTTGTTAAAAATTATGAGCGGTAATCCGCATTTATACGAACATATTCATGAGAAAGATCCGAAGTCCAAACACTCCAGCTTTTGCTTCCTTTATCCAAATCGATTATAACTTTAAATGAATCTTTCTTTAATATTTCGGCAGCTTCGGTCTCATTGAAAGAAGTCGGTTCGCCGTTTTTGAATAGTAAGAGGTTATCAAAGTAAAGTTTTAATTTTGTCGGTTTAAAATCCACACCGCAGTAACCTACTGCGCATAATATTCTGCCGAAATTTGCGTCTTCTCCGTAAAATGCTGTTTTTACAAGGTTTGATGTAGCTACAGACATTGCAACTTGTTTTGCTTCTTTTTCGGTTTTTGCGTTTTTTACGTAGATTTCAACAAGTTTTGTTGCACCTTCGCCGTCTTGTACGATGCTTTTTGCCATTGCGGCAGCTGTTATTTCCACCGCTTTTGCAAACAAGCGATAATCGTCATTGCCGCCGTTGATTTCCTTGTTACCTGCCAATCCGCTGGAAATCAAGAAAGTAGAATCGTTTGTGCTCATATCGCCGTCAACCGTAATGCTGTTGAAACTTTTTTCTACAGCCGCATGAAATGCTTTTTTCAATGCTTTTTTGCTGACTCTTGCGTCGGTAAACAGAAAACTCAGCGTTGTTGCCATGTTCGGATGAATCATTCCCGAACCTTTTGCCACTCCGACGATATGATATTCGTAATTTTTATTTTTTACCGTTACTCCGTAAATTTTCATGCGGGTGTCGGTTGTCATAATTGCTCTTGCAAAATTATTCGGGTTTGGGTCTTTGATTATTTTTGCGGCTTTGCTCAAGCCAGAAGATATTGAGCCGAAAGGCAGCCGCTGTCCGATAACTCCGGTAGACATGGGTAAAACGCTTTCTACGGGGATACCGAAAAGCTCCGAGCATTCTTTGCAGGTATTATACGCATCTTCGATTCCCAGCGTTCCCGTACAAGCATTGGCATTGCCGCTGTTGACAACAACTGCGCGCAGTTTATTTTTAACATGTTTTTGACATACCAATACAGGCGCCGCTTTTACTTTATTTGTGGTAAACATTCCGGTGCCGATGCAGTCGACTTCCGACAATACAACGCCTAAGTCCAATACGCCTTCTTTTTTGATTCCGGCGGCAACACCGTTGGAGTGAAACCCCTTTACCATTTCTATGGAAGGATTTTCAATGAAAGAGATTTTATTTTCCATGACAGATTCCTTTGGGAAGTTAAGGTACATTTCGACTGCAGTAATTAAGGAACTTTCCCATTTCCCGATAAGAGACGAAATCAAATTCCCAAATTGAAAAAATTTGATACAAAGTACTATATTTCTTTAATTTGTCAAGATGTCGCACGGAAATGGGAACGGATGTTCATTCCGCAATTTGCGAAGCGAGTCGGCGATAGTATCGATAGGGTCAGACCTGTATCCCAATTCAGGATTAAGGTCTGTCCCCGCGTAACCCAAATGCGATTTAAGTTATTACGGTAAATTTCAAGCTGTTGACTGCATTTCGATAAAGTGATTTTAATAACTCAAAATCAAGAAAGAATTACAGAGGTGATAATATGGACATGAAAACGGCGATGAACGAAAGGCATTCGGTGCGTTCCTATCTCGATAAGCCTATTGAAACTGACAAAGCACAGGTGCTGCAGACATTTATCAACGAGTGCAATAACAGCGGAGATTTGCATATTCAGCTCGTACTGAACGAACCGAAAGCATTTGACTGCCTTATGGCGCATTACGGAAAATTTTCCGGTGTACAGAACTACATTGCGCTTATCGGGAAAAAGACGGCTGATTTGCAGGAAAAAATCGGCTATTACGGGGCAAAGATCGTTTTGTTTGCGCAAACGCTGGGGCTCAACACCTGCTGGGTGGCATTGACTTATAAAAAAATCAAAACGGCATTTACTGTCGATAAAGGCGAAAAATTGTGCAGTGTTCTCACGCTGGGATACGGAAAAACGCAAGGCACCGCGCATAACGGCAAAACGATAGACGAGATTTGCAGCTGCGAGACAGCACCTGCTCCCGAATGGTTCACAAACGGCGCAAAAGCCGCACTGCTTGCACCAACCGCCGTGAACCAGCAAAAATTTCATTTTACCTTCAAAAACGGCAGCACGGTAAAAGCAGCGACAAAAGGCGGCTTCTGTACAAAAATGGACTTGGGAATTGCGAAATACTTTTTTGAACTCGGCGCGGAAACGGAAATCGAATGGGTGTAAATTGCATTCCATTAAAAAATAAACCGACACCGAAACAAAGTATAAAAAAACAGCAGAGCGAACTGCCCTGCTGTTTTGATTTTCCATTATCGATTAATTAATTCCCTGTGTGTGTCCACGTCTCACCGTCTTTGCCCTTTATCGTCTTGCCGCTATTGAGTTTCGCGAAATTACAAAGTTACATCGCCGTTGTCACCTTCACAAATAACTTTCGTTGCGGGAACATTGTAATTCCAGTCCTCACCTTTCGTTATGTTTTCCCACTGTGTCGTAGTACCTTTAAAAGTGATTGTTTCAAGCGAGTAGCAATACTCGAACGCTCTGTCGCCGATGCTCGTTACGCTGTCGGGAATTGTTACGCTTTCAAGTGAAGTGCAAAACAAGAACGTCTCCTCATCGATGGAGGTAATACCGTCGGGTATTATTATGCTTTCAAGCGAGGTACAGTTCCAGAATGCTCGACTACCGATGTCTGTCACGCTGTCGGGTATATCTATAGTTGTCAAATTTCTGCAGCCATAGAACGCCATATTCTCAATGCGCTCTACGCTGCTACCTATCGTTACATTTTCAAGCATCATACATCTACTGAATGCGCTGCCGCCGATAGAAGTAACGCCGTCTCCTATTGTCACACTTTCGAGCGAGCTGCAGCCATAGAATGTTTCATAGCCGATACGTGTTACACTGTTGGGGATTATTATGCTTGTTAAATTGCTGCAATTATAGAATGCATAGTTATCGATATAAGTAACACCGTTGCCTATCATTACGCTTTTAAGCGAAGTACAATAATAGAATGCCTCGTAACCGATAGAAGTAACATTGTCGGGTATTGTTATACTTTCTAAGTTGTAGCAATACTCGAACGCATAGCTACCTATTTTTGTAACGCTTTTACCTATCGTTACACTTTTAAGCGATGTACAATTCCAGAACGTCCCATAGCTAATGCTTGTTACGTTATCGGGAATCGTTATGCTTTCCAAGTTTCTGCAGCCATAGAGAGCTCTCTCTCCGATAGAGGTAACACCGCTGCTAATTGTTACGGTTGTTACCCCGCCCGCAACCGCAACCAATTCTTTTCCGTCTATTGTGTAAATACAATTCTCGGAACTTTTGTATGCCGTATTGCTTTCAGATATAGTCAATGAAGTTAAACCATAACAATCGGCAAACACATTGCGATCGATAGAAGTAACACCGTCTCCTATTGTCACACTTTCGAGCGAACTGCAGCCATAGAATGTTTCATAGCCGATACTTGTTACACTGTTGGGAATTATTATGCTTGTTAAATTGCTGCAATTATGAAACGCACCGTCGCCGATAGAGGTAACACCGTTGCCTATCGTTACATTTTTAAGCGATGTACAATAATAGAACGCAGCCCCGCCGATGCTCGTCACACTGTCGGGAATTATTATGCTTTCTAAGTCGTGGCAATAATAGAACGCATAGTTACCGATATAAGTAACACCGTCGGGGATTGTTATACTTTCTAAGTTATAGCAATCATAGAACGTATAATTGTTAATTGTTTCCAATGTGTCGGGAAGAAGTACGGCAGTAAGTGCGCCGCAATTATAGAATGTTCCGTCATCATAATAATAAGCATCGTAAAATGACGTTATGCCTGTGGCTTTAGTCATGTCGAGAGTGATACGCTTCCATGAAGAAATGTTTCTTATTTTGGAACCGAGCAGGTCTAACTCTTTGCCCGTCCAGCTGCCGAGTAATTGTATTGTGTATGCTTCGCCGTAGGCGGCATTTGAAAGGTTTATCTCGGAAAGTTGCGAGGCATATAATTCTATTACAAAATTCTTGATTGCCGACCAACGTGCCGTAAGCGTTATGTCATATCTAATTGGTGTACTAAAGTCAAACTTGCTGCCGCCGTAGTACCATCCGTCAAATATGTAACCATCTTTAGTCGGGTCGGTAGGTTTAGTTGCTGTTTTCCCGTATTCGATTGTTTGCATGTCAATAATGTTTCCGTAATCATCGTAAAATGTTACGGTGTAATAGTAAATAGTATCATCGCTTCCACTGTTGCCGGAGTTCCCGTTGTTTCCGCTACCACCATTACCGCCGCTGCCTGTGTTGCCGCCGGTATTTCCTCCGCTGCCGCTTAGGGATTTCCACTGCGCATACAGTGTTACAACCGAGCTATTCGCAATCGCCAAGTTGTTCACGGTTTCTCCGTCGGCATAACTCGTGCCGCTGCCGTCAGCTTCCGTGTTCCAGCATGCGAAGGTGTAGTTTGTGCGTGTAAATGTGTTTAAATTAAGTGCTTGTTTTACGCTGATAAAAAAAGACTGCGTTGCTATATCGCCGGTGCCGTTGTTTGAATTAAAAATAACGGTATAGTAGGCGGGAGGCGGGCAGCAGCCAATGACAAACATCAGCGCGAGTAAAGTAAATACAGTTTTTCCCTTCATAGTTTTATTTCCTTTTGCGTTCATTAATGAATTACAGTTTCGTTTGAGAAATTTACATACAATAGCAAATCGAAAATGCTTTATCAACAACGTAAAGAAAAAAAACATGTACTAACGGGTAAGTATTCTTTTGCCGTACAATAGGGACAGACCTGTATTCCAATTCAGTATTGAGGCCTGTCCCGCAAATTGTCCTTTGAACTACCGCAGGAAGGATTTTCGAGAATATCGCGGTATAAATTTTCTTTCTGCTTGAGCATTGCCAACGGAACATTGTAAGCCGTTTCAATGTTTTCTTTCGTCAGCACGTCTTTCGTTTTGCCGACAAGCGTATGTTTGTCCCGAAACAAGATGCAGGCGTAATCGGAATATTTCTCGCAAAGGTTCAGTTCGTGCGCACAGAAAACAAACGACATCTTGTTTTTGCGCGAATAATCGGAAATATACTCCAACGCTTTTTCTTTTTGATACTCTTCCAGTGCAAAAACAGGTTCATCCATTATTATATTTTTTGAGCCGTAAAGAAGACTGAATGCCATTATAATGCGCTGTAATTCGCCTTTGCTGACTTCTTGAGTTTTGCGGTTCAGAACGTTTGAAAGCTCGAAAACACTGATTAATTCCTGCAAAAAACTTTCTTTCTTTTCCGAGTGAAATCCATTTTCGTACACATAACGCAGTAAATCACCGGAAGGTTCTTCCGATTCAAATTCCATATTTTGGAAAACAAAAGAAACCAATGCTTGACGTTCTTCCATTGATACAAATTCTTTTGTATTGCGGCCGCAAATATAAACATCGCCGCTTTGAGGTACATCTGTACCGGAAGCAAGAAGCAGTATTGTTGACTTTCCCGTTCCGTTTTCTCCGATAATCGATGTTACTCCCGCCGGAATTTCCGCAGAAAAATTGGTCAGTATTTCTTCGTCGAAATCCGGATAATGATACGTTGCATTTTTAAAAATGAATTCACTCATAATGAATTGCTCCTTAATTTCTACAGCAAAATCTCGAATCTTGCCTAATATCAGAAAAAATGCTAATATGAAAGGCATATTTAAACAGATTTACAACTAAAAGTTTTATCTTAGGACAGTTTAATGAGAAAACTTTTACTTCTTTTGTTATTCAGTACATTGCTTTTCGGTCTGCACGCAAACGAAGAAAATAAAATTTCGGATTTTTCATTTGATTTTACCGCAAAACAAAATATGCGTAATACGGCTTCCGATGAATTTGAAATAACAAAACGGTTAGTACATTACAACCGCTGCAATATGACGGGAATTTTTTTATTATCATACAGTATTCCGACATTTTTATGGTCTGTTGCTTCATCATCTGTTTTTTTAAAAATGGAAGAAAAATCCGATCCAAACAGCGAAGCATGGGGTGCGGTTTCGTTTACTTCCGGCATATTGTGCTCCGGCTTGTTGTGTTCCGGGCTGATTTTGCTTATTTTCGGAGCAGTCAAATATCATCGTTATAAAAAATGGGGGAATGCAGGTACTTTATATAATACGTTTCTTTCCGAACAAAGATTGTTTTCGTACATTGCTATCGGCGGAGGAATTGCAACGGGTGTAGGAACGTCGTCGCTTATAAGCGGCGGTGCGGCAATGCTTTTTTTCCCGCAAGTAATATCATCGTACATTTTTTGCGGTTTTCTTATAGCTTCGGCTACTCTGCTGACTGTAAGTTTGCCGGCGATGATTGCTTGTCTGTCGCTGAGAAGTTGGCTGAAAAAAGAATGCAGACGGCTCGGTTTTTTAATACCGTCGTCCGAAAACAGTGATTTCAATCTTTCCGTAAGCATTCCGCTTGAAATTGCACCGCAGAGAAAATAAACTGCGAAAGGGAATAAAAATGAAACTTCCGATAAAAAACAATTACGGTCAAGTATATACAATCCGTCCATCGAAAATAATTGCAGTCGGGCTGAATTACAGAACGCATCTTGCGGAAAGCGATACGGTCAATGTACGCGGATTTTCAGCCGATATTCCCGCAGAACCTGTCATTTTCCCCAAAACGCCCAATGCCATTACCGGAAACGGAACTGCGATAAAACTTCCGGCTATTGCCGAAAAGTATGGGTATGAAGCATTGCGTACCGATTACGAAGGTGAACTGGCAGTGATAATCGGGAAGAAATGCAAAAATATCACACCGGACAACGCTTTTGATTACATTTATGGCTACACAATTGCGAATGATGTCAGTCAACGAAATATTCAGAATGCGGATAAATCAGGGTGGTTTCGCGGAAAATCGTTTGATACGTTTTTGCCTTTGGGCCCGGAAATTCTTTTGCATAAAGATGTTGCCGATGTGCAGAATCTGCGTTTGGTAACTCGCTTAAACGGCGTTACAGTGCAGGACAGCAATACAAAAATGATGATTTTTCCGGTAAATGAACTGGTAGCCTATTTGTCGCGCAATTTTACTATGGAACCGGGCGACATCGTGTTGACCGGAACGCCGGGCGGTGTCGGGCAGCTGCATGTCGGCGACTCAATCGAAATTGAAATCGAACAAATCGGAATTTTACGCAATACGGTAGAAAACGAAATCGAGTAATCGTTCGGATTCGTTTCAGGCGTCATGGCTCAATAATTTTTTGTGCAAACAATCTATTCCGAATGCGCCTATCGGTGCCGTGATAATAATTGCCATTACGGCTACGGACAAAACGATTGCTCCGCACGGCAGATCGGCTGCAAGAGGAACTGCCCCGACAGCGGCTTGAATTGTAGCCTTAGGAAGATATGCTATTACGCAGAACAATCGTTCTTTCCATGAAAGTTTTGTTCCCAATGTGCAAAAAACGACTCCGACGGTTCTGAACAGCAGCGCGGTAAAAATGATTGCAATGGCGCAAAGCCCCGCTTCATAGGTGTATCTGATGTCGACCGCTGCGCCTACCAAAACAAAAAGCATGATTTCAGCGGCAATCCATAATTTCCCGAACTTATCGGAAAGTCTTTTTGAAACGAACGAGGTGCTTTTTATCTTCAGCATACATGCCATGCTCATAACGGCAAGAAGACCGGAAACCGATATTTTCCCTTCAAGCCAATATTCTGCCGAAACCAAAAGAAACGATATGCCGAGAATTATTATTGTTTTCATACTGTTTCGCACATGGTGCTTGTGTTTATACATCACCTCAAAAAAGCGATACAGCAAATATCCGACTGCGGCACCTAATGCGATTCCGCATATTATCGAGATCGGAATATTTACAAAATCCATTGTATTTGCACTTTCCCCTTGTGCCATGCCTAAAAATGTTGTGAAAAGTACGATAACAAAAATATCGTCACATGACGATGCCGCCATAATCATTTGCGGAATCGCTTTTTCGGTACCGTATTTATTTTCTATAAGGTAAATCATGCGCGGCACAACAACAGCCGGCGAAACTGCCGCAAGTACGGCTCCCATTATTGCGGCGTCGATTCTGCCGATTCCGAGGATTATCGGAGCGAACAGAATATAGCCGACGATTTCAAATGAAGCGGGAACAAATGAAAGCAGAATTGTCGGAAGACCGGCTTTTTTCAGGTCTTCGAGATTCAGTGAAAGTCCGGCTTTTAAAAGGATTATAATAAGTGCGATTTTTCTCAAATCGGCCGATATTGACAAAATTGAGGGATCCAAACGTTTGAGCACGTATGGCCCCAATATAATACCGGTGGCAAGCATGCCGATTATGCGCGGGAGCTTGACCCATTGGCACAGAGCAGCTGCCGTAAGACCGACTAAAAAAATTAACGATAAGGATGTCAGCATAAATCCTCCATGCAGCAAGAACAACTTTTGTGCGGTTTATACATTATTATAAAAGTCGTCAACTGATATTTGCGATGATTCGCGTCGGCTTGGAAATATAACTTTTTCCATCCGAATATGAAGACAGTTTTCGTCCGAATAAAAATTTCCTGCAGTATGATACCCCTGTTTTTCATAAAAACCGACAGCCTGCTTTTGTGCGGACAGTCTGATGACGGCGGGCTGCTGCGAATCTGCGATTTTGGCTATTTCTTTTTCAGCATAGGAAAGTATTTTTGCGCCATACTGCTTTCCGCGATGCATTTTGACAACTGCAATTCTGCCGATTGAGTAGCATTTGTGCGATTTGCAGTAATATATTCTGCATGTCGCAACCGGATTTTGGTTTTCATACATAATGATATGAGTTGCGGATTTGTCGATTTCGTCAAACTCATTGAAAAAACCTTGTTCTTCCATAAATACATCTTTTCTTATATTGGCTGCGTCCTGCGGCAAATAATTATGACTTTCACATTTTTCCATTTATCCGAACTTCCGATTCTTTTTGATTTGTGCATATTATATGTAAAAAACAAGAGAAATAGAATGCAGAAAAGACTGTTTGCGGTAAAAATATGTCATATTTGAATAAACCGATTATCAGCTAAAAGTCGGTGCCTTATCGTGCATTTGCCAATGAATGCTTTATTTTCTATAATATAAAGTACCAAGCTGTTGTAATTCAGAAAAGGAAGGCTCTTCATTATGATGGTCAAACTTTCGGACCACTTCACTTATAAAAAACTGTTCAATGCGGTTTTTCCGTCTATTTTAATGATGCTTTTTACATCGTTCTACACTATCGTAGACGGAGTGTTTGTGTCGAACCTCGTAGGCAAGACACCTTTTGCCGCACTTAATCTCATTTATCCCGTTATTTCCATCATCGGAGCAATCGGTTTTATGCTCGGTGCCGGCGGGTCGGCGTTGGTGGCTAAAACGCTCGGCGAAAAAAACTCACAACGGGCAAATAAAATTTTTTCTATGGTGGTATATTTTACTGCAATAATCGGCATGATATTTTCCGTTGTGGGCGCAATCGTTGTCGAACCTGTTTCCATTGCACTCGGCGCTACTCCCGATATGCTGCCCTATTGCATAAGTTACGGCAGAATTCTGCTTGCGGGTGAAGCTGCATTTATGTTGCAGTTTCTCTTTAACTCTTTTTTTGTTGTTGCTGAAAAGCCGCATCTCGGTTTTGCAGTGTCTATTATTGCAGGTTCGGTGAATTTTATTTTGGATGCTGTATTTATCGCAGTCTGCAAATGGGGAATTGCCGGTGCTGCCGCCGCGACGCTTGCGGGGCAAATTGTCGGAACAATTATTCCGATAATATATTTTTCCGTAAAGAATAAAAGTCCGCTGCATCTTGTCGCGGCAAAACTTGAAATCAAGCCGATATTGCGCGCATGTACCAACGGCTCATCGGAGTTTTTAAGCAATATTTCAATGTCAATCGTCAATATGCTTTATAACATCCAGCTGTTCAGATATATCGGTGAGAACGGCATTGTCGCATACGGAATTATGATGTATCTGGCGTTTATCTTCTCGTCGATATTCCTTGGATATGCGATAGGCTCCGCTCCGCTTGTTGGGTATCATTACGGTGCTCAAAATCATGACGAACTTAAAAATTTACTCAGAAAAAGTTTGTTGATTATGTTTGCTGTCGGAGTATTAATGACAGCTCTTGCCGAAGTACTCGCGCGTCCTATGAGTATGATTTTCGTAAGTTATGACAAAAGTTTGCTTGATATGACTGCATTCGGTCTGCGTATATATTCGATTTCTTTTATACTTGTAGGTATTAATATTTTTGCGTCTTCGTTCTTTACTGCCCTCAACAACGGATTTATCTCCGCAGTTATATCGATTGCGCGTACCTTGCTCTTTCAAATTTTCGCTGTTATGGTTATGCCGCTCATCATGGGCGTCAATGGCATTTGGTCTGCCGTCATTGCCGCCGAGGGGTTGTCTGTAATGGTCAGCGCAATCTGCATTGTTGCCTGCAGCAGAAAATATCATTATGAACATTTTTTTAGGCGAAGTCATAATTAGGTTTAAATGCGTTGAAATATCGCTGAATTATGAATCATTTTCTAAACACAAATAAATATTCATGCGCCAATAACAGGAAGTTAAACTTTATGCTGTTAG
>JAFLVQ010000010.1 GCA_022508205.1 Spirochaetales bacterium
GAATTTGAAGATATTGATAATTACGGAATTATTCATCATCCGAAATTCTTCTATTATATGGAACGCAGCAGATGCAGTTTCTTCACAAAAAACGGGATTGATATTCAGCCGGGCAAAGCAAAATTCGGCCTGGTACTGAGAAATATTCAAATCGGCATAAAATCGCAAGTAATGATGTTTGATAATCTCGATGTGGAATTGGAAACATCAAACATAAATAAGTACAGCTTTGATTTTGTTTATACATTTAAACGGGAAAATAAAGTCATTGCAACCGGACAAACCGAAATGGTGTACATTGATTTAGTGACAAAGCGTTTAGTTGCGATTCCGGACGACCAATTGACATTACTGAAAACTATCGAGAAAGAAGCTAAAAAATGACAGATATTTTTGACTTCGAGCAAATTAATATCATTCTTGAGCAAGCATACAAAAAAAATAATGCTCCGTCGGTTACACTTATAAGTGCACTAAAAAAAACGCCATATCATATTCTTATTTCAACATTAATCAGTCTGCGGACAAAAGATCAAGTTACGCTTGAAGCTTCAATGCGGCTTTTTGAAAAGGCAGATTCAATAGAAAAACTGGCCGAGCTTTCGGAAAACGAAATTGCGCAGTTAATTTATCCGTGCGGTTTTTACAAAACAAAGTCAATGAGAATGAAAGAAATCTGCAAAATTTTACTGGAGACAAACGAGGGAAAAATTCCGGATGAAATTGACGAACTGGTAAAACTTCCGGGAGTCGGACGAAAAACAGCCAATTTGGTAGTAATACTCGGTTTTAATAAACCCGGAATCTGCGTAGATACACACGTTCACAGAATTTCAAACCGACTCGGTTGGGTAAAAACAAAAACTCCGGAAGAAACGGAAACGGCACTGCGAAAATTACTGCCGCTTCCCTACTGGCGCACAATAAATGATTATCTTGTAAGTTACGGGCAAACTGTCTGCACACCGATTTCTCCACACTGTTCTATATGTGAACTCAGATGCGTTTGTCATAAAAACGGTGTAGAAAAAACACGGTAGCCCGATGGACTACCGCACTGTTACTTCTTGAAACGGATGAAAATATCTTTATCATGATTTAAATTAATTTGTTCATGATAATCATGACGCCCCGGACTATTGACCATAACATCGTGCCATCCTTCTTCCAACTCAACTCTTGACGGCGTTCTGCCAATGACTCTTTTGTCTATAATGACGTGACCCGGCACATCGCTCGTTATGGTAAGCGTATATCTGCGTTTGGGCGGCACTCTATGAGATTTATCATTAGGAAAGTTATGGTGCGGCGGTTCGTTATACCTTTGGTGAGGACGATTAGGTTCTTCGTAAGACGGTGAAGACATTTTATTTTGTCCGTGAGCCGGCTTCGGCGGTGCCATTTGTTCTAATCTTTTATTGATATTGCCGGAACCTCCGCGATAATTAAAAGACAGTAAATGATAATTATCTTTTCTAAGCTCGATTTTGTACATCTTCCCGTCGCGAAATCTGAATTCCAGCGGCGTCTGCCCGATTCGTGAACCATCGATATAAACCGTTGCTCCCGACGGATTGGAAGCAATGTTGGTTCTGACTATTGCCTGCGAAAAAATCACAGATACAGAAAAACATAATAGTATCAATATTAATGCTCTTTTCTTCATTTAATACACTCCTAAGTATCGCTTTTTCTGATATTAACGTTAATGCTGCAACCAGCTTCATACACAACCGCAAAAACACAATGACGATTGCTCGCCGAATCGACTTTTACCCACAAAGTTTCCAAATTCTTTGCTGGATCCAAATCACAGTATGCAGACTCATCGTTCGCAATGGAACTATTTAATTTATTTTCACATCTGTCCCAATTTGGTTCCGTGTTCTTTTTCCTCTCATCAAAAGCTGCCTTTACATAAACGAGCTTAACCGACTTTATTCTTTCTCCCGAAATATTATGAATGGAAAGTTCATTTTCATATCCACTATCTTCCAGTACCTCAATTTCGGGAACCAATCCGCAGGAATAATCCCCTACATTTTCGGCAGAAACCATAACGCAACCTGCAAGCGACAAAGCAAAAATAGGCAGCAGTAACCATTTAAATAATTTCATAAATCAAATTCTCCTATATGTTATTGATTATTTTTTCAGAAAACCATTAATAAATTTATCGTAAAATTGCAAGCAAAGTTCTTATGGAATTTACAGATTAGTACTTCAGAATTCCTTACTCAACTCTTCCAAAAATTCGGCTTTGGTCTTTTCCGACTTACCGATATACGCTTTATTGGAATTGCCAATATCCTGACTTAATCCAAGAATTTTCACAACCTTTTCGCTGCTGTCGATTCTCGATCTTAAAATCGAACGAATTTCATCGTCATACCCGGATACTTTAAGAATGTCGATGGCAGATTGAACCGGCGTTCGTACATTGGATGAATCGGAAATATTTACCGCAGTAAACGATTTTACTGCAGTCGTAATTTTCATTTTTTCCTTTAGAATATTGTTTTTCAGTTCATTTTCTTTTGATGAAGAGAAAAACATTCCGAACAATTTAGCAAAGAATCCGGCATTTTCCTTTTGAGTTTTTACAAACTCAAACAGCAGTTCATCAACTTTTACTTGTTCCATCGATTTTACCAGCTTTTCCACCGGACCGTAGTACGTTTTTATCAACGGATCTTTTAAATCAATATCAAGTATCGACAAAATCATTTTCAATCCCTCAAAATCCCGTTGTTCTATAATTGTGTCGAAAATTTCGGTTCTTTTCCTTTTATAAAGAATATATACATTATTATAATTCTCATATTTATTCTTAACTTCAACCGAAATTTCCGGACTTATCATGGCTTTGATTTTACTTCTGAGAAAGTTCATTTTTTTCTCATTCATCGAAAACGAACTTGCCGCATTTTCCGTAATTTTGATATTCTGCAAATCCGAAATGTCAATATGGTAAGAATCGCCTTCAAAAGTACCGTAAAATTTTTTATCGACGGCGGCTTTGGTCATTTGGAAAATCTGGAATTCATTTTTATTCAATAGAAATTTATCAACATCTTCTTTTGTTATTTCATTTTTACCGGCAGTACCCAAATCCAAAAGCAAGCGCTGGCGCAAATCCATAAGTTTTGGAATTGTTTTTTCTTTCATGTAACATTTGCCTGTTTCAAGAACGAGTTCCAATTCTTCGCGCTTTTTTTCACGCACTTCTTTATCTTTGGCAACTTCGCTGAATGCTTTATCTACAAGTCCCTGCAAATATGTACGCCAATTTTGAACATAGCGAGTCAGCATTTCATTTGTCGAAATATTTATCTTATTATAAACAAACGGATGCTGCTTTGTCGTGCCCGCATCTATTATCTTCATAATAGTATCACTGTCCAATTTTGCATTCTTTTTTACGAATTCCGAAACTTTCGCATAATTGTCACGATCTATTTCTTCCGTATATTTTTCCAATATGGCACGTGTTACGGATATTTCAAAATTGTCCGCATTCGACATATTTTCGTTTTCTTCTTCTTTCTTTTTGCGCGCTTCCACAATACGCATACATCCGCGTAGACTGCCTTCTTTCAAAAGAAATACATAATTGAAATGCAGCTTGTTGAAATCTTTTATTCTGATTTTGCAGTCACAAAACTGCATCAAAGGATCTATCACTTTTTGAAAAATTTCACCGTGCAAAGAACTTAAATCATTAACCGAAAAAATATAATCCGTAGAAAATTGCCCTGTTTTTAACAGACAACTTCTGAAAACATGTGCCATAAGATCAGAACCATAAAAAAGATCTTCCAATTTTAACATTTACAACTCCTCTCCAGTAAAGCTAACTACTCATAAATTTATCGTTTGCAGTAATTATAAAATTGAATAAGTTTGCTTTTTATGCATGTTCACACCGATTTCGTAAAAAAAGCGCATTGATTTTTTAGAAAAACGCACTACTTGCCAGTAATATAAAAAACTTGTACAGTACCGCAATTTTTTTTCCGATTATTTTTTATAATAACTGTCTCAGATTAATATCCCGATTTAGGAAGTTTGTATGAAAAAGTACATAATTTTATCTTTTTTGTTTTCATTTACGGCGCTAAACGCAAAAATTAATTTTTACGACAAGGACATAAATAAAATCAGGAATGATTTATCATCAAAAACAACAATACAGAAATTGTTGCTGTTGGACAGTTATATAAGCAGCAGTCCGGAACTTGCGGATTTGTATTTGTACAAAGCACAGCTTGAATTTTCAATGAAAGACTTCATCGGAGTGGAAAAAACACTCGTCGCCCGTTTGGAAGATAATTTTTTTACCGAAAGTCAATGGAAAGAAGCCGTGTTTCTGCTCGGAATGAGTTTTTACCATGAAAAAAAAATGCAGGACGCTCAAAAAACGTTTGAAAAAATAGCAGAAAAATATCCCGATGACTTTGCGGCTTCTTTTTTCCTGAATCTGATTTCGCAGTCATCACAAACCGTTACGGTACAAAATGCAGTAGCGGAAATAGATACAGAATATATAAATTCGCTTAATCGCGATTACAGTACGGAAAATCAAGAAGAAATGGGAAATTATTTGTATCTTCTGTACAGGAAAAATATATCGATAATCAAGAACAACCTTTTCGATTATATTCAAGAAGGCGCAATAAAAATAAATTCCACAGATAATATACAAATCTTGGAAAATTTTCCGATTGCTTATGATTCAAAACATTTCAAAGTTACTTCGGTCAAAGCGTTGTTAATCAATCCGGACGGAACAATTTCAAAATTCGACAGCAGCCAAATCGAAATTCAGACCACATCAAGCAATGACAAAAAAAATATTCTGATTAAAAGTTACGATTTAAAAAAGGGAGCAATTCTATGCTACAAAGCAGCATTCAGAGGAATAGAAAATAAAAAGGAAGAACTTCCCAAAGTCAGCGATATTTTTTATGTCGCATCGGGAATTCAGACATACAAAAAGAATTACACGGTAAGTTTCCCGTCAGAATTGGGATTTTATCTGATTCCCGACGGAGTAAACGATTTTCTCCCTGAGGAAACAGTTGATAACGGAACAACAACTTTTTCGTATACATGCACAAATCCCGAAATTTTGCAGCTTTCACAACTTGAAAATATTTGCATATTCGATATTTCCCCCAAAATTATTCTTACATCTTATACCGATTGGAATGATTTCGGGAAATGGTTCGCACCGAAATACAACGCTGCAGCAAAACAGACGCTGCAGCGCAACAGTCCGATATTATCGAATTTACCCGACAGCAAACTCGAAAAATTAAAAGAGATTTACCGCTATCTGCAAAAGAATATTTCCACATCGGAAGAAAGTGTTTTTCTGCCGCATCAATCCCCCGCCGAAACATTGAAAAACAGCCGCGGGACAATTGCCGATAAAAACGCCCTTCTTGCCTGTGCATTGGAGAACGTCGGAATCAAATCATATCCGCTGCTTATTTCCAGTGTAAATAACGGACAAATATCCGCCGATATACCGGCTCCGTGCGCTTTTAATCACATAATTACGTATGTTCCGGCACAAGAAGGAATTGCAAAAGATTTATATCTCGATTCAAACACAAAATTTACCGCATACGACAATCTTACACTGCAGCTTCAGTCCGTAAATGCTCTGATCATAGAGGACAGCGGCAAAACCGAATTTGTTTCTACTCCGGTAATCGAAGCAAAATTGAACAGCATGACGGAAGATTATAAGGTAATTATCGACGACATAGGAAATGCAAAAGTCACTCTTACCCAGGAAATCACCGGTAGTTTTGCGGAATATTTCAGAACACAGCTCACGGAAAAAGATGCCGAATCGGAAGCCTCAAAAAAAGAATACTTCTACAGGATTCAAAAAGATATTTTCCCTAATTTGAAACAAGATCAGATGATTTTAAAAGAGGATAATCCGTATTCGGGAAATTTTTATCTGACAGTCGACACAACGGCAGACAATGTTACCGAACTGCTGCTCGACGGCAGACAGATATTGCATTTCCAACTGGGAGACTTAGGCGAATGGTTTTCCCTGCCGCCCGAAACTCAATATGATTACAGAAAAGATTTTGCTTTTTCATTCAAAAAAAAGATGGAATGCCGATTCCCCGAAAACTACCGAATCACGGAACACAATCTGCAAAATATTTTTAAGGAAAATAACTATTTCCTGTTTAAATTCACTGCCGAAAAAATTGCGGACAATCATTTTATCCTTGACTCGGAATTGCAGCTTCGCGATGTCATCATTTCGGCTGACGAAATCCCGTATCTGAATCAGTACATAGGGCTTCTTTTGCAGTCTCTCCAATTTAAAATTGCAATGGAAAATCCCGATATGGATTACGAACATTTTTTCGATCCACTGATTAAGAAGTACAATCAAGCCGATATTTACAAAAATTATCTGAGCCGTCTCTTTGCTTTGAAAAAATTCGACAAAGCCGAAACAGTTGCGCTTGAAGCTAAAATACATTTTCCCGAAGACAGCTATTTTTCGCTTGTGCTGGCTATGGTTGATTACGAACTTAAAAAATTCGATAACTGCCGCGAAGAGCTGCTTTGCCTTTTGGAAAAAACGCCTGACGATGTGATTGTTTACGAGTATCTGGCGCAGCTTTACCGTCAAACCGACGATGACGAAAATTATCTTACTCTGCTGCTTAAAGCACACGAAAAATTCCCGAAGGAAATCAGCTTTGTCAACAGTTTAGTCGAGTACTACAGAAAAAACGACAATATTGACACTGCGGTCAGCCTGCTGAAAGACGCACTTAAAAATGACGAAAGCAACAGTAATATTTACGCTGATTTGGGCTATCTTTATTCTGTTATAAAAGATTTTGAAAATGCCAAATTTTATTTGGAAGAAGCTGTCAAACTTAATGAAGACAACAGTTATGCATTGAATAATCTCGCGTGGCTGTATTGCGAAAATCATATTCAATCGGAAAATGCAGTAGCTTTTGCGCAAAAGGCCTGCGAATTGGAGCCTGACAACGACAATTTCCTTGATACACTGGCAGAAGCATATTATCAAGCTCGTCAATACGAAAAAGCTGTGGAAACAATAAAAAAAGCAATTGATATAAATCCAAATTACGACTATCTGTACCAGCAGCTGAAAAAATTTGAAGAAACAGTAAAAAATCAACAGTCGGCAAAT
Source organism: Spirochaetales bacterium (assembly GCA_022508205.1). Taxonomy (GTDB): domain Bacteria; phylum Spirochaetota; class GWE2-31-10; order GWE2-31-10; family GWE2-31-10; genus RGIG8597. Next base: position 7,211 of record JAFLVQ010000010.1, read on the forward strand.
GAACCGACAGACAAGGAAAATGCTTCGGAAAGAGGGTCAAGTGACGGAGAATAAGAAGAAATTTTACATTGCAACGCTGATAGTTGCCGTTTCAAATCTTCTTTCGCGCATTTTGGGACTGCTGCGCTCTACAATACTTGCCGCAATCTACGGAGCAACAGAAAATAACGGCATTGCAGACTGTTACAATGCAAGTTTTGTACTGCCCGATATTATCTACAATCTTACTGTATTCGGAATAATCTCAATAGTTCTTGTGCCGTTTTTTTCGGGAATTATCAGCACCGGCGACGACTTGGCAAATACGAATGAAGACCTCGATAAAAATTGCTGTGCAATACTCAAGTTCTTTGTTGTTCTGGTTGCAGCAATCTGTGCACTGATGTGGTTCTTTGCTCCGGTTATAGTAGAAAATTTCCTTGTGAAAGGCTTTGCCGGCGATTCATATAAAATCGAAACAACAATACGACTGACGCGCATTATGCTGCTTCAGCCTATCTTTGTTACATTAGCGGGAATTCTCGGTGCATATATGAATGCAAGGGAACGTTATACAAGTTATTCAATCGCAATGCTTTTCTATAATATAGGCATAATCGCCGGTATTCTGATTCTGCACAGCCGGTTCGGAATCGACGCAGCAGCTTGGGGCACGGTATTCGGTAGTTTTCTTTGGTTTGCCATTCAGCTGGTCGGTTCAATGTATGCGAAGTTCCATTACAGCTTTTGCTTCCCGAAATTCGACAAAGAATTTTTCAGTCTGATATTTCTTGCCGTTCCGCGCATAATAGCACTCGGCAGCGAGCAATTTGTAAAATTTTTCATAACCGTATACGCTTCGTTTTTGTGTGCCGGAGCACTCACAATTTACAGTTACGCCGAAAATTTCAGTATGGTACCATACGGAATGATTGCAGTAAGCATTTCGACAACGGCATTTCCGATATTCAGCAAAAATTTCGCACTCTCAGAATACGACAAAATGCTCGAATCGCTGTTTGACAAACTTAAAATACTGCTTTTTTTGCTGCTGCCGATTTGTTCACTGATGATAATTCTGCGGTTTGAAATGATTGATATTTTGCTTGGCTATAAAAGTTTTACCCGACAGGACACCATTCTGACATGCAGTACATTTTTTTCTTATATGATGGGAATTCCGTTTTACAGTGTGACGATTATCGTTGCAAAATATTTTTATGCCCAAAAGAAAACGTTTATGCCGATGTTTATTTCGCTTTTAATGTGTGCGGCAACTATTTTGTTGTCTTACATACTAATGAAAATTCTGCCGGAAAACTTGAAAATTTCGGGACTTGCTTTCGGACGAACAGCAGGCTACGCAGTACAAATGATTTTGCTTTTAATCATGGTGTTTTGCGCAAAAGATATTAAATATACGATTTTCCCAAAAGCCGAAATATTTGAAATAGTCAAAATAGTTATGATGAACTTTGTTTTTACGGTAGTGTTGTTTTTTATTCACTATCGAGTTGCATCTTTTATCAAGGAACATAGCTTGCTTTACAGTAAATTTCAGTACTTGTTATCCGGATGTATTACCGGTTTCTGTGCAATAATATGTTATTTTTTGCTTGGAATTGTATTTAAACTTCCATATTTTAATGTAATAATATCAAGATTCGGAAAAAAACAATCATCTACATTACGGAGTCGCAAATGAAATTTATTATCCCTTTTCTTCTCATACCGCTTATTTGTTTTGCCCAGTCTGAAGAAGAACAGAAACTTTCATTCAAAGTAACGGAAGTAAAAGGCGAAGTATTCCGCAGCGATGAAAATGGATGGACTGCGGTAAAAAACGGCGATGTTCTGTCCGACAATACCGAAATTTTAACCGGACTTCATGCCAGTTTGTCGCTTGATTTAACGGAATCATCATACATTACAATAAGTCAGCTCAGCGATGTCATTCTGCAAAACACAAGAATAAAAAAATACACACTGACTACGGAAATTTACATTGTAAGCGGAATGATTATCACAAATTCCGAAAACATGCAGGATTTGGACAATGAAATCTCAGTAGTATTTATCAACGGAAAAGCCGTATTGAAAAATGCTGCCGGACAAATTTACATGCGCAAAGGATACGGAGTTACCATACTTTCGGACAGAGGCGATACTGAAATCGAGCAAAATATTTTAGGAAAAAATATAAAGCGCAAGATTTATCCAGGCGACCGCTGCGTTCTGAAAACAAATGGGCAGCTTGCGGAAAACAGCGAACTTATTAAAACGGAAATGTTCATGTCGAAATCGGTAAACGATTCTTCGGCAAAAGATTTTTTCTCTCATGCAAAATCAAAAAATAGTTATTCGCGCAAAACACGCTGAATGCATCGATTTTGCACAAACTTGCAAAAAAAGCATTTTTATTATATAGAAAAACCTGATTTTCTGAAAAATTGGGGAGAAGAATGGAACAAATCGATTTAATCAACAATCTCGCGCAGCTTATACGAGAAAAACAAGGCGAGCATCTTACTATTATCGATATATCGGAAATTACAGCAGCAACTCACTATTCCGTAATTCTTACGGTTAATTCAAAAGTTCATGCCGAAAGTATCACAAAAAGTATAATCGATTACCTAATGGCAAACGGGTACAAAGAATACTTGATGTCCAAAAATATTTCTACCAATAATCCTTGGATTTTAATTGACGCTTCTGATATTATTATTCATATTTTTGAAAAAGAAACGAGGTATTTTTACAATTTAGAAAAATTATATACAAGAGGTAAAATTATTATTTCAGAATAAGATTTTTCCGATTGATTAAGGAAATGCTATGAAGACAATTTCGTTATTCGGTTTCAAAAAAATTCAGATTATTCTGACTTGTCTGTTTATTTTCACATTTTGTTATTCCGAAAATTTCAAATTAACAAATTATATCAGCCATTCTTGGACTACTAACGACGGATTGCCTTCAAATGTCATTACTTCCATTACACAAGACAGTCTCGGATATATTTATTTCGGGACATACGTCGGACTCGTAAGATTCAACGGTTCGGAATTTTCAACAATCAATCGCAATACTTATACTTCTGTTCCATTTGTTTCGGCACGTGTAATAATTGAAAACCGCAGTAAAAAACTTTGGATAGGTTCCAACGAAGGAGGCGTTTCGATTCTTGACGAAAACCGCATAAACTGTTCCGTTCTGCCTCACGATTTGCCGAGCGTTTCGGTTCGCAGCATAATCGAAACTCAAAACGACGAAATGTGGATAGGAACCGCAAACGGAATAATGTGTTACGAAAACGGTAATAAAATTATCAATATTCCCGCACCTGAAAACAACGGTATCGAGGATTCCAATATAGTCCAGCTATTTTGTGATTCATACAATCAAATTTGGTGCATTACATCTTACGGCAGAGTTTATATATACAATAGAGAAACCAAAAAATTTGAGTTATACAAACCTCTTTTTCTTCAACACAAAAAAGTTTCCGCTATTTTTCAAGATTCCGAAGAAAATTTCTGGTTTGGACTGAATAACAACAGCGCAATAATGGTAAAAGCCGACACCGGAACTCTTCCGTCCGATACCAGCGAATATCGAATTTACTCCGGTAAAGACGGTATAATCAGCGGATGTGACATTACATCTTTTGCGCAAGACAGCAATAACTCAATATGGATAGGAACAGATCGGGGAATTTTTATTGTTACAAGAGAAGACAAAATTTATTTTTACACACAAAGCGAAGGACTTATAAACAATGCAGTAAACTCGATTTATTCAGACAGAGAACATAATATCTGGATAGGAACCGATCGGGGCGGAATTCAGAAATTAACAAGATCACGCTTTACATCGGTGCGCACCGATGAAGCCGTCAATTGCATCTTAGATGACAGAACAAGACTTTGGATAGGAACAGACAAAGGACTTTTATGCTATAAAAATGAAACATTCATCGAAAACGATATTACAAAATTATGCAGAACATTGAAAATTCGACACCTTGCAGCAAAAAAAGACGGAAGTCTGATGATAAGCACTTATTCGGATTTAGGACAGCTGATAGTGAAAGACGGTACAGTTACATCGTTGAATGAACAAAACGGACTTTCCATAAACAAAGTTCGCGTTGCATTAGAACTTTCAAACGATACTATTGCAATAGGTACCGCCAAAGGATTAAATATTTTTCATCCCGAAACCGGAGAATTTTCCATATATACAACTTTAAACGGTCTTACGAATGATTTCATTATGAGCCTTTGGGAAGATAACGAAAAAAATCTTTGGATCGGAACCGACGGCGGCGGAATAAATGTCATGCGCAACGGACAAATAATAAAGACATTTACTTCCGAAAAAAACAACCTTGCCGGAGATGTGGTATTTAAAATCTCTCAAGATAAAAACAACATTTTTTGGATATGTACAGGCACCGGATTGAGCCGCTACGACGGAGAATCTTTCTTTAACTACAATATATCGAACGGTTTGGGAAATGATTCTATTTTTCAAATGTTAATCGACAGATTCGACGTTGCATGGATTGTTTCCAACGGCGGAATTTCTTCGATTCGTCTGTCACAATTGGAAGATCTTGCTGCCGGAGACAATATTTCACTTGAAATAAAACATTACAACAAAAACGACGGACTGTTTGCAAATGGAGTTACAAGTACCGCATTGAGCATAATAGACAAAAAAGGCAGACCTTGCTTTACAATGGTGGAAGGCATATCATTTTATGACCAGAAAAAAACAAACGACATCAGTCCGCCGTCTGCCGTAATTGAAAAAATCGATACCACCACTGAAATAATTTTTCCCGTTTCAAATGAAAAAATTATCATTCCGGCGTCAAATAAACGTATCACAATCAACTACACAGGATTAACGTACTCTTCACTTGACAAAGTTTCTTTCAGGTATCAGTTAGTCGGTTTTGACAAAAAACCGTCTAAGCTGACGAATATCCGCCACGTATCGTATACAAACTTACCCCCCGGCAAATATACTTTTTATTTAAGAGTTGTAAACGGCGACGATATATGGAGCAATGATGCTGCACAAATTTCTTTCACAAAGAAAGCGTATTTCTATCAAAATCCGTTCTTTACTATTATTGCGATAGTTTTAGTCGCATTTTCGATTTTCTTTTTTCTCCGGCTAAAGTTTCGTATTATGAAAATAAGAGAGCAAAAACTGGAAAAAATCATTGCCGAAAAAACGCATGCGCTGGAAGACGAAATGCATAATTCCGAAAGACTACTGCTGAATATCCTGCCGGAACCTATAGCAATGCGTTTAAAGCATGACAGCGGAGTAATTGCCGATTCATTTAAAAATGTTTCTGTTCTGTTTTCCGATATTGTCGGATTTACAAAATTATCTTCTCAATACACGCCCAATGTAATGGTAACTGCACTGAACGATTTGTTTTCGCGCTTTGATGATCGTGCACTATCAATGGGAGTCGAAAAAATCAAAACTCTCGGTGACGCGTACATTGCCGTGTGCGGGATTCCGAATGAGGATACCAACCATGCACTGCATATTTTGGAATTCGCGCGCGGAATATTGAAAGACATTGAAGAGCACAACAAAGTATCCGCTGTAAAATTCTCAATGCGAATAGGCATAAACTCCGGGGAAGTAACAGCCGGAATTATTGGAAAAACAAAATTTATCTACGATATTTGGGGAGATGCGGTAAATGTAGCCAGCAGAATGGAAAACTGCGGTGTCGAAAACAAAATTACGGTAAGCGAATCCACATACGAATTAACAAAATACTTTATCAAATATTATGAAGAAGATACCGTAGAAGTAAAAGGCAAAGGAACAATGCGTATTTTCCGTACAGAATAGCCATCAAACAAAAAGGAAAAAACATGAATATTTTATCCGTAGAAAAACTGACGAAACTCGGTAAAGATGAAGCTTTGTTCAAGAATATTTCTTTCGGAATCGAAAACGGTGAAAAAGTCGCTCTTATAGGCAAAAATGGCTGCGGAAAAAGTACGCTGCTATCCGTAATTGCCGGCGATATTCCGGCTGATGAGGGAAAAATCAGCAAAAACAAGGAAACTGAAATCGCTTTTCTCCGCCAGAATCCGCCGTATAATCCGGAAGATTCCATCAGAGAGCATTTGTTTGCCGGTTCATCGCCTCGCCTTCAATTAATAAGAGATTATGAATATGCCTGTGACACTGGTGCAATAGAAAAGCTCGATGAATTAACACGCAAAATGGAACAATGCCGCGGCTGGGAATACGAACAGGAAGTCCGTTCCGTGCTCCAAGTTCTTGGGATTTCAAACATTGACATAAAAATGAAAGAACTTTCCGGCGGAATGTTGAAAAAAGTCGAACTGGCACAAACTCTTATAGAAGACAGCAAGCTGCTGATTCTCGACGAACCGACAAATCATCTCGATATGGCTACAATTTCATGGCTGGAAGAGTATCTTGTAAAAACAAGCAAAGCTGTTTTAATGGTAACACACGACAGGTATTTTCTCGATAATGTCTGTTCCGTTATATATGAAATCGATAATCAGACAATTTATTCTTACAAAGGAAATTTTTCATACTACCTTGAAAAAAAAAGCGAGATGCAGTATGCCGCAGAACGCCGTGACGAACGAATAGAATCGATTCTGCGCAAAGAAATGGAATGGCTGAAACGCGGACCGAAAGCACGCGGGACAAAAGCAAAAGCCAGAAAGGATGCAATTTATGCACTGATCAACAGAGAAAAATTGCAGAAAGACAAAGGGTTTGAATTCGCAATCGAAGGACGGCGGCTCGGAGGTGTAATTCTCGAAGCTGACAATCTATCCAAAAGTTTCGGCAGTACAAAATTAGTTGATACATTTTCATATACTTTCAAAAAAGGTGAGCGGCTCGGAATTTTCGGCGGAAACGGAATCGGAAAAACAACTTTTTTGAACCTGCTTACTCAAATGATACAGCCGGACAGCGGAACAATCAAAAAAGGAATAAACACACATATTGCATATTACAATCAAGACCCGCCTATGCTTTATTCCGATACAAAAGTAATCGACTATATGAAAGATACCGCCGAAGTAATTCATCTGCCGGACGGAACCGATCTTTCGGCAGTAAAGTTTTTGGAGCGTTTCGGTTTTACATCAAAACATTTGTACGCACCTTTAAACCAGCTTTCAGGCGGAGAAAAACGGCGTGTTTACCTTGTTCGGCTGCTTCTTGAAAACCCGAATTTTTTGATTCTCGATGAACCGACTAACGACCTTGATATTCAAACTATGTCGATATTGGAAGATTTTCTCGATAATTATGCCGGCTGCTTAATCGTGGTATCTCACGACAGATATTTTATGGACAGAACAATTGACCACATGCTGATATTTACGGGAAACGGCAATATTTGCGGTTTTGCGGGAAACAGCTCCGATTATCTTGCATTCAAACAAGAACATGAACAAAAACCGGCAAAGGATGAAAAAAAAGAGCGAAAACCTATTGCGGAAAAACCGAAATCAGCTGCCGCAAAAAAAAGACGCTCATTTAAAGAAAATCAAGAATTCAAACATATTGAAGACGAAATAGCGGATTTGGAAAATGAAAAAAATGAACTGGAATCGTTTTTCGGTTCCGGCGAAAGTGACCCGCAGAAAATAAAAAATGCAAATCTGCGGTATGAAGAATTATGCGCCGCCTTGGGAAAAAAGTACAGTCGCTGGGAAGAACTTGCCGTCATGGAGGACTGAATGAATATTCTTGTAATATCGGGTGAATTTCCGCCGTTCGCAGGCGGTGCCGGAACATATTGCAGTTATCTGGTAAAAGCACTTGCAAGTTACAAGCACAATGTAACCTTAATCACAAAGCACTACAAAGAAAATGCAGCGCAGGAAGCTGAAATCGACAAAAAATTATCGCAGCAGAATATAAAATGCATTCGTATGCAGTATTCAAAATGTACGTTCATACTTTCATGGTGCCGCATAATTTCAGCTTTTTTAAGGCATAACAAAAATTTTGATTTTGCAATTCTAAACGGCAATATAGCGCAGTTAGTCTGCTGTAGTCCCAAATTAAAAAAACTGCTTGGAAAATACATAACAATTCAGCACGGAATATCTGCGTATGATTCATTGAAGAAAAACCGCCTTCTAACCATATTTCACATGAAAAAACAGCTTAATATGTTCTATCGTAATGCCGCCGCAAATATTGCAATCAGTCAAAATTTAAAAAATAAACTCGAGCAGACTGTTAACATGCCGAATCTTCATGTAATTTTGAACTGCATTGACAATGAAACATTTACATTTCCGACAAAAACCGAAAATGATGATACATTGCAGCTGACTACGGCGTCACGTCTTATTCCGGGCAAAAATACGGCAGCAGTAATAGAACTTTTCGCTAAACTACATCGTGATTTCCCGAATCTCCACCTAAACATTGCCGGCACAGGAAGCGAATTGCCAAAATTGAGAAGTAAAGTAAAAGAGCTGCAAATCGGTTCTTTCGTACATTTTGCAGGTCAATTGAATGTTGTGGATTTGTGCTGTCTGTATCAAAAATCGGATGTTTTCATCCTGTTAAGTTTTTACGAAAATCTTGCTCTTGTCTATTTGGAAGCCAATGCCTGCGGAATTCCCGTAATCGGAAGCGATGTAGGCGGTACAAGGGAAGCAATTAACGACGGCATTACTGGCTTTGTTGTGCCTGTGGATAATGAAAAAATAATATATGAAAAAACAAAACTGCTGCTTAGCAGCAAATCTCTGCGCAAAAAAATGGGAGAAGCCGGAAAAAAGCGTGTCGATGAAAATTTCAGTCTCGCAACACTCGGGAAAAATTTCGATGTATTGCTGAATGAATTAAAAAATTGAAGCAGTTAATTGATTTGTTAAAATAATTTTTCGCATTGTTTGGGTTGATTTGTTTTTTCAGGTACTTTCTGCCAGCCGTTCGATTTTTTTTTGATGTGGTCATGATTATTCAATTTCAAAATTATCGATGCCGGCGTAAATATCAGGTAAAAAATGATACCGAAAACTGTGGTTCCGATAATCAGCGTTACCATTTTCCAAACTGCATTTACAGCATAAAAGAAAATTACCGCAATTGCCGAAAAATGAACTTTTTTCAATGTTGGATTTTCCGGCAGTGTCCATGCCGCAGCTTGGTGATAAAGCGCGATTATTCCGGTAATTACAGCCGGAATAAAATTAATCTGCAAAATATCGGATTTTACTATCTGCCTCACTATCGAAAATATCGCAATCAACAGCATTCCGATCGAAAACGAGATGCAAAATGTGCGAAGTGTCTTTTTGTCTAATCTTGAATAATTTTCTTTTTCCATTCCGTTACATCCAGTTTCACCGGCTGCGATTCTTTCTCAAGGAGAAAGCATTCCAAAACCAGTATGTCAATATTTGATGCGAAAAAGCAATACAATGCATCTTCGGGAGTACAAACTATCGGCTCACCTCTTACATTAAATGAAGTATTCACAACCATCGGCATTTTTGTCCGTTCGTAAAACACACTCAATAGCTTATAAAAAATCGGATTATCTTCTTTTCGCACTGTCTGTATACGCGCAGAACCGTCAAGGTGCGTAACTGCGTTAATCGTACTGCGATCTTTTCCCAGTAATGATATTTTATCTCCTGTAAAATTCGCACAGTCCGTACCTTTCAGATGCTTTTCGGAAACTTGCACTGTAGTAAGCATATACGGCGTTACTAATTTCAATGCCTGCGGAATATCAAAATATTCATCGGCAAATTCCTCCAGCACGGCAGGCGCAAAAGGACGAAATGATTCCCTAAATTTTATTTTCAGATTCATTTTTTTCTGCATATCGGCACTGCGCGGATCCGCAATAATAGAACGGCAGCCCAATGCGCGCGGACCGAATTCCATGCGTCCGTGAAACCAGCCAATTATCTTTTGTTCAGCAAGCGCATCTGCGCAATAACGGCACATATCATCATCAGACAGTTTTTTATAAACCAAATTATGATGACGAAGCACTGTTTCGATTTCTTCATTGCCGAATGAAGGCCCTAAGCTCGTAAGCTGCATTTTTTTTTCGTTGTTCTTAATGTCGCGTTTATTATTTTGCCGCGCATAATAAACATAAAGAGCCGCGCCGACGGCTCCTCCGGCATCACCGGCCGCCGGCTGAACAAAAATATTTTTGAAAATACCGGATTTGCCGAGTACATAATTCGCGCAGCAGTTCAGAGCAACTCCGCCGGCAAGGCATATATTTTCACTTCCGGTAAGTTCTTTTGCATGTCTGGCAATTATCATGATGATCTCATTTGTGATTTCCTGAATACTTGCCGCAATGTCCATGTAAAATTGAGTCAGCGGTTCTTCGGGATTGCGCGGCGGCATACCGAAAAGTTTGCAGAATCTCTTGTTAATCATTTTCAATCCGCTGATATAATCGAAAAAATTCATATTCAGCGAAAACGAACCGTCGGAATTCACTTTAATAAGATTGTCATATATTTTTTTCTTGTATATCGGATTTCCATACGGTGCGAGTCCCATAAGTTTATATTCGCCGGAATTTACTTTGAATCCGCAGTAATATGTAAATGCAGAATAGAGGAGCCCCAAAGAATGCGGAAATTCCACTGTTTCTGCAATGTCGATTTTGTTTGCATTTCCGTATGAAATCGCAGTTGTTGTCCACTCGCCGGCACCATCGATTGTTAAAACAGCCGCTTCGTCAAACGGTGACGGATAGAATGCACTGGCAGCGTGGGATTGATGATGCTGCGTAAACAAAACATCTTTGTCATATTTTAAATCTTTTTTGATTTGATCTTCTACCCACAACTTTTCACGCAGCCACATCGGAACGGCCTTCAAAAATGAACGTATGCCAAAAGGCGCGGTGTGCAGATACGAGGCAAGAATTCTGTCAAACTTTAAAATCGGTTTATCATAAAATACAACTTCATCAACATCCGAAATTTTTATATCCGCATATTTCATGCAGAACTCAATTGCATTGATAGGAAACGAAGCATCTGCTTTTATACGGGTAAAGCGCTCTTCCTGAGCCGCAGCAATTATTTCACCGTTGCAAATCACCGCAGCTGCACTGTCATGATAAAAAGCCGATATTCCCAATATATAACTCTTCTTCATAATCATTAAAACAGTGAATATATAAGCGGCGCAATTGCCGGAGCTTGCGATACGAGAGCAACTGCAGCTACAATAGCCAAAATAATCAGCAACGGTAGCAACCACAATTTTTTGTTTTCCTTTATATATTGGAAAAACTCTTTAATTAATTTTGCTTTAGACATTTTTATCACCCGATACATGACTATAAAAATGAGCCATTGATGTCAAGAAAATCTTATTCTTATTCGGCAGGATATTTTTTGTAACGCAGGCAAATCCCAATGTACCTAAGATCGGATTCCGTAATAAAAAAAGTTCCATAGATTGAAAGTGCACTTCCTATCTATGGAACTTTTTGTACCAAATCAGAACTTAAAAACTTGCCTGTACTTCGATTTCAAAAATCTTAATTCCTTCATCCGGAAAGTCTATTTTCAAATCACGTACAACAGAAATTATTTTTTCTGCCATATCATCTTCGGTGTATATTATCAGCAGAAAGTTTTCCTCCGGCCAGATTCCGTCACCTTTTTTCGGATTCGTTCTGCCTTCTCCGTATACAATCGGAATTTCGGTATAGCGAGGTTTCAATCCTCTTCTTTCAAATCTGTCAAATAAATCTTCTTCAACCGATTTATTAGCTATGATTTCAAGTTTCTTCATTCGTTTCCCCTTGTTCAGTAGTTTCCTCCTGTTCAGTCTGCGGTTCTGCAGATTTTTCTTCCATTTCAACTTTTTTCTTAGCCTGCATTTCAAGGAGACGTTCTCTTCTCAATGCCATTTTTGCATCAATCTTTTTCTGCTTTTTAACAGCTTTCTTTTCTTTATGTTCCATTAACAATGAATAAAGAACAGGAATCAAAAACAATGTGAATATTGTACTTACCGTCAACCCTCCGACCATTGTCTGAGCAATCGGACGCATAAGTTCGGAACCTTCCCCTTTGTCAATCGCCATCGGCACCATACCCAATGTCGTTGTCAATACAGACATCAGCACGGGACGCAGACGGCTTGAACCGCCTTCCACACACGCATCCATAATGCTGTATCCGCGCTTGATCAAAAGATTCATGTAATCTATCAATACAATACCCGTATTTACAACGACTCCGACCAATACCAAAAGCCCGACAAGTGTATATACACTGAATGGACTGCCGCTTATCAAATACACTATCACTACCCCGATAATCATCAGCGGCATTGTGGAAAGTATGATAAATGGTGATGAAAACGATTCAAACTGACTTGCCATAACTCCGAATACAAGGACTATCGCCATTGCAATAACCATCATAAATACTTTCGTAATCGTTTTCATATCTTCCATATCACCGCCTACAGTGATAATGACGCTTTCGTCTTTGGGAACATGCTCTTTAATCAGTCTCTGAATCTGGTCAATAACCTGATTCAATTTCGCGCCTTTTTTCAATCCGGCAGTAACCTTGATTGTACGTATTTGATTTTCACGCTTGATAGTTACCGGACCGGTAGTTTCTTCGATATGCGCAACATTGGACAGTGCGATTCTGCTTCCTGTTATAGGACTGATTACAAATATTTTATCCAAATCAAGTTTTGACTGTCTGTCAGATTCCTGCAGTATTACCAAAATATCGTAGTCATCGCCCCCCTCCTTGTAAAGAGAAGCCGTTTTACCATCAAGATTTATGGAAATTTCATTACCCAAAGTATAAATATTAAGCCCGAAAGTATAAGCCTTTTCACGATCTACAACTACTTTCCACTGCGGCAGTCCGTCGTCCATATCAATATCAGGTTCCGTAGCTTCGGGAACATGCTCTTTTATCAAGTCCCTGATTTGCTTTGATGTATTCAATAATTTATCCAAATCGTTTGACTTTACAACAAACTCTACAGGCGTTGCACTTCCGATTCCTCCGCCTTGAGAACTAAATGCGAACTCTGCATTAGGAAATTCGTTGAAATGCTTTCGCAGTTTTTCTTTAATATCGTTTTCGCGATCAATACGTAAATTAAAATCAGGCAGTCGAATCATGACTTCACCGTAATTCGATTCTTTTGCTCCGAGCATACTGGAACTTCCGCCTGCCCGCACCATAATGCCTTCATAGCCGCGAATCTCTTTTTCCACAATCAATTTAATTTGTTCCGCGAAATCTCTTGTTACTTCATAAGTTGTTCCCAGCGGAAGCGTGAAATTAAGAGTTACCGAATCGCTTTCTTCTTTCGGCGCGAATTCAAACCCTATTCCTTTAATCGCAAAACAACTTACAAGAAATAGCGCGACTACCACAATGATAGTAGCAGCTCTGTAGTGCAGAACAAATTTCAATCCTTTTTTGTACACACCGGTAAGCCCATCGAAAAAACGTTCCATTGCATCGTCGACAGCTTTCAATTTCGGAGGAAGCTGTTTTTCCAGTTTCGATTCTACGGGAAAATATTTACTTGCAAGTACCGGAACAAGCATTGCCGCCACAAGAATTGAGGAAACAAGGGAAACTACAATCGTAAATGCGAGCGCATTCATCATTACACCCATAACTTCCAATTTACTGCTGAACATCAATGTAGGTACAAATACACAAATTGTGGTCAATGTCGATGCCATGATTGCCGTAACCATTTCTTTTGCACCCAATTCCGCGGCGACAATAACCTTTGATCCTTTTTCACGATACTTAAAGATATTTTCCAGAATAACGATTGAGTTATCAACCAACATTCCTATACCGAGAACAAGCCCGGAAAGCGTCATCATATTCAAAGTTTGACCGCCCAAATACATAAGAAGGAATGTAATTGCAATAGACACCGGCATAGAACTGGCAACAATCAGCGTAGATTTAATATCACGCAGGAATATAAACAATACAATAATTGCAAGAATACCGCCGGAAACTGCCGAATTAACAACCGAATTTATAGAATTCCTTATTGATTTCGATGAGTCACGCACAACTTCAAGTTTTACCCCATCCGGCAGTTCGGCTTCAATCTGCGGAATACGTTCTTTAATTTTTCTGGCAACTTCTACCGTATTGCCGCCCGACTGCTTTTGTATACGAAGATACACAACCGATTTGTCATTGTACCTTACCGATTCGGTAATATCTTCATAGCCGTCGTACACATTGGCAATATCGGAAAGCCTTACAACCTTGCCGCCTTTTACCGTAATAAGAGTATCTTTGATTTCATCGACATTTTTGTATTCACCCGCCGTTTGAACCAGAAAATCCATACCGCCCTGAGTAACGGAACCGGCGGAAATTTCGCTGTTCTGCGAAGCAATCGCCGACACCAGCGATGTCAATGTCAAATCGAGCGCATTTAACCTGTTTTGTGACGCTTCTACACGTATAATTCTGTCGCGTCCTCCGCCGACATTTGCGGAAGATACACCTACTATCTGTTCAAAGCGCGGTGCAATTATATCGTCTGCCAATTTATACAGTTCTTCCGTAGTTCGATTGTTTCCGGTAACGACGATATTCACAATCGGCATCATAGAAGGGTCAAATTTAAAAATCGTCGGATTTTCCGCTTCATCCGGCAGATAATGCTTAACCATTTCGAGTTTATCACGCACATCATTCGTCGCTACATCGAGATTCGTTCCGTAATCAAACTCCAACATTATAAGGCTGAGTCCTGTTGATGAAGTGGAAGTCATATTTTTCACACCGGAAACACTTGTCAAACTGCTTTCAAGTGTTCTCGTGATATTCGATTCTATTTCCGTAGGTCCGGAACCTTCATTTTGACAAAAAATCAATAATACGGGAAAATCTATATCGGGAAACAAATCTATCGGAAGATCCATTGCCGTATACACACCCATAAAAGTCAAAATCAAAAATATGATTAACATTGTTACCGGTTTTCTTACAACCGTTTTGATAAAACCACCCATAGGAAAACCCTCCCCCTAGTACACAATGTTCAATAACTGGACAATTTTTACTTTTGCATTGTTTTCAAGCAATGACTGTCCGCTGTATACAATTTCCTCATCCTGCAGCAATCCTTCGATAATTTCTGTTTTGTTATCGATTTGGATACCGGATCTAACTATTCGTTTTTCCACAAATTTCGTTGTCTTTTCTATAATACCTTTGTCAATCAGAATACTTCGCAGTTGTTCATCTTCCGAAATGCTGCTTTTGAAAATTTTAGATATTGGCAAAACAAAAACTTGTCCGAGTTCAAGAAAAATATTCCATGCTTTTTCACAGTTGGAGTTGAAACTGCCCTGCTCTTTTAATTTATACAGATTATTATCTTCGTCCTTTTGATAAAGCGAAAGCAGTGTTGTACGCTCTTCGTTGCGCTTTTCGAGCGAACGCAGAATTTTCGTTTCAAAAACATCGCCTCTGAACGAAGCCGGAAGAATTCGAGGGAAATAACGCAAAATAAGCGCTTTTTCATCATCGGTAGACGTTGCAAGCATCTTGCTGATTGTAACGTTGGATATTTCGGTAGGAAGGTTACATATTACAAATACGGACTGTTCGCCATAGCGAGTAATAATACACGAACTCGGAATTACGACTCTATCTTTTTTGTTTTCGGTAAAAATTTTGATATTCGCATACATTCCGTGTTTCAGCAAAGCCGCATTCGCACCTTTCGGCTCGATCTTGACTTCAAGTGTGCGGGATACTTCATCTACAATAGGGCTGACTTCGTAAATATTTCCGTTTATAGGCATGTTGGGATATGCATCTACCATTATGGCAACATTCAGTCCAACTTTCATTTTTGAAATATATTTTTCCGCAACATTCGCTATAACTTCCAATCTGCTGAGATTTCCGACTTTGGCTACGGGAGTCTGCATACTCACCGTATCGCCGATTTCGTAGGGCAAAGATGTAATTACACCGGAAATCGGCGCAATTACCGGACTTAACGCATAAATCATTCCCGGTCGTGAAGGGTTTACTTCCATGATTCGCTGTCCCTGCACAACAGACTGGCCGATTTTCACAGCAATGCTTGAAATTTTCCCGTTTTGGTCGGGAAATACCTGAATATTCGTTTTAGCCTGAACATTGCCCGTAAGCTTTATATAATCACTGATATTGCTGCGCTGAATTTTCATCGTATTTACGGCAAACAACGCTTCCGGCTGCTGTTCCGTATTATTTTTTGCGGCATCTTTTTTTCCGCCGCAGGAAACAAGGAAACATAATACAGTCACTATGCTTAAAAATAATCTGTTAGTTCTTTTCATTGTTATTCTCCATTTTTTTCTTAGTTATTTTTATTATTTCATCCATGTCGATATTCAGCAGTTCTTCAAGATCCAGCATTTTGTTGATATACTGAAATTCAGCCTGCAGTTCCTGATACTGCGCAGTCAACAAATTTTGTTCTGCTTCATGCAGTTCCACAAGTGTCTGACCGCCTTTTGCGTAACTGTCGCGCGACAAGTCCAACGCCTCCTGCGCTATTTCTATGCTCATTTTGGTGATTTCTATACTGGAAATAGCCGAACTGATTGCATCTATCGACTGCTGAATACTCAAATACTGACTTTGAATGTAATTTTCAATATCCGTATCCATTTTTTTCAATGCGTATTCGGCACCGATAAGCCCGATTTGGTATGATGAAAACGGAATCCATGACGAAAACGGCAAACTTACGGTAAAACTCAAATTCGCCGTTTGGTTCCAATCGTCGTCGATATTTTTAAACCAATTATTTTCAAATGCTTCCTTTTTGAAAGCCGAACTTCCGGAAAAACCGAGAGCAAATGAAGGAGTCATTGCCGAAATAGATTGATATGCCGCATTTTTCATCATTTTTTTGGAAATATACAATGTTCGCAGCTGCAGATTGTTCTTTTCAAAAAGGTCTACTATATCGTCGAAATTAGGCAGAATTTCTTCTACCGAAGAAATCGAATCGGTCAGCTTCAATTCCTGATTCAAATCCAATCCGAGCAGATATTTCAATGTATTACCCGCGTTTTTTACCGAATCCTGCGAACTTATCAATGTCGGTTTTGCAGCTTCATACGAAACGCGTGCATTCAACATGCTGAGCCTCGGCACTGTTCCCGAACGAAACTGTCTCGTTGTCTGATTGAACGTTTCTTCTTTGCTTGTCAAATCTTTTTCATCTATAACAAGTTTCATTTGAGACAAAAGCAGCGAATAGTACGAAAGTTTGACATTTTTGAGCAACGTTCTTTTTGCACTTTCGTATGTTATTTTGCCCGACTGATAATCAAGACATGTTTGATATGCCTGAAAAATCATTGCCGCATTGAAATTCCACTGCACGTTGATTGCCAACTGCGGCGTTACCTGTGGTATTGGATATTCGTAATTCATCACATTATCATACGCACCCGGAATACTCGGACTGGGATTCACGCCGACAAGCATCGAACCTTTGCGTTTGTCTTCATCAAGCGTATTGATTGCCAATGTTCCCGTTCCCGTAATAGAAGGCAAAAAAGTATTCCAGCATCCGTAAAGCGACCACTTGGTTTTATCTAAATTGAATCCTTCGCTTTTCAGTCCCAAATTATTTTTTAATGCTCTGTAAATTGCGTCATCGAGACTCAGCTCAAGAACATCGCTTTCTTTTTTCGATTCTTCTTCTTTCGTTTCTTTTGTTCCTTCGTCTGCACCATAGCTCGATACTGTTTGTGAAAAAACGATAACCGGCAGCAGCAACAGCAGTATTGCCATCAAACTTTTGCGTTTCATAGCTCCTCCTTTTTTATTCCGTAAACAGACAGTTTATAAAACACTCTGATTTCCCCCGAATCAGAATTTATTCCTTTCATCAAGGTAAAAAAAACATATCGAACAATTAAGATTTGCATTGTTATAATCGGGAAATAAAAAGTACCGCAGAAAAGTTTTTTGGTTTTCGGTATTTTTATCCTGTAAATATTTTTTAATATATCAACCATTTTTCCGTTAATTATAACCTTGCTGTAATTCATGGTTGCAATCCAGTTCATAATCATAGTATGTCTGACATTGGAACTGAATGTATAATAAAAAAAATATATGAGCAGATACCACACTTCAAACTCGTTCGTTCTCTGAAACGTATCTTCCTGAAAACACTTTTTGAAAGCATTCAGCCTTTTGAACAACAAATCCGAAATCATTGTCTTTTTGTCTTTAAAATAGTTATACAGTAAACTTTTTGTTATCTGCATTTTCGCCGCAATTTTATTGACCGAGATATTCCAATATCCCTCTTCGATTATTATATCCGCAATAGCACTGAGAATAGTCTCTCCCGACAGATCATCCGTGATTTTCCTGTTTTTTATTTCTTCTTCAAGCGATGAAAAATCAATCTTTTTGCCGGCAGTATTCTTAAAAAAGCCGCATTCTATTATCTCATAAACTTGATCGGTACACATATCGAGCAGCGTTTCCTTAGGATACTTTTCAATCTCCACTTCAGAATTCTTCACCATATCGTTTTGCAGCAGCATCCATACTTCAACAATAGTAAACAAATATGTAAAGAAATAATCTATGCCTTCTATCGGGCAGTTTATATCGTTGAATTTATTATATATCTCATTCAATGCGTCTTTTGTTAATACATTTTCCACATAAGTTTTGCAAAGATCGTTTACCTGTCTTTTATTTACAAACATATATTTTCGGAACATCAAAAATTCCGATTTTTCAAGAAAAAAAACAGCCGTATATCGAATCAGCAAACGCAAAATATTACCGGAAAAACCTTTTTGCTTCTCAAAAAAGATACACCAGAATTTTACATATTCCGATTCAAAATACCGGTAAATTTCGGTAATCAGCTCTTCCTTATTATGAAAATGTTTATACAGAGCCGGTTTTGATATTTTCAAAGCTTTGGCTACCGGAGACAAACTTATATTCTGAAAATTATTTTTATTCCAAATGTTGATTGCTTTTAATATTATTTTCTCTTTAGTTAAATTTTTCATCATATTTTATCTTTAATGACCGTTCATTAACCTTTTTTTAAAAAAACCGGCTCTTTATAGTTAAATAAATGTGTGATGTCAATCATAAATTTTGTCTTTTATGTATTCCAGTTTATAAATCTTATTCAAATCATACGACATTTTGCGCAGATTAATTCCATTTACCTTCTTCACGTTCAAATACGTATCTACGGTTCCGTGTATCCGCATTCGACCGCCGCGTCCGCAGTTTTCAAGAATTTTCAAGCATGACGAATCGAAATTTTTCTCCAGAATCCAAATATGGTCGAGCAGCATTTCGGGATTGTCATACAGCATTACATTATGAAACAAAAAATTTCTTAAATTATTGATACGATTCTTTTTGTAAAAAACATAATCTGCCGTAACATAAATCTTCTTTCCCAAATATTGTTTTAATATATGACGTTTTGAATCCATTTTTACCTCCTGAAAAATATTCAAATCATTGTCAATAAAAAATTCCGCTCTTTAACGACCATTCATTTACTTACTACGCAAAGTAAATATTTTGCAGCGAATCAGAAATCAGCTATCCGCAATAAACAAATTCAGCTTCTCGGCAATACTCTGCATTTCCATATCGTTTTCCGCAATACGGTCTGCACACTGCCGAAGTTCTTCCTTTACTGACTGAGGAACATCTTTTTCTGCTTTATAACGCATTTTATGCTCTAAGCTGGACCAAAAATCCATAGCAATAGTCCGCAGCTGAACTTCCACACGCACAGGACAGACACACTCTGAAAGATACACATCCGTTTCCACAACAAGGTGCAGACTTCGGTAACCGGACGGTTTTGGATGTGAAATATAATCTTTTTCCTCGATTAATCTGATGTCAACCTGCGCCAAAAACATATCTCGCACATCATAAATATCTGCGACATAAGGACACACAACACGTACACCGGCAATATCGTTCAAGCAAGAAGTCATATTTTCCAATGTCATCGGCAGACCGTGTCTGTCCAGTTTCAGTGCGATGCTTTCGGGCGATTTAATACGCGATTTGATTGTTTCGATAGGACTACGTTTCTTTCGTACACTGAATTCTTTGTTAAGAATTTCGAGCTTTGTCGTCACCTGCTTCGCGGCACCGTCATAAATCATCATCAACTGCTGAAATTTCAATGCAGTATCGTACATTTTTTCCGCATCATAACCAGTTTCCACATAAGCATTATGTGCAATTCGTTTTAATTCTCTATTCATCAGCAATTCCTTTTTCCCGTTTAACGTTGATATATTACTAAGACCATGAAATAATACAAAATATTTACCTTTATTCAGCAAAACTGCTTTTCAAACAGTTTATAAATAATTCAAAACATCCAGCTTATCCGATTCCGATGCAATATCGAAAACAGATATATCTTCAAAAAAACATTTGACATAGTTCAAATGAATTAGTAAATTTATGTTCCCTTTCTGGTTGATTATTTTTTTCTGTTCTTCAGAAATTGCCGATTAATTTCAATCTCTCAACATTGACAAATGAGGAGACAAACGAAACGCTTTTTTATAACACATTATTTTGCAGAAACATTGCGACTGCTTACCGGAAGGAGATGGAAAATGAAAAAGTCGATTGTAAATAACAAAAGCCTTATACATGATTCAGCACAAATAATTTTTTTGAAAAAGTTCGTCTTGGCAGCTTTATGTTTTATACCTTCAAATATTTTTTCATTGTCCTTTGAATTTTACGGCAAACTTGAAACGGGAGCTTTTCTTGAAGAAAGAATGTCCAATTTTGAAATGGGAAAAACGTTTTACTGGGATACCGAAATCAACGGGAAAATAAACTTTGTCGACAAAAATAAATTCGGTATCGATGTAAGTGCCGAAATAAATCAAAACAGAGCCAAACTTAAAAATTTCAATTTCTTTTATGAACCGATAAAGCAATTCCGTTTCAAAGTCGGCGTAATCGACAATGACAGCTGCATGGAAAAAGATGCAAAATATTTGGAAAGAACAGACTTATTGAAAAACCTCATGACAGTACATTTGGAACAAAATAATCACACGGCACGAGGTCTCGGAGTGGAATTTTACAACAGTAAAAAAGACGACAAACTTCCGATTCATTACAACGCCGGAATACTTTTTTCCGATACAAACTACCTTATAAACATTTTTGCTTTGTTGGAATACAAAATTCGCAATGACAATACAATGAATGTCGGAGTGCGTTACTCGCATTTGCAAATCCCGATTTCTACTATTATAAATGAAGAAAATGCAACTCACTACTCATGTGTTTGGGAACTTTTTTTCAAAGATTACAACGGAATGTTTTGGGAATTTTTTGAAGTGATAATCGGGAAAAACAGTAATTCCGCAACATTGCTTAACTATTATGAAAATAACGAAGATGCGTGGTTTTTCGGTGCCGGCGGTTTCTTCGCCGCAACGATTCCGTGCGGGACGGGGGGGGGTACAGCCGGTCCGGTAATACGTTTCGGTCCAAAGGCGTCGGTTCTTTTTCCT
The DNA here is from genome assembly GCA_022508205.1 of Spirochaetales bacterium. Taxonomy (GTDB): domain Bacteria; phylum Spirochaetota; class GWE2-31-10; order GWE2-31-10; family GWE2-31-10; genus RGIG8597. The sequence continues at coordinate 28,842 of JAFLVQ010000010.1, forward strand.
GATATGACCGATTGGATTCAATGGAATTTCCAAACCGCAGCCTTTTTTGCTGTCTTGCCCATAAAAAATATAAAAATCGAAATAAGCGGCGGCCCATTGTTATCGTTTTACAAAATCAATAATGAATATTTCAGAAAAATTGCCGGCAATATAAAAGCGGCAATCAGCTTTTCCATATAAAACTTCTGTATATATAAGGAACAAACCATGAAAAAGACTTTTGCCTTACTGCTGGTTACGTTACTGCTTTCCTGCAATACCGATTACCGAATTCAGGATAATTATGATTTTCCCATTTACACATGCGAACTGATTCTTTCCGATGCCGAAGCTGCCCATTTTACAAGCGGCGGTTTGAATGAAAACTGGAATTACGGACAGCTTATCGATGATCATTCGCACAGCCTTATCAGAATAAAAGTGCGCGGCGGAATCTCGAAATTTTATCAGAAGAAAAACTATAAAATCGAGAAACTCAACTCAGCAAGCGGAAAAACCGAATCTTCATATTTTTGGGACGGAACCGCCGCAGACGTTTCCCATATCAAAAACGCGCTCGTAATGGCATTTCTTCGCAAAAATTCCGTTCCCGCATCCACAGTTACACCGACAGCGGTTTATTTAAATAAGCAATACTATGGATTTTACCAAACGTTAGAACCTGTAGATGAAAATTTTTTCAAATCCCGAAATATTCAATTGGAATTCTTAATCAAAGCCGGTTTGGATAAATGCGATTTTAAACTGGATTACAACGGCATCAAAAAATTTCCGATAACCGACGGGTTTGAAATAAAGTATCCGGAAAATTCAAACTGCAGCGAACTTGCCGAGTTAATAGAAAATTTCTATTTTGCCGACGATGCACAACGGAAAGAAATTGCGGAGAATCGATTGAATATCGAAAGTTTTATCACACATCTTGCCGTACTGACAATTTTCAGTTTGAGCGATGTTTATGCAAAAAATTATTATCTCTATCGTTCCGACGGAAAATGGGGTGTAATAGCTTGGGACAACGAAGAATTTATGAAAAGATATGCTTCTGCCGATCCCGAAAAATATTGGCAGGAAAACGAAACTCAACGCAATCTCCTTTTTGCATTTTTTCTGTCTGAAAACGGCTACAGAAAAGAAATTCTTGAAAAAGTGAATAATCTGCTTACCGAAGAAAATGGGAAGTATCTTGTCGATTTTACAGAAGAAACATATTCTGCTATCGAAAAAGCGGTCATATACGACCGAAATACAAACAAGTCAATAGAAGAATTTTACAGTGAAAAGGAAAAACTTTTGAGTTATATCAAAAAAACTTTTCCGCTGACACATACCGACGATTAATTTCAATACTCAATATGGACAAAGCAGCGTTTTTTTTTTATAACGCACTATTCGCAAAAACATTAATTATCGATTGCTTGCAATGTAAGGAGACAAAAAATGAAACTGGTTATTACCGTTGTCGGAAAAGATCAGGTTGGTATTATCGCCAAAGTCAGTACTGTTTTGGCCGAAAACGACGTAAATATTCTGGATATAAGCCAGACAATTTTACAAGATAAATTTACCATGATGATGTATGTTGAAATGAATGAAAAAAAAATCAACATCACCGATTTAAAAAAAGCATTTGGGTCAATGGAAGAAAATATGAAGCTGGCAATTCAGATTTATGCCGAAGAAATTTTCAATTCAATGCATAAAATATAAAAGGCGGGATGTATGAATCGATATGAAGTATTTGAAACCGTAGATATGATTCACAATGAAAAACTGGATATTCGTACCATTACAATGGGAATTTCTCTTTTTGACTGTGCCGATGAAAATCCAAAGCGTGCGTGTGAAAAAATTTACAGCAAGATTACAAGATGCGCGGAACATTTGGTAAAAACCGGAGAAGATATTGAAAATACATTCTGCATTCCTATTGTGAATAAACGAGTTTCCGTTACTCCTATTTCGCTTGTTGCCGCAGCTTCAAAAACGGACAACTACTTGCTGTTTGCCGAAACTCTCGACAAAGCAGCAAGAACTATAGGAATCAACTTTATCGGCGGTTTTACTGCCCTTGTGCAAAAAGGTTTTCTCGATGCGGATAAAATTCTCATTTCATCAATTCCCGAAGTTCTGGCAAAAACAGAACTTGTTTGTTCCTCAGTAAATGTAGCGTCCACAAAAGCAGGCATCAACATGAGCGCAGTGCGTGATATGGGGCAAATCATCAAACAGACAGCGGAACTTACAAAAGACCGCGACGCTTTGGGATGTGCCAAACTTGTAGTATTTGCAAATGCCGTCAGTGATAATCCATTCATGGCAGGAGCGTTTCTCGGTGTCGGAGAAGCCGAAACCGTAATAAATGTAGGTGTAAGCGGTCCGGGTGTTGTAAAAACCGCTTTGGAAAAAGTAAAAGGCAAAGATTTTGAAACCGTAGCAGAAACGATCAAAAAGAGCGCATTTAAAATTACGCGCGTGGGACAGCTTGTTGCGAAAGAAGCTGCCAAAAGACTGAACTGCGACTTCGGAATAGTAGACTTATCACTGGCTCCTACTCCGTTTATAGGCGACAGTGTGGCTCATATATTGGAAGAAATGGGGCTTGAATCATGCGGTGCACCGGGTACGACTGCGGCTTTGGCCCTGTTAAATGACGCGGTGAAAAAAGGCGGCGTAATGGCTTCAAGCTCGGTCGGAGGATTAAGCGGTGCGTTTATCCCCGTAAGTGAAGATTTGGGCATGATCGACGCAGCGGAAAAAGGTGCTTTGTCACTCGAAAAGTTGGAAGCGATGACCGCCGTTTGTTCCGTAGGGTTGGATATGATTGCGATTCCGGGCAAAACGACAGCCGAAACAATTTCGGGCATAATTGCGGATGAAATGGCAATAGGCGTTGTTAATAATAAAACGACAGCGGTAAGAATCATTCCTGTTCCGGGAAAAGATGTCGGCGATTTTGTAGAATTCGGCGGGCTGCTGGGCAAGGCTCCTATTATGAATGTAAATAATTTCAGTCAAAAAGATTTCATTGCACGCGGAGGAAGAATTCCGGCTCCGCTTCACAGCTTGAAAAACTGATTCATTTCGATTGCATTACAGCCGCCCCTCAAAGGGGGTGGTTCCCCTCTTCTGACACTCTAAAAACGTTTAGCCACAGCACCGAGTTTACTCGGCAAATTGTCCCCTAACCCAGCACAAACCTGACACGCTTAAAGCCCAGTTTTCATCTACTGTCAATTCAAGAAAGGGACAACCCCTTATTCCCATT
>JAFLVQ010000100.1 GCA_022508205.1 Spirochaetales bacterium
CCTGTTCTATGGGAATAATAGACGGGCGAATCGTAAGTGTATGCGGGCAAATCGGTACAAGAGAAATTGCATGCAGTGAAGGGTGGAGAATGGGACCGCCAGCACTTAAATTGTATGCGGTAGAACCGGTTGCCGTACTGACAATCATTCCGTCTCCGCTGAAATCGTAAATTTGGTATCCGCATGACGAAACTTTTAAATCCAAAATTCGAGATATTCCTCCGTGAGAAATAACACCCTCATTTATAACGGTATATGTTTTATTCTGACCGTTGATTTCTACATTTAAAGCATCCAATTGTTCAAAAGTGCATTGATCTTTTAAAAACATATCCAAATACATTTCAAAATCTTTTGGTTCAATTCGCATATTAAAGCCTATGTTTCCCATGTTTACACCGAATATCGGAATTCCCGTTCCCGCAAATACTCTGGAGCAGTATAAAAAAGTTCCGTCTCCTCCGATTGCAACGGCACCGCTGTATGATGAAAAATCAACCGGAATATTTAAAACATCGTATAATTCAAATTCCGATCTTTTATAAAGAAACAAATCGAAATCAAATGACATTTTCTTTTTTAACTCATTTATGATTGACAGAAAATTTTTAATTCCGGGTTTTTCGTTAAAACCAACAATTGCAAATCGTTTCATATTTTTCCTGCTTTTTAAAATAGTACGGATAGATTTTTTGAGATATGCATTACATCTTTTTTCATTAAGTTTGAATTTATTGGAACAAGAAGTGTAGAAAGATATAAGTGCTCCGTATTAGTATAATTTTCCAGCGGGAGATGTATTATTTGATGCAGCGGTTTTGCAAATGGACGAATTACTTCTATTCCTGCTCTTTTAAAGAAATCGATAATGTCTTTCAGCGGCGATTTTACTTGAATCGGAAAATCGGAATAATAACGATTTTCATTTTCTTTTTGGATCAAGCAGCTTGCTCTGCCTTTGATAAGTGAATCCTCGTAAATTTGCCCGATAGCTTTTCTCAATTCCAAGCGGTGATCTAAACTGGATAACTGGCTTACTCCCATTGCGGCATTTATATCCGGGATAAGGCACGAGATTTTATAGTTTTGAGTAAGCTCATCCTGTGAATTCCCGGTAATTGATTTCAATATTTGATATGTTTTTTTATTGTTGGAAAATACTGCTGCGCCTTCTCCGGTAGTGATAATTTCACTGCTTTGAAATCCTGCAATGCAAATATCGGCAAGGGAACCCACTTTTTTGGAACCTATAAAACAACCCGGAACTTTGGTAATATCTTCTATCAAGAGCGGAACCCGTTCTTTATATGGCGTATCATCGACTGCGAAACCGAAATTATGAACAAGGATAAAAGCTTTTGTCTTATCTGTTACGGCTCTTTCGACTTGTTCCGCAGATGGGAAATAAGAATTTTCTTCAATATCGATGATAACCGGATTTGCTTTTCGTCTTAAAAGCAAATCCAAGTAAATCGCCGGAGCGAATGAGGAAATAATGATTTCATCGCCTTGCTGCAGATTAATCGCTTCCAATGCAATATCGATTGCGCTGTAATATGAATTTACGCTTAACCCATAACGGCATCCTACACGTTCAACCAGTTTTTCTTCAAATTTTTTTGCAAAAGCTCCGTATTCAAGCTGTTCGCTCATCAGTGATTCCAAAACATATTCCAAATCTTTTCTTTTTATAGAAGGGGTTTGGGCGGTAATCATTATGTATCCTCAATATAAATTGAAAATCATTTTACTGCGATTAATTTTTTGCAGTACTGCTTAATTGCAGCAATTCCTGTTTGTTGAATAATTTTTTTACATTCAGAATGATAAGAAGATTATCATCGGTTTTTGAAACACCTTGTATGTATTCCGCTCCGATTCCGGCAATCACTTGAGGCGGAGGTTGAATTTCGTCCCCATTAATAGAGATTACACGATTTACTTGATCTATTATTACGCCGATGATCATTCCTTCCACTCTGATTATAACGATTCCACGTGAACGAGCTTCTTCTTCAGTCAGTTCTTTTACTTCAAAATTAAAACGTTTTCCCAGATCTATTACAGGAATGATTCCTCCTCTCAAATTAATAACTCCGTCGACAAATAAAGGACTGTTCGGTATCGGAGTGATTTCAAGCAATGAGATGATTTCCTGAACTTCCATAATATCGATTCCGTAAAATTCGGAACTTATTTTAAATGTAACTAATGTTGTATCCATAATGTTTGCACTCCTGTAAGATAGTACTCTTTGATAAAAAGAGTAGCATAAAATTCAAGAAAAAAGCAAGAGTATAAATTGCAGAAGAAATCATTTAGTATTTTTTTTATCTGACGAAACTGTTTTTAAACGGAGATTATATGAATACGCTTTTTCTTGATGCTTTATCCAATTTCGGAGAGCTGCCTGTGTTCGGTGAACAAAAAATCGATTCACTTGAAATTGTAAACAATATTGAAGGAAAAAATAAAACTTTTGAGCGCATAATTCTTCTTCAGAATGGCAATATTACTAAAATTCCCGAAAAATTTAAAAATGTCGTCGTATCTGACACGTCAGCCGACAATGTGCTGAATATAATGGTAAAAGAAGCAAAGAATTCGGACAATGTTGTTGTTTTTAATGCAGCTAATCCATTTTACGACAAAAATTTCATCGATGATATGTTTTCGCGGCATCGGAATTTCATGGCTGATTATACTTACGGAGTAGGTTACCCCGACGGACTTTTGCCGGTGATTTTATCGCTTGAATGTTTGAAGCAGCTTAAAGCAATTTCCGAAAACAGCGGGATTGATGCTGCGGAATGCAGAGATTATTTGTTTGCGTTATTGTCGAAAGACATAAATTCTTTTGATGTCGAAACTTTTATTTCCCGCGTGGATTTAAGAATAAAAAGAATTTCTGTAGGAAACAGCGATTCTGGCGAATCGGCTTTTACGTCTTCTTTGACCGAAATATTGGGATTGGACGTTTCTTACGATGATGTGGCGGAATTCCTTTTCAAACACTCCGAAATATTATTTTCTGTGATATATGGAATGTTTATTGATATTACGGGTAGTGAAACAACTTCGGCAACGTATGTTCCGCATAATTCTGCGGCTGTGAATTTTGCGAATTTAAATAAAATTGAAAAAATTGCGCAGGAAATTACGGAAGTGAATTCAAAAATGCGTGTTGTAATCGGAAACAAGTGCGAACCGATGCTTCATCCCGATTTTGTACCCATTGTCAATACATTTTTGGCAAAAGATATAAAAGTAATTGTAGAAACGTTCGGAAATGTACTGCCTGAAAATCTTACGGAAATTGCGAATTTTGACAATGTAACTTTCGTATTTAAGATTGACGCTCAGAATGAGAATACATACCGCATTGTTCATCCTCATGGAGATTATAAAACCGCAGTAAACAATTATAATAAAGTGAAAGATTTGGGATTTACGGTTTATTTCCATATTGTAAGAACTGTCGAAACCGAGCATGACATAGAAAAATTACTGAAAGATAAACAGCCTGATATTCTGATAAAGAAATATTCTTCTTACTGCAGTGTACTTCCCGATAAAAAGGTAGTTGATTTATCTCCGTTGGAAAGATTTGAATGTTATCACTTGCGAAGAGAGCTGTATTTGGATTGCGATTTAAATGTTTATTACTGCATGTATTCAAACAAAAAAATAGGCAGTGCGGCCGATGAAAGTATTGCCGAACTGATGAATACACTGAAAAATGCTTACGTGTCTCATGCCGGCGGGGAAATGCAGGATTTTTGCCGACAGTGCGATGATTATTACACCTTTAATTTTTAGGATTTTCATATATGGATAATAAAACCGGAATTTTTTTGCAGGTAAGATTGAATTCATCAAGAATGCCCGGTAAGGCAATTCTGAATCTTGCCGGTAAATATTTGGTGCAGCATACGATAGAGCGATTGTCCGTTGTGCCGGCCGATGTAAGAGTAATTCTTACAACAAAAGAAAGCGAAGGCGCATTAAAAGGTATTGCAGAATCAAATGGCTGGGAGCTTTTTTGCGGTGATGCTCAAAATGTTTTGAAACGTTATGTAGATGCGGCATTGTTTTTTGATGTTGATACGGTTGTTCGTGCCACAGGTGATAATCCGCTGACATCATCGGAAATAGCTATGGAGACAATAAGCGAATTTGTCAAAGGAAATGCGGATTTGGCTCATATAGCTCCGGCTCCGTACGGAAGCGGAGTAGAAGTCGTAAAACGTTCGGCATTGATCAGAGCATTGGAAAATGCGTCGCTGCCTTATGAATTCGAACATGTAACTCCGTATATTTATAATCATAAAAATGAATTTAAAGTTATAACAACAAAATATCACAGTGAGAAAATTAGTCGTGAAGATATAAAAATTTCGGTTGATACACGCGATGATTATGAACGCGTTAATTTTTTTGTGAAAAAGCTGGCGGAAAAAAAACTTAATATGACAATAGAATCAATTATTGAACTTTGGGATGAAGTCGATTTTTCCAGTATCAGAGAAATACTTTTTGTCGTTTCAGCTGGGGGGCAGTGGGGATTCGGTCATTTGCAGAGAATGTTTTTGCTGGCAGAAAAATTACTGCCGAAATTCAGAATCGTTTTTTTGCTGAAGTGCTTCGACGACAAAGCTGAAAAATTGGTAAAAGAAAAAGGCTATGCTGCTTTGTCTTATGCCGAAGTTCAAGAAAAAATTAATACGAAAGGTCCGTATGATCGCGTGATTGTCGATATTCGCGATACTTCGACGGAAGATATGGAAATATACAAGACATTTGGTCCCGTGTTTAGTTTCGATGATATGGGCGAGGGTGTACAATCGGCATTTTGCAGTGTAAAAATGCTTCCGGCGCTGGATTCCGATTTGAAATTCAATTTCGAGGGCATAGAATATCTTTTTTTGGATCCGAAGCTGAAAAAAAAGAGCAACACATCACACAAAATAAAAAAAATTCTTGTTACTTTCGGCGGTTCCGACCCGGCAAGATTGACTAATAAAGTTTTGGAACTGATTACGGATAAAGGTTTTGAAATAACAGCTATTGTCGGACCGTTTTTTCAGGAAAAGACGCAGGAGTATGCAGATGTCGAAAAGGTTTTTTCACCGAAGTCATTGGTCGAATTTATCGATGATGCCGATTTGGTGATTACATCGTTCGGTATGACTTTTATGGAAAGCCTTTACACAAATACGCCTGTATTAATTATTAATCCGTCTGATTATCACAATAAATTGACTAAAAAATTCAAATATCCGTTCCTAATATCAAAATTATCAGAACTTTCATTTGGAGCTATTAAAGAAAAAATTACTGCAATCGAAACTAACAAAGAACAGCTGCAATTCTTTTACAATCTTCCGTTTGGTGAAAAAGTTGATTATCTGATAGAAGTCATAGATAAATCTTCTCCGGCTGTTCCGCTGTGTCAGGGATGCTGCTCTGTTAATACTGATTTGGTATATCGAAGTAACAAGTGGAATATGTTTCACTGCAATAAATGCGGTTTGTTTTATATTGAAACGTTTTTGCCGAATAAAAATACTTATGCGGATAATTATTTTCTTACGGAATATAAACAGCAATATGGACGAACATACGAAGAGGACAGAGAAAAAATCAGGAAATTGGCTGTACCTCGTTTAAAAATTATTTCTAAGTATGTAAAAAACGGAACACTGCTTGATTTCGGCGCCGGACTTGGTTTTTTTGCGGAATATGCAAATGAAAACGGTTTTTCTCCGGTTTGTTATGACATTTCGGAATATGCTTGCTCGTATATAAAAGAAAAATTGAAAATAAATTCAAAATGCGGGAATCAATCTTTATTAGAAAAAAATTCTGACAAATTCGATGTTATTACTTCATTTTATGTGATTGAACATGTCAATGACTTCAAAAAATTGCTGTTTTTATTTGCAGCTCATCTGCGGAAAAACGGAGTTTTGGCGTTGGCAACGCCTAACGGCAGCGGCTATTCAATAAAAAAGAAATTTTCTTCATACGCTGAAAAGCATCCCGATGACCATGTCTTTATTTTTACTCCGGCTTTGTTAAAAAATGAATTGAAAAAATTAGGATTCAGAAAGATAAAAACGAGAATAACCGGAATTCATCCTGAAAGAATGGTTAAATCGAAATTCCTACTGAATAATAAATTTTTCTTGAAATTAATTATGCTATACGCTGGTTTTTTCAAACTTGGTGATACTTTTGAAATTTATGCACAAAAAAATTAATTTCATCCTTTTGTTTTTATACATAATTCAATTGGTTTTTTCGGAATCGAATCGGGAATACGATGTTTCTGGAAATCTTATTCGCATTGAAAAAGACGGCAGTGAAATCATTTTCGGAGAGGGACTGCCTTATGTATTTGCCGATGAAACACTGATTTATGTTGATACTTTGATTACAGATGAAAATGATGCGGTTTTTAATAAAATCAATGAAAAAAAAATCTTGCAGAATGATAAGGTCGGTAAAGAACAAAATAATACCGTTATTGAAAATCAATCGACAGTACGAAAAACAGAAGTGCAGAAAGAGCTCAATACCGAAAATACGCAGGTAGATACACAAAAGCATATAAGCGAAGTTTATCTGCATGAAATGAAACCCGATAAAATTTTGATAAACGCCATTGTAATCGATGCCGGACACGGTGGAAAAGATGCCGGAGCGTTTCGAGGTACATTATTGGAAAAAAATATAACTTTAAAAGTTGCCAAAAAAATCAATGAGCTTTTAAAGAAAAAATTTCCGGATAAAAAAATTATTCTGACACGTGATTCCGATGTTTTTTTAAGTTTGGATAAACGTTCCGAAATCGCAAATAATGTTTCGGTAAAATACGGAGCTTCTATTTTTGTTTCTATACATGTCAATGCTTCAAAATCTCCGAAAGCATACGGATTTGAAACGTGGTATATCGTTGATTCTTATAAAAGAAA
>JAFLVQ010000101.1 GCA_022508205.1 Spirochaetales bacterium
AGGACACAAGGTTTTCATCCTTGCAATAGCGGTTCGATTCCGCTATTCGATATTGCCAAAGACTCTGTGTACGCAGAGTCTTTTTTTTTATGTCCTGCACGTTTTTTGTTTTCTCACTGAAAATGCTTTTTATGGGAAAAGTATAATTAAGATGCTGACAGGAAAGTTTGAGTAGAATAGTAAATCATTTTATAATTGAAACAGTGAACTCTTTCTGTGAATGAAGCAAACTGCGGCTTGATACTGCAAATTTGGTTTTGAAATTTACAGAAAGAGTGAGCCGCTGAGTTTATGATTTATTTTTTTTCAATCTTTTCAAATCCGGTATACGGAACTAAAACTTTCGGTATGGTAACACTTCCGTCTTCATTTTGAAAATTTTCTAATATAGAAATTATTACACGAGGAACGGCAACTACTGTTCCGTTTAGCATGTGCGCAATACTTCGTTTTCCTTCTTTATCTTTAAATTTGATATTTAAGCGACGGGATTGGAAGTCGGTACAATTTGAAGTAGATGTGATTTCTCCATAGCCGCCTCGTCCCGGCATCCATGCTTCAAGGTCATATTTTTTGTACGCAGGATTTCCCAAATCTTCCGTAGCAATATTTAATACGTGATAAGGAATACCCAAAGATTGATAAAGTTCTTCCTCTATTCCGCGCAGAGTTTCGAGCATTTCTGCTGATTTTTCCGGATGGCAGATAATAAACATTTCTACTTTACTGAATTGATGAACACGGTAAAGTCCTTTTGTTGCTTGTCCGGCGGCTCCGGCTTCGGTTCTGAAACAGTGACTGAAACCTACCATTTTTATAGGAAGATTATTTTCATCAATTACTTTATTTCTGTATATTCCGCCTAATGTGATTTCTGCCGTACCCACCAAGCACTGCTCTGTATTTTCTATAGAGTAAATGTTTGTTTCTTCGCCTCTTGGACTGAAACCAATGCCTTCGAGTATAGAAGCCTTTGCAATATCTGGAGTTAAATACGGAGTAAAGCCTTTTTTTACTAAAAAAGTAATACCATACTGAACAAGTGCAAGTTCCAGCAGTGCGCCTTCATTTTTTAAGTAATAAAATTTATTTCCGGAAACATCCGAGCCCGAATCAAAGTCTATAATATCCAGCTCTTCGCCAAGTGTTACGTGGTCTTTTGGTTGGAATGAAAATTCAGGAATGATTCCGACTTTTTTGATTTCTATGCTTGCTTCCTCTGAACCGACAGGCGAAGTTGGATCTGTCATATTCGGCAGTTTCATTGCTTCTTCAAAATATTGCATATCAATTTTTTTGCTTTCTTCTTCAATCTCGCTAATTTTGCTTTTTAATGTTTTGCCTTCTTCTATTAATTTTGCGCGTTCATCATCTGTAAGTTTTTGTTTCATTTTTGCGGCATTGTCATTACGGGCTTTTCGTAATTCGTCGATTTCAAGCTGCAATTCGTTTTTTTTCTTGTATAAATCCACTACTAACTGTGCATTTGCTTTGACGTTTCTTTTTTCGATATTTTTTTGAACTTCTTCTATGTTATCGCGAACAAATTTTATATCCAGCATTTTCCAATCTCCTGATTCAGTAAAAAAATCGGGGGGATTATACATCAAATCGTTTTTATTTTAAAGTTTTTCTTGTGGCTCGTTAAATAAAAAAATCCCGGCTGCCGACCGGGAGATAATTTTATTTTTAACATAAGAAATTTACTCTGAAGGAATAGAATATTTTTGGGGCTGAATACTTTTATCGATAAAGAAAAAATTGTCGTAATTAACCATAAATGACATTGGCATATAATATGTTTCCTGCATGATATTTACATTTTGTATATTTTGCATTTCTGTTGCGGGAGTTGTTTCGGCTATTACAGATTCTCTATTTTTGCTGTTGAAAACCGACAGTTGGAATAATGACATGCCGATTAAGATTCCGAAACATGCAGCTGCCGCAAGACTTATCATTTCCATGATTTTTTTATGCTTTTTCACGCTTTCGCTGTCCATGGTTATTGGATCTATTTTACATGGCATAAGGTTATCTTGATTGAAAATCAGATTTTTGTACATTAACAGTTCATTTTTGAAATTACTGCACGAGCTGCAAGATGAAAGATGCTGTGTTAAATCCTGATCTTCATTCTTATGCAATTGATTATCAACCCAAAAATGTAGTTTAGTTTTAGCTTCTTTGCATTTCATTAGTAAACTTCCTTTTGTTTTATTCTTTTTATTAAAAGTTCTCGTCCTCGTATCAGACGTGATCTGAAAGCTGGCAGAGAAATGTTTAAAATTCGTGCACCTTCTTCGTATGAAAGTCCGTCGTAATCGATAAGTATTATGGGGATACGATAAATATCGTCTAATTCCTCGATAATTTTTTTTACAGAAAGTATTAAATCAACATCTTTTGACTTTGCACTTACATTTTCATGAAGTATAGTCGTTTTCAAAGCAATTCTTTTCTTTTTTCTGTACTCATCGATAGAACGATTAACAGTCATTCTATATAAATATGTATAGTAACTGCAAGATTTTTGGAAAGTTTCCAGTACATTGCAAAATTTTACAAAAACTTCCTGTACGATGTCTTGCGCCAAATCTGTGTCTTTTACGATTCCGTATGCCAAATTTATCAGTTTCTTGCTGTATTTTTTATGCAGTTCGGCAATAAGTTTATCATTTTTCAATTTTATTCAATCCTTCATTTCCATATTGTGCCATAGCAAAATTATTACCGAAATAATAACCTTGCTGTTACTTTTACCGAAAAAAATCAAACAGCTTAATTTTTGACTTCTTTTTTTTCATTTGGTCTGTTATTTCTGTTACTTTTCGGATTTTTAGGCGGTATTTTATTTTTTCTGTTTATTTCATCTTTTTTGTTGAAAAAGTTTACACCTTTCGGAAAATTCTTTTTAAATACGTTCCATTGTTCTTTGGTGAGCAAATCTTTAACTTTTAAATCTCTTTCCAAAAAATTAATTAAAATATCGCTTTCAAGTTTTTTTCTGTTTTCAATCATCTCTTTCAATTTATTAAAGTCGTAATCATCATTTATCATTATTTCATCAAAATCAAGTTTATTGCGATTAAGATCCACTATTATTAAATCGATTTTCTTTTTATATTCATCTGTTATTTTACCGATTTGAACTTTCTGTTCTTCCGAAAGATTTAAAAATCTTAAATCCAAGTCATTTTCGGGAATTCGGCATGGCGGATTATTATGCTTTGGAGAAATAGGCTGCGCAATTAGCGGCAATGCAAAAATTAAAGCTGCAACAGGGAATAGAATTTTTTTAATCATTTGGAACTCCTTTGTTTTCCTATCATTTCTAAATATTAAATTATGCGTTTTATACGAATAATTTTTATTCATAATTGCAGTTTAAATAGACTTTTTGTCAATTTACAGGCGATAAATAAAAAAATGATGCTTTTTCAAGCATCATTTTCCCCCTCCCAATAAATATTTGATACGATAAAATATCGTTGTTTTTAAATAAAATTGATTGTTTCCTGAAGTTGTTTTAATGCCTCTTTGGAGTAGTCTTTCAATTTTTTATTTTCCAATGCCAGTGCATTTTCGTTTCGTGATAATTTATTATAGTTTTCCGGCTCCTCAACGATTGGATAGTTCGCAAAAAGTTTTAAGATTTCATCCAAACGTTTTTCCAATTTTGCTTTGTCATTTCCCGTTACTTCTATTTCCAGATAAGAATTTTTTAGGTCATTGAATTTCGATAATTCAATATTTACATCGTTGAGAGTAAAAAGAGTAGTCGTTTTTACATTATAATAGAAGATATAAAAACCTTCCGAAAGGAATTTAGCTATTGTACGAAATACATCTTCTTCGCATTCGTATTCGTATTCGACATTTTGTTCAATGCGGTTGACTACTGTTTTATTCTTTAATGTAATAATATATTTTTTGTTATCCAAAATTCGCAGCCGAATAAATTGAAAATCTTCTTCCGGGATTTTCAATTCGGTCAGCTTATTTATTGTCTCGATGTTTTTTTTTGAAATTTTATGAGTTCCGTCAGAAGTTACTATACACCAAGGATCTTCATTTTCAGTCCACCAAAAACCCATTTTTACAGAAGTACCTATTTTTTTGAATTCATTTTCAAGTTGATTTGCAGTTAAATCGTGGTTAAGAACTTTGAATTTTTTTTCAATTTCAAATGACATAAAATTAAGATTTCCTTGCTTTAAACCTATTTTAGAGTACTTTCACGGCAAAAACATCATTCAATAATGTGAATTCATAAAAGCTGTCATTCTTATAACTATTTGAATTCTGCTTGTCAAATAGTTTTTCCAAATAATCTCAAGAGAATGCAATTTTTTTTGATGCATTTCATTGACGGTATCTCCATAATTTTTTATAGTCACATAATTAAAATTAACCAACAATATTAGGGGGAAATATGTCGAAAAAACCTTATGTTCTTATTATCAGAGACGGCTGGGGGTATAACCCGGACTTTAGATATAACGCTGTATATAATGCAAAAACACCAAACCATGATAAATACGTAAAAGATTATCCAACTGCTTTGATTGTTCCGTCGGGAGAAAATGTCGGTTTGCCGTCGGGAAATCAGGGCTCAAGCGAAGTCGGACATCTTAATATGGGAGCCGGCCGCGTTGTATATCAGTCACTTGTTCGTATTACAAATACGATTTTGAACGGCGATTTTTTCAAAATCAAACCGTTTTTAGATGCGATGAACAAGGTAAAAGAAAAGGGCTCGACTTTGCACCTTTGGGGCTTAGTGCAGGATCAGGGAGTTCATGCACATAACGAGCATTGTATTGCACTGTTGGAGCTTGCGGCAAAAGTGGGACTGAAGAAAGACCAAGTAGTCATTCATGTATTTTCCGATGGACGAGATACACCGCCGAGAAGTACCGAAGGGTTTATCCGGGAATTGGATGAGGCAGCAAAGAAATACGGAGTGGGTGTAATAGGTTCCGTAGTGGGAAGATATTATGCAATGGATCGCGATACAAACTGGGACAGAATCAAAATTGCTTATGATATGCTTACTGCCGGTGCCGCGCCTAAATTTGACAATGTGTATGATATTGTAGCCGATGCTTATGCAAAAGATGAAAATGATGAGTTTATTAAACCGCGAATTACAACCGATTTTAAACCGGTGTCTGATAATGACTCTGTCATTTTCTTTAATTATCGTTTGGACAGAACTCGTGAAATGACAAAAGCATTCGTTCTTGACGGGTTTAATGAATTTCAGACAAAAGATATTAAAAATCTCGACTATGTCTGTTTTACTGAATATTACGACGGCGTTGCATCATCTTCAAGAGCGAATGTGCAAATTGCATTCCCTAATGTCGAATTGACTAATTTATTTGGCCAGTACCTTGCGGATAACGGAAAAACGCAGCTGCGCATTGCTGAAACGGAAAAATTTGCACATGTAACATTTTTCTTTAACGGACAATCTGATGTGCAGTTTACCGATGAAGACAGAATTCTTGTGCCTTCACCGAAAGTGGAAACGTATGACCTGAAGCCGGAAATGAGTGCGTATGAAGTAAAAGACAAAGCAGTAGAAGCTATTAACAGCGGGAAATACGATGTTGTGATACTCAATTATGCAAATCCCGATATGGTAGGACATACCGGAGTTTACGACGCTGCGGTAAAAGCTTGTACCGTTGTAGATGAATGCGTAGGAGCTGTGGTAGATGCTGCTTTGGCAAATGACGGTGTAGTGCTTGTAACTGCCGATCACGGAAATGCGGAACAAATGGTAGATTACGTTACAAGCAAGCCAATGACATCGCACACGACAAATCTTGTGTGGCTGTCGCTGATTTCAAAACGTCCCGAACTGCAAAAAGATAAAATTTGCTTAAAAGTAACGGGTGGACGATTGGCGGATTTGATTCCTACAATGATTGAATGTATGGGAATGGAAAAACCTGCCGATATGGAAGGCGAATCATTGATTCGCAAGTTGGATTAATTTTTTGCCCATTTATAAAAACACCGAGCTTTTGTAAAAACTCGGTGTTTTTTTATTTCGGGCGGTTGCTGGGGAAGAACGCTTTATTTCGGAATATTTTCGACCTCTTCCAAGTAAGCCCTGTGATTTCGCTTATCTGTTTGCTTTCATTTTCTTCGCAATCTCGATAACTTTTTGGTTGCCGTCTTTAACTTTGTTTTCAGAATCAGAATTTTATTGTTCGTTATTTTCCGCTTTATTTTCCAATTCGGAAATTTTTTCCTTCTTCGATTTTTGTAACTCCTCCTTGAGTTTATTTTCGTTTTTGTTGTCGGAATCGGTATTTGCGTTTTCATTGTGCTCAAAACGATTTTTAAAAAGATCTTCGTTGAAATAACGTTTAAAATTGCGAGCGAGGATTTCGAGATTTTTCTCTCTTGTTGCTTTTTTGATTACGAAAATATCGATTATCCATAAAATAATCCTTATAATAAATGCGATATATGCTAACATAAATATGTTTTCGCTTATGTTTTCATCTGTTGCAAAAATAACTATAATCGAACACAGTAATTTCAGAATTCCCATTCCTATACTGCCTATCATAAATCTGTCTATTCCGAGCCATCCTAATACAATGCTTACCACAAGCATTGTATTAGGATTTTTGAATTTGCATGAAGATATTAAAGCGATAAGATTTGCTTCACTTAATTTGTTAAATGCTTTCAGTATTGCACCTATCGAATCGTTTGGGAAATAATATTTGTTTTGTGAGAAAAACGACATTTTAGGTTCCATCTTTTAACCACCTTATCTTAAAAATATTTACGTTTATAAAAAAATACTTGTATTGTAAAGCCTTTAACTGATTTTATTCCGTTTCCTCCGTACTCATTGCGGGCTTGCAAACGGGATGTAATCGGGTCACAATTACATTTGCGACCTTGTTGCAACTCAACCGCCTTTTTGTTATAACGT
>JAFLVQ010000102.1 GCA_022508205.1 Spirochaetales bacterium
TGAAAGTAACCTCAAGGCTGATATATTTGCCTTCATTGCAGTAATAATTTGTTCCGTCATAGCAGCCGCCGTCTGACAGGCGGGCACTCTCAAATGATGATGTTATTTTTTGTACTGTCGGCTTGGTTGTATCGATTACAAGTTTTTGCGGCAATTCTGCACCGATTTTGCTGAAATCAAGTTGATTTCCTTTGTTGCTTGTACCGTCTTTTGCCGAATCGGTAATTTCGGCACCGTTTGCATTCCACCCGTTCAAAGCAAGTCCACCCGTATTGTCGCCATCTTGAACAGTATACACAAATACCGCTTTATCTTTGCCGTTTCCGGCATGTGAAGAATCGTATTGCGCATACGCCCCATCACCTTTAACATTCAAAGACAATTGCGGAGTTCCGACGATTTCTACGTTTTCGGAAAAAATCACTTGTATTTCTATTTTGTCGCCGGCTTTATAGGAGCCGCTCGAAGTAAGGCTTTTCACCGATAAAACAGTCGGTGCTTTGGTGTCGATTTTTATTACGGCATTTGCTTCCAATGAGCCGGGCTGACCGCCGGTAGGAAAGTGGAAGTCGGACGCCAGCTCATTTTGACCATCATCGCTAATTTGCGCACCATTCAGATCCAGTTTAGTACAATCCAAACGTTCCGTATCGTCCCCTTTTGCTACGGTATAATTGAAAATCAATACATTTCCGTTGACTTCGGAAAATTTAACGGTTTTCTCGTTATTAAGGGTCAAAATCGGTTCCCCACTTACGGTTACCGGTTTGTTCATTTCCACACGAATATTTATCGTATCGCCTGTTTTATATGTGGCAACAACTTTCGACGCGGTTACATTTTTGATATAAGGGTCATCCTTGTCTATAAAAAAGTGCAGCGTTTCAATTTGGGTGTTGCCGTAACAGTCTACTGCGGTAAATATAAGCGTACAAAGCCCGCTGACAAAGCCGCTCTCATCTGCGAAATTATCGGAAGACATTTTTGCCGAAATCGTTTTGTAAACATTATCGGCAGCAAATTCAGCAGACGGATCAATCTCTTTCAAATCGGCAAGAGTTATCGCGTTGCCTATATCTTTGCCGTTCTGGGAACATGTTATTGTCAAATCTTTGATTCCCGTAAAATCGGCAGCAGAGAAAGATATATCAAACGGAATGCTCAGTGTTTTTTCCCGTTCTGGAGATGTAACCTTAATATTCGGAGATTCTTCCTCTTTCAGCAAAGTTTTATAAGAAACCGTCGTTTTGCCGCTGGCATTTTCCGCATAAACATAAAAACGTTTCGCGGCAAACTCATCTTCAAAATCATCGTACACATTAAACTGCCGAGAGCTCGAAATCTGCGCTGATGCTTTATCTACGGTTGAATACTCGTACAGGTTATAAAATGTTATCCCTTTTATATCTTCTTCCAAATTCCATTGTTTTATATTACCGCTTTTGGGGTCGACTTCATTGAGTTTCGCAACATCTTCCTGATCGGCGGAGGCTAAAACTCTTGCCATGTACACTTTGCAAACCTGAGATGCATCGGAAACGTTTACGGATACCAAAAAATTGCCCGATTCATCGACTACATCAGAATAAACATCGAAATCGACTTTTTTCCCCTTCTCATCCGTTCCCTTTATTGCGCTGATATCCACGGACGGCGCCGTTAAATCGACAACATTGAGTTGTCTTTCGCGATACAGTGCGTCGTGAATGTAATTGTCCGTGCCGCCAAATGTGTAGCTGCTTGTTTTATTGTAAATGTCGACAACTTCCACTTTGAGGATATACGCCCCACCTGTTGCCGGCTTGCTTTTATCCATTTTCCACGTGTAAATGGTCGAACCTGCAATATCTTCACTGTAGATGTCTTCTTTTCCCTCAATAACTTCACCGGATACATTGCAAAGCGAAAGTTTTACGGATTGGATTCCGTCATCGTCATAACTCGTTCCGGAAAGCGGCGTTCCGACAGGAATTTTTTCTCCGTATCCCGGAAAAATCGTATACGGGTAATCCATTTTCGGCAGCACGCAAAAAAACCCTTTGTCGCTGCTTTCTTCATTTCCGGCAGAATCTTTTACCGTTACACTGACTTTGTAGTAACGCGGAGTCACTTTGTCGTCTTCCTCTTGCGCTGTTTCCCTGAAATAAATTTTCCAATTCCATAAAGATGCCGGTTTTTTTTCTTCGTCAACCTCCAGCAGCTCTTTCTTTATATTGCTGTCTACCGTGAACTTCATCGAAGAATCAAGTGTAACGGACAATTTTTTCCCCGTTACTTCCTTCTTCTCCCCGTCATATTCGGTCAATGTCAATATAAGACTTGCTACGCCGTAGTTATCGTCGACATTTCCCTGAATATAAAAATCACCGTTTCTGAAAAATTCGCTGTTATTGTAATCGTATGGATCTGCGCCCGGAGCCCCCCCCCCTATTTTCGTCTCCGACATAAAAGTCCAGCGATGTTTTGAGCGGCGGATATGTAATTTCCGAAACAGAAGGTTCATTGTCTATAACAAGTGTTCTTGAATCATAGGAGTCATTTGAAGTGTTGCCGTTTGCGTCGTATGCGAATACGGTAAATTTATATTCGCCGTCCGGAAGCTCGAATTTTTCGGCAGCTGTACCGGCATTCAACTGTTCGGTAATATCGGCGTTTGGATTCAGCTGTATTGAATAATGCCATTTGTTGAGAGTGGGATTTTTTATTTCCCATGTAAATAAAGTTTTGTCTTTGTATTCGACTTTCAAAAGTATCGAAATAACTCTCACATTATCGCTGCACGTCCCGTGTAATTTCAAAACAGTTCCGCTTACATACTGAAAATTTTCATGTGATACAATATTCAGTACCGGAGCCACCGTGTCTACCGTCGAGCCTACCCCCAAAAAGGGATTCAGCTGGCAGCTTATGATAATAAGAGAAGATATTAACAGACAAAACAAACGCTTCATTTTTGTCCTCCTTGGCAAAAAAATTACCGCAGCACAGTCTTTGTATGTATGCATTATTCTTTTATTATAATATTTTCATAATACTTTTCGCATATTATTTTATAAAATTTATGTAGTTCAATAAAAAATTAACTGCCGAACACATTTTTTTAATTATAAATTCAATTTAGGGACATTAACTCGACTTTTTTAATTTCCCGAACGCAATTTTTCGTTTCACAACCGAGTACATCGGCAAAGCAATGTAAAGGCAAAAAAAAGCTGCAATAAAAAGCAGAAATCCCATATATAAAGGAACATTTCCGATTTTCAGCGGAGGGATTTTTTCTGTCAACTTTATAATTTCAAGGAATGTCCGAGATACCCAATCTGTCGATATGCAAAAAAAATCTGCATTGGGTAGCGAAATGATCAGCAATATACATACCAGCAGAAAAACAAATACGCATGAAAAAAGCAGGCACACAAATATCGATGTTACTGCGGAAAATAAAGGAAGCTGCCCGAATAGCGAACATTGGAATAATGCAGTCGAACAAAATGCAGCAATACAAACTGCGGCGGCCGACGCAAAACTGCGGAAAACAGGAGCAGCCGATTTTTTCATCGGAATAATTTTATCCGCAAACAACAAAATTCCGGCAACGGCACTGAACGATAAGATAAAACCGTAATCGTAAATAATATAGGGATTCGCAAAAAGCAAAATTATACCGACGCAGGACATTATGTGCTGTCTGCCGCAGTTTATGCCGGCTTCATTATGCATCATCAGCATAAAACACATCAAAATGGCACGCAGCGACGATACGCTTGTGTTAAGGAACAATCCGAAAATTATCAGTACAACCGATGTACAAATCGACGAAACCGTCCGCGAAAAAAAACGCCGCAAAAAACATCGAACCGCAACTGCCAAAACGCCCACATGGAAACCGCTTACCGCAAGCAGATGAGCAAGTCCGCTTCTTCGCCAGTTTTCCATCATTTCAGGTTCGATATACGAACGATTGCCGAAAAATAGTGCCGCCACAAAAGCAAAACTTTGCGGCGATAATTTATTTTCGAGACGATTCAAAAGTTCTGCACGAACGGCACCTACTTTCAGCATTGGATGAGCGAATTTATTCACTGGTATAATTTTTTTCGCATTGATGCGCCCCACACTGTTTTTGCTCATAAAATATACTGATTTATCCGGCTTTATCCGTCCGGTTACGCGGTAAGTTCCCCAGCACAAAACAGTATTTTCGGCAGCGTTGCGGCAGTCTATCTGCAATATAAAAGGTTTCACGGGCACAAAAACCGCTGCGCTGCGTACTTTCGTAACCTTCATCATAAAGTAAAAACCGCCGTCGTTTTGTGTATTGTTCGATGAGGAATGAAGCCGCAGCGGATACGACACTGCATAACCGAAAAATTCATTCGTTTCGGGCAGATTTTCATAAATACGCGCAAAATCATTGTTTTTCCGAACAACACGAATTGTAAAAATAAGTAAAAAAATAATGAACAAAACAGCTGCCGACGGTGTACCGTACATACAAAGCAGTACCAATAAAAATATTGCAATCACGGCAGTAAATATCCAAACGACAATCCAGCCGAATTCGTTTTTCGGGAATCCGACAAACAATCCCGTCAACAAAAAATCGATGCATAAAACCGCCGAAAAAACCACAAATGAAAAAGAAAGAACCGAATACATTTTCCGCATAAAAACTCCCGAATCTTGTTATATTTGCAGTTAGAAAAAAATTCTCCTTTGTGGTTTACTTTTTTACATTCTTTTTGTTAAATACCACTTTCTTTTTTCCCGTCGGGAATAACGTAAAAGGATAAAAAAGCATGGAAGGTTTAATTATACGCAAGCCGACCGTCAATGATGTTCCGCAGATTCTGGAATTAATCAACGGTTACGCGAACGCTCAAATGATGCTGAATAAAAGCCATTACCGAATTTATACAACTCTGCAAAATTTCATAGTTGCCGAGTATGACAATAAAATCTGCGGCTGCTGTGCACTGAATATTTTATGGTCTGACTTGGGGGAAATATGTTCGCTTGCCGTTGCCGAAGATTTTTTAAAGCAAGGAATAGGAAGCGCACTTGTAAAAGCATGCATTGAAGAAGCGAAAAAATATAAACTGCCTCGCCTCATCACACTAACATATCAGGATAAATTTTTTGAAAAAATGGGTTTTGTATTTTCCGATAAAAATGCGTTTCCGCGAAAATTGTGGAGAGAATGCCTCGAATGTCCAAAACTCGAACATTGCGACGAACTGGCTTATGTATTGGAATTGCCTTATGAATAAGGAGACCGATTTTGGAATCAGAAAACAATTTGCAGGAAAATCGAAATGACAGCAGAGTTCCGGCTACACTGCTGCAGCGGTTCACGGCTTTGCTTATAGACAGATTACTCTGTCTGCTTTTTTTATTGTGCGTTTCGTATTTCAACCGATCGGATCTTCCGTTTTTTTTCAAAATCATAAAACTGTGCGAACAAACAGTGCCGACCGCAGTTATTTATCACATAATTTTTGAGTTGTGCTGGAACGGTCTGACACCCGGCAAGAAAATATGCAGAATCCGAGTCGTTCGTGAAAATTACGAACACTTGAGTATTTCCGCTGTTGCGACAAGAAATTTTTTGCGGTTTACCGACGCGCTTCCGATATTTTATCTGACAGGCGCAATCTCATTTTTCAATACACAGAAAAAACAGCGAATCGGAGATATTTCGGCAGAAACGCTTGTTGTTTGCGAAGAAAGTATAAATGACTCCGCAGCTGAAAACAAAATATTTTCAAGCAGCAATACGCAGCTATCTTCCGATTTTACCGAATATTATTACAATCAAAAGGATAAATCATGAATCCACTTACTCAAAAAACAGCATTTTTTTTCAGAAGAAATAAAGCGATGTTTATCAAAATTTATATTCCGTTCCTATTGGTTTTCGCTATATTCAATTTTGTAAGCAGCAAACTATCGATAAAAATAACTTCCGTTGCACAGGAAATGATGACAAGTATGCCTTTCGGCGACTTTTCTCCAAATAAATTGATTTCCTCAATGAAAAACGAACTGCCAATATTGCTGCTCATTGCAACGGCACTCGCATTGGTCAAATTCGTTTACAACTGTCTGATAATTTCAACGATTGCAAAAAATAGCGGCAAACTTCTTGAAAAACCGCGTTTTCCTTCGTTTGCGGCATTGTTCGCAACATTTTTGCTGTATGAATTAATGCGCTGGTTTGGTTTTGCGCTATTTGTAATTCCGGGGATAATCCTGAGTTTTTACCTTTTAATGGTTCCGTGCGTTTTGGTGATGGAAAACAAAACAAATTTCGTATCATTCGACAGAAGTTTTTTCATTATAAAAAAAGATACGATACATGTACTGAATGCAGTACTGACAATAGGCATAGCTTATTTTTTAGCTCAATTCGTATTTTCACTGACTGTAAGTTTTGTCCAAATCATTTTAAAAGGTATCATAACCATTTTTTCGCTTAACGCAGCAGCTTCAATTTTAAACGGCATTTTCATGTTTTTAGATATTTTCGTCAGTTCCGCACTGTACGCAATATTTTCGATACTTATACAAAGCATGCTCTTTATTCACTATACAGAACAAGTCGATCAAACGAAATCCGGCAATCAAGCTGCATTTGAAGAACAAAAATATACACTCGACGATTATTATCGCGCAAAAGAAGAACCGGACGACGATGACGAACAATCTTCTTAGAAGAAAAAAAGTCCGAGCCGATATGAGCGACACGGACTAAAATCTAGGAGGTAAGAAAATGTAATTATTTTACTTGCATGAAATAAAGTTACTGAATAATACAACATATGTGAATA
>JAFLVQ010000103.1 GCA_022508205.1 Spirochaetales bacterium
AGAAAAAGTTCGTGTTGAACATAATAAATATCAGCAAAGTGAGAAAAATACAAATACTGAAAATATCGACGATCGCAATAATGTTTTGAAAATTATCCGCATTTACATGAATAAAGGAGAATTCGACCGTGCATTAGACCAAATCGATGTTCTGCTGCGTAAAAATATTGATGATGCTGAAGTGCTGGAATTGCAGGACACGATTATAAACATGAAAAACGAACAAAAGCAAAAAGAACTAAGTCAAAATCAGAATAACAATTATCATACGCCAAACGACTTTTCATACGAAAATATGAACACCGTCATTGAAAGACGTGATGAAAAACCGATAATCATAAGTCGAGGAAATACCGAGAAACAGGAAAATGCCGCAGCACAAAAAGAAATTAACGATTTATTGAACAAAGGATTAAAAGAATACAATACACAAAATTATACACGCGCCCGCAGTATTCTTACTGATGTTTTGGAAAAAGACAAAGAAAACCCGGATGCAAACGCGGCACTGGCAGCAACACTGTTTGATGAAAATCCCGATGATGGAAAAAATCTTGAAGAAGCAGTAAAAAGAGCTCAGTTGGCACTGAAAAAAGATCCAAATCAGGAAACAGCCAGGCTTGTATTGGGAAAAATCTATGCCAAACGCGGTATGTCTGAACAGGCAATCGACGAGTATAAAAAACTTCTTCAAATTAATCCGAATAATTATGAGTTATTTTATGAATTGGGGAAGCAGTATTTTAAAAGCAAGCAATATGAGAAAGCAATTGAAGCTTTCATTTCTGCGACAAACATCAAGCCTGATTTCATTCACGGGTATTTCTATCAGGGACTTTCTTATTATAAAAATGAAGAAATAAAAGAAGCAATCAAAGTTTACACAAAAGTTTTGGAAATGGATCCCGATTTTTATGAAGCAAACGCAAATTTGGGAGAAATATACAGATTAGACGGTAATGCAAATAATGCAATAAAATATTTCAAGAAGGCAGCTTCGATTAATAACAAAGCAAGTCTGCAAAAAAGGCTTGCCGATTGTTATAAAGACATAAAAAAATATCAGGAAGCTCTCGAATGCTACAATAAATCGCTTTCGATAAATAAATTGGAAACATCTCAGGAAAAAAGTTATGCAGTTTCTTGTTACAATGAAATGGCTGACATCAGAATTTTGCAGGAAAAATATTCCGAAGCCAAAAAACTTGCATTCAAAGGTTTGGAGATAGCACCGGATAACGGCAATTTGCACTTCATTGCAGCTTTTGCTTGTGAAAAAAGCGGCAATTCTTCTCAAGCCATAGAAGAATATTTGAAGGCAATCGAATGTAATCCTACTTTCACGGCTGCTTATATCAATGTTTCTGCATTGTACAATGCTGCAGGCGAACCGCAAAAGGCAGTTGAGATTCTTAAAAAGGGACTGGAACAAGACGGAACTGATTATAAATTACTGAATAATCTGGGAAATGCGCTGCAAAAGCTCGAATTTTATGAAGAAGCAATAAAAAATTATAGAAAAGCAATCAGTCTGAACAAGGATATTGTTGATTTGCATTTGAATTTGGGACTTTGTTACAAGTCAGTAAACAATCAGAATGAAGCAATAAAAGCACTGACAAAGGCAGCCGAGCTTTCTCCTTCATCGGAAGAAATTCAGTATGAGCTTGCCGAAAGTTATTTCCAGATTCAAGATTATGATAATGCAGAGAAATTGCTTTTATATCTGAGCAAAAATTCAAAATCAAATAAAAAAGCACAAATTGACGAAATGCTTGCCAACATAAACGCACACAAAGAGGAAACTGCCGCCGACTCCGAAAATGATGAAGCCGATATTTCCGATGATGTTACTGAGTTTGAATCATAGTGAACCTGATGTCACAAATAAAAAAAGACAGTTCCCGTTAAGGAAACTGTCTTTTTTTCAGTCCTACTCATTTTAAAACAATCCGGAAATTATGCCGTTGTCATCGACATCGATTGCCTGTGCTGCCGGAACTTTAGGCAGACCGGGCATTGTCATTATATCGCCTGCAAGCGCAACCACAAATCCGGCACCTGCTGAAAGTCTGACTTCTCTGATAGGAAGCACATAATCTTTAGGTGCGCCAATCCATGTTTTTTCATGAGAAATGGAGTTCTGTGTTTTCGCAATACAAATCGGCAAATTGCCATATCCTGCATCGGCAAATGATTTAAGTTTTTTCGCAGCTGCCGGCTGAATATCTACGGCTTTTGCCCGATAGATATTTTTTGCGATTGTTTCGATTTTTTCTTCCAAAGACATTTCCAGCGGATAAAGCTGATGAAAATCGTTTGGCTCATCGCAGATTTTTACTACTTCTTTGGCAAGCTCCGCCACACCTTTTCCGCCGTCTGCCCAGCCTTTTGAAATTACCGCTTTAATACCCAATCCTTCGGTAAGATTTTTTAATGTACGAACCTCTTCGTCCGTATCATTCACAAAATGGTTGATTGCAACTATCGGAGTTACTCCGAACTTCTTAATATTTTCGATGTGAGTTTTAAGATTGTCGAAACCTTTTGTCAACGCTTCGATATTTTCAGCAGACAGTTCGTTTTTTGGAACACCTCCGTGCATTTTCAGCGCTCTTACCGTAGCAACAATAACTATTGCCGACGGCTTGATATTTCCCATTCTGCACTTTATATCCATAAACTTTTCCGCACCGAGATCCGCACCGAAACCGGCTTCGGTAACAACGTAATCCCCCAAACTCAAAGCCGATAATGTCGCCATTAAACTATTGCAGCCATGAGCAATATTTGCAAACGGTCCGCCGTGAATAAAAGCCGGCGTTTTTTCCAATGTTTGTACCAAGTTTGGTTTCAGCGCATCTTTCAAAATTGCCGCAATCGCGCCTTCAACCTTCAGCTCTTTTGCCAAAACATTGCGCTTATCGTAAGTCTGACCGATCACTATATTGCCTATGCGCTCTTTAAGCTCTTTAATGCTTTTTGACAAACAAAGAATCGCCATTATTTCACTGGCAACGCTGATATTAAATCCATCCTGACGCGGAGTTCCGTCAGCTGTCGTTCCCAAACCGACAACAATATTTCGCAGTGCACGGTCATTCAAATCGACACAGCGTTTCCACGTAATTTGACGAGGGTCGATGCCCAGAGCATTTCCTTGCTGAATATGATTGTCTATAACCGATGCAAGAAAGTTATTGGCAATGGAAATCGCATGAATATCTCCGGTGAAGTGCAGATTTATATCTTCCATAGGAACAACTTGAGAGTATCCACCGCCGGTAGCACCGCCTTTTACGCCGAAACACGGACCTAAAGACGGCTCACGCAGTGCAATAACCACATTTTTGCCGATATGATGAAGAGCGTCTCCTAAACCTACGGAAACAGTGGATTTTCCTTCGCCTGCCGGTGTAGGTGTAATAGCCGTAACAAGAATTAACTTGCCTTTTTTTTCGGCAGCAAGAATTTCTTTTAACTTTGAATACTTAACTTTTGCTTTATAATCACCGTATAATTCCAAATCGGCAGCCTGCAAGTTTATTGATGCCGCAATTTCGGTAATAGGTTTCATTTCATTTTTCTGGGAAATCTCAATATCACTCAACATTCTCAAATCCTTATATTAGAAATATGCCGAGAAAATATCATAAAAAACAAAACAATTCCACATATAGAGTTGAACTTAAAAAGAAAAGTTTTCTCCCAAATAAAGCCGCCGTACTTCCGGGTCATTGACCAAATCGTCCGGTTTGCCGGTTCTGAAAATATTGCCGAGATTTATAATATAAGCCCTGTCCGTAATTGAAAGTGTCTCGCGTACATTATGGTCAGTTATAAGGACTCCAATATTGCGCTCCTTCAATTTTCGGATAATCTGCTGAATATCGGCAACGGCGATTGGGTCAACTCCGGCAAAAGGTTCATCCATTAATAAAAATTTAGGATAAAGAACCAATGCTCTGGCTATTTCTGTTCGCCGCCGTTCCCCTCCGGACAATGAATACGCTTTTTGTTTTACAAGCCGGCGAATATTAAGCTCCTCTATAGCTTCATCTTTACGGCGCTGTTTTTCTTCTTTTGAAATTTTAAGCATTTCCAAAACAGCATCGATATTCTCTTCTACGGTAAGCTTTCTGAAAACGGAAGACTCCTGCGGCAGATAACTTATTCCAACCCTTGCGCGTTTATACATCTGCATTTTGGTAATATCGTATTTGTCAAGCAAAATTTTTCCGCTTGTAGGCGTAACAAATCCTACTATCATATAAAAAATAGTAGTTTTACCAGCTCCGTTTGGACCAAGCAAACCGATAATTTCGCCTTGATCCATGCCAAAAGACGCATCATTAACAGCTGTTTTAAGTCTGAATCGTTTAATAAGATGACTGATTTCCAAACGAGATTTTTCAATATCTTCTTCTAATAAACTTTTGTAAACATTCATATTTTTCACTAATTCATAAAGATTTTTTTGTAAGTAAACATAAAGTTATTTCAATAAAAATCTACCGCATAAAAAAACCCTAAAGCTAAGCTTTAGGGTTTTGCCCGAGACCGGACTTGAACCGGTACGATTGTTGAGATCGCAGGATTTTAAGTCCTGTGTGTCTACCAATTCCACCACTCGGGCGGTTTGATAGGCGACGAGCGGAATCGAACCGCTGATAGAGATTTTGCAGACCTCTGCCTTACCGCTTGGCGACGTCGCCGAACTTGTCAGCGTTATACATTATAACCATTGCTATGTCAATGTTTTTGTAGTTTTTTTTATCAAACGCAGTTTCATAACGTTATCGCATATAACTGCACTTCGTAAGCCGGTAATTCCGATAATGTTACTTTTCCGTTGTTTAGTGATGCCGAAGCTCCGTCCGAGCCCATTATTTTTTTGCATAATGCATTTTCTGTCGGTAAATTATCTGCATTCAGTGTAACAGTTGTGTAATTTTTATCCGAAAAATTAAATATACACAGCAAACGCTCTCCCTCTTTTTCCAGCATATAAGCAGCTATCGAATTATTTTCGGATACCGACTGTACAACTGAAAAATCACCGGTTTTCAATGCGGGATATTGATTCCTGACGGATATAAGCATTTTATGATATGCCAAAAGGGAATTATCATCTTTAGCTTGTTTTTCGATTTCAGCCCAATCAGGCGCATATCTGTACTGCATATCTCCGGAAACTGCATGATTTTTCTGTCCGTATTCATTACCGAAATAAATAAAAGGGATTTGCGGACGGAGCAACAATGCCGCGGCTGACAGTTGTTGCCGCTGCACATCGGAAAATTCCGAAGCTGGACGCTTTTGATAATTATCATGGTTATTCAAAAAACTGCCGTACACTTTGCCGCTTGAAATTTTTAATTCATCGATAAACGCCGAAGTCGTGCCGCTGTTTAATGCGTTGTAAATACTTTTACCGGCATCAAAATCAAATACCATGTGAAATTCCGGAGCCTTGTCAGTACCGAAATATTCGTCCATTTCCGCTCTGTTATTTTCAATCCACGCTTCACATACCATAAATTTGGGATAACCGAACTCGGAATATTTATCTACAACCTCACGCATTTCCGCAAAATATTGATGAGTTTCTTTTGTATCTTTAACAGCATTTTGTGTTTCTATAAGATAACGAACCGCATCCACGCGAATTCCGTCGAAACCTTTATTCAGCCAAAATCGTATGACATTTTTCATTTCTTCGCGAACTTCGTAATTTCTGAAGTTCAAATCGGGCATTCCCGACCAAAAGGCTCCATAGTAAAACGGCTGCGCATCTTGACTTCGTATTTTGCTTTTATGCCATGTATATTTGCTTCCCATCGGATTCCAAGGCAGCTGCTCTTTATTCCATAAGTACCAATTTTCTTTTTTGTTCATTCGTTTGGACGAATCGATAAACCACTGGTTTTTGCTTGAAGTATGATTGGGCACAAAATCAAAAATCACTTTAATTCCGACCTTGTGTGCCTCCCGCAAAAGTTCTTCAACATCATCCATTGTTCCAAAGCAAGGATTTACATCATAATAATTTACAATGTCATAACCGTGCATATTATCCTGCGGCTGAATGCTTTTGCTGTCACAATCAAATATCGGCGACAGCCAAATCGCATCACAACCGACGGTGTCTTTTATGTAAGTCAATTTTTGTGTTATGCCCTTCAAATCGCCGCATCCGTCACCGTCGGAATCGGCGAAAGCTTTTACCCAAATATGGTAAAATTGAGCGTTTTGATACCAATCGGCAGCCAATCCGATCATTTGGTTTTTCAGATTTTTCTCGGTTGTCTGTGAATCATACGGACTTTTGTATTTTACATTTCCGCACCAATCATATAATCCCGGAGCTTTCTTCGTTTGCGGGCCCGAATCGCAGCTTGTCACTGCAAACATCGCAATTATTATCACAGTAAAAATTGAGTTCTTTGTCATTGCTAATTCTCCTTATAATTTTCAGTTATATTGTAATACAAGTAATGAATATTTACGTCAATAGTGTTTTTCCGCGGCGAATAACAGTCAGAGTGATTCAAGGTAAAAAACATATCAATAAAAAAAGACAGCTCCTACCAACGAAACTGTCTTTTTTTTATTTCAGTCTTCCGGAAATGACGCTTCATCAACTAAAATTTCCGCATTAGTTTATTTCTCAAACACTCCTAATCTTCGCCTCCACCGTGAAGCTCTCGTAAGCCCCCTCCACGGCGCAGCCAATCCAGCACTTCTGGTTCCGGAAC
>JAFLVQ010000104.1 GCA_022508205.1 Spirochaetales bacterium
AAGCACAAGCAGAAAATAAAACAGCTTATAAAAGAAAAGAACTTCAATTACCGTATTTTTTTCAAGTGACTTTTTTTTGCAAACTTCTCTAGTTCCCTTTAAAAGACCGTATATTAAAACAAGGACAACCCACATGGTTAACTGCCTCTGTCGGAAAAAACAGATTTTAAAGGATTTGCTTCCGATTTTAAAATTTTCATATCTATGCGGTAATCCTAAATTTAGCTAAATTGTAATTTTCGGCGATTCTATCGCAACCGAAACAGCTTGTCAATTTTCTTTATGCGGTTTGATATTCGATTTTGTTTATGATATAGAGGCGTTTGGAGCATAAAAACTATGAGATATAAGCTATTTTTTTTAATATTTACAATTGGAACTGTCCTGACTTGCTTTTCCGATGAGATACGTTTGGGAAATTCTTATTATTCAAGAAAAAATATCTCCTTCTCATTTTCGTTTTCCGGCGGGTTATATGGGACACAAGATTTTTTTTCTCAAAACAGCAAAATCTCATACACTTTTCTTTCAAAAAACCGCCACTTATTCAAGCTGCGTTTTTCAGAAAAAGCAAATTTCCCCGGACTGTTTTCCAATAACGTAACAAAAGATAATTTCAGTTTCGGTGCATCTACGGGATTTGAATATATGTTTAAAATTTTTCCGACTTACGGAGGGATCTCGGTTTTCTTGGAAACCGGATATGTTTGGAACGGATTTTATTTGTATGCCGGAGCCGGAATCGGTGACGAATTCAGAAACGGTTTATTTTATATTGTTGAATACGCATACAATCGTTTTTTTGAAAATGACATACTGTTTTGTTTCTCTATAGTAAATTATTTTTCGCTCCATATAGAACTTGGTATGAATTTAGATATAACGCCTGTAAATATCGATGACCCGCCTTTAAATATAAAAGCCGGGATTTTCCCCGGATTTTACTGTGCCGACAAAGTCCGCTGCAATTTCGGCGGCGGAGTAACTCTCAATGACAAGATTGCGGTTGGATTTTATCTGTCGACATTTATGCAGTCAAGACTGCCATTTTAGAAGCTATTCTTCTTCTGTTATTTCTTCCTTTAATAAGGAATCATCTGCCATTGCTATCATTTTTCCGAATTTTTTTATACTGTAAGGAATCGAAAATGACATTCCGCCTTTAGTCAGCATTGAAAAATATATTTTTCGTTCTTCTCCGGGATTTTCTTTATACAAAGTAAATCTGTATGGAAGATTTCGCTGAGGAAGATCTATCATAAAATTTTTAGTCGTTACATTTCGATTTTTTTCAATCCAAATATTTGCCGACAACGTCATTATTTCACCTTTTTTAATGAAATCATCGATATTCTTCCCTTCTTCGATATTCTGATTTGTAATTAAAAAATGTTCCTGTCGCTTATTTGTTTCCTGAAATAAAACAGTTGTGTTTACTTCTTTCATTCCCAGATCTTCGAGTGATTCGACTAAATTTTTTCCGACATAGTTGGCAAACTGATGATCTTCCGGTATATCTAAACCTTTTGAAATCCACAGTTTAACGTTCTTGACACTTTTCAGCGGAGTTCCTTCTGCCGGTTCCTGACGAATGATTCTCCCTTTCTCTACGGTTTCACTGAATTCATATTTTTTTTGATCAAAAGTATAAGGAATATGATTTTGATAATTGTATTCACGTATAAGCATCGACGCTATTTCATAAAGAGACAATCCGGTAAAATCAGGAAGCGCATCGGCCTTTTTTCCCATAGAAACATTAAATGAAACATTACGATTTTTCTTAATCAAAGTTCCGGCTTCAGGACTTTGATTGAAAACCACACCTTCGGCATACTCGTCTGAATATTTAGGATAAACCCGAACGTTTAAATCTTTTTCGGACAGTTTGCGCATTGCAGTGTAAACATTGTCACCTTCTACATTTGCAACTTTCACGCTTTCTCCGGAAAAAGTAATTCCGACAAAAATAAAATACGAACACAATATCAGAATCAATAATCCCAGAAAAAAAGAATACCAGATAATTTTTACGGCTTTTTTTTCATCACTGTCCGATGCTCTGATTAACACTCTGTTTTTGACAGAAGTAAAACCATCTTTGAAATATGTCAATTGTTTTGCCATTTTAATTATTTCTCCTGTTGTTTTATCCAAATGCAAGACATTTTCCTGCCAGATTACGGTATCCATTCAAAAAATCGACTGCCTGCAATTTGTTTTTGCCCGCAAGCTGCAGTTCTTTTATCTCCAAAACTCCGTCGGTACATTGTACATGAATCCCTTTTTTCTTATCGGCACAAATTATTGTCCCGCTTGGAGTTCCGCTGTTTTCCATATTGGAAATAGCAGCTTTATGAATATTCAATTTTTTGCCGTCAAGTGTTGTCGAAGCTACCGGCCATTTTGCAAATGCTCTGATTTTATTAAAAATCGAATTTACATCGGTATTCCAGTCGATATTCCCGTCATTTTTTGAAATCATTCGGCAGAATGTTGCCTTTGACGAATCCTGTTTTACGCATTTCGGCGTCCCGTTTTCAATTTCGCCAAGTACCTGCTCTATCAAATCGCAAGCCCGTACCGCTACTTTTTCTTCTATTGTAATAGCGTCATCTTCAGGCAAAATAGAGAATTCTTCACATTTGAAAATATCCCCACTGTCGACTTCAAGTGCTATCTGCTGAATGGATATTCCCGAACGACTCTCTCCATTCAATAATGCACTCTGAATCGGAGAAGCACCGCGGTACAACGGCAGTAATGAAGGATGAATATTAATTCCGCCTTTGGGACATATTTTTAAGAATTCCGCTTTGAAAATTTTACCGTATGCAAATGTTACGAATAAATCCGCGTTAAGATCTGAAAGCTGTTCTCTTACTTCATTGGTGAGTTTTTCCGGCTTTAAAACAGGAAGTTTTAGTTCATCGGCAGCCACGGCTATTGGTGAAGGCGTTAAAATCTGTTTTCTTCCGACTAACGCATCCGGCTGCGTAACAACCATAACTACTTCATGTGAAGCTGAAATTTTATTCAATGTTTGAACAGCAAGTTCCGGAGTCCCAAAAAATATTATTTTCATAAATCGAACTGTTTCCTATAGCTTTTCAATATTTTTATTTTTTCGCTTGGTTCCAAATGGTCAATAAACACCTTTCCGTCCAAATGGTCGTATTCATGCTGAATACAAACCGATAAAAGCCCGGTAGCTTTCAATTTTTTTTATTTTCCGTCCACATCCGTATATTTTACTGTAACTTTTTTTGCCCGTTTCACTTCCGCACTTATTCCCGGCAAAGAAAGGCATCCTTCTTCGTCAAGTGAACAATCACTTGATTTTTCCAAAATTTCGGGATTAATCATTACATATTTTTTACCATTTATATCCATAACAAACAGCCGCTGCATAACTCCTATTTGAACACCGGCAAGTCCGCAGCCGCCGGATTCATACATTATCCGAAACATTTCATTTATTATATCAATCAGTTCTTCATCGATTTTTTCTACCGGAGAAGATATTAATTTCAAACGATCGTCGGGATAAGCAACTATTTGATATTCCATTTGCAGTCCTTAAAAGATACAATTTTATTTCAGAAAAATTGAGGCAGACTATAGTAAAAATGCGTTCTTCTGTCAATAATCTTGATTTTTTCGATTTTTTCTACTACTATGCACGAAATATTTTTCGTAAAGTGGAAATATTTACTTTTTTGAGGAGAAAAAAATGGCAAATTACAAAATTGCAACAATTTCGGGTGACGGAATCGGCCCCGATATAATACGTGAAGCTTGCGGTGTGATGAACGCAATAGGGAAAAAATACGGTCATAATTTTGAATATACAGAAGTTTTAGCCGGAGGTGCGGCAATTGACAAAACCGGAGAGCCGCTGCCGGAAGAAACCTTGAAAATTTGCTGTGCAAGCGATGCGGTTCTTTTAGGTGCGGTAGGCGGACCAAAATGGGATAATTTGCCCGGCAACAAGCGCCCTGAAAAAGCACTTTTGGGACTGAGAGGCGGAATGAAAGTATATGCCAATCTTCGCCCTGCCGTAATGTTCAAACAACTTTCCGCTGCGTGTCCGCTGAAACCGGAAATTGCGGGCAACGGTCTTGATATTCTGATTGTAAGAGAACTGACCGGCGGAATTTATTTCGGCGAAAGAGGAAGAAAAGAAGATAACAGCGAAGCTTGGGATACGGAACGTTACAGTGTTCCGGAAATCGAAAGAATTCTGAAGTTAGGGTTTGAATCTGCAATGAAACGACGCAAAAAAATGTGTATTGTCGATAAAGCAAATATTCTCGAATCAAGCAGATTATGGCGTGAAGTCGCTGCAAGAATGGCTCCTGACTACCCCGAAGTGGAAATAAGCTACATGTATGTTGACAATGCGGCAATGCAGCTGGTTCGTAATCCGGGACAATTTGACGTTATAGCGACAAGCAATATGTTCGGTGACATTCTGTCGGACGAAGCAAGTCAGATTACCGGCTCTATCGGAATGCTGGCATCCGCTTCATTGGGAGACAGCGGTCCGGGACTTTACGAACCGATCCACGGTTCTGCACCCGATATTGCCGGACAAGATAAAGCAAACCCATTAGCAACAATTCTCTCGTGTGCAATGATGCTGCGCTATTCTTTCAATTTGGAAAAGGAAGCTTTGGCAATTGAAAATGCAGTAGAAAAAGTTTTGGACGATGGTTGGAGAACCGGCGATATTGCGGGGAAAAATTATCCGGCAGATAAAATTGTCGGAACAAAAAAAATGGGATCTTTAGTAATCGAATCTTTGCAGTAGTAAAAAAGAAAGAGCGTGCTGTTCTTGGCACTCTCTTTCTCTGCTGTAACAATTACTTTATTTTATAAATTATGGTATAGAAGAATTGGAAAGCATATAAAATTAGGAGAAGCAATGTAATGTCAGATACAGAAAAATATACTTTGAGGCAATTAGCCCCATTAATTCAGCAAGGGGGAAAATACAGGTTATTCAAACCGTTTTTATATAACGGACAAATCTTTTTAAATATCGAAAAAATTCTGACGGAATCCGATTTGATGAGAATGGAAGGAAAATGTTTCGGACCGATAGAAGTTGTTCCTGCGATTGAGCACAATGTAAATGATCGAATTCGTGATTCTATTGCAGAAAACTGCATAAAAATTTTGAAAACATCTCAGCTTTTTCATCCGAGCGAAAATTCTCATCTTGAATTTAATAAACGGAAAGAGTGTGAAAAAATTATTTCCGGTGTTATCAAAGGAAATGCTCATTTGGCGCAAAAATTATTGGAAATATATCAGTTTTCAAAAAAATTATTCATTCACTCGGTTAATGTTTCTATATTCTCATTTGTAATTACGTTGGGAATGCAGGAAAAAAGGAAAGAACATAATGCTTTGGTGTTAGAAGAAGTATTTTCGGCAGCACTGCTTCATGATATTGGCTTTTTAAAACTACCTAAAGAACTTACCGAAAAGCGACGAGTCGATTATTCTCCCGAAGAAGTCGCAATTTTCAAAACTTACCCTGTAGAAGGACGCGAAATAGTTTTGGAATTGAGTAATGTTTTAAGAAAACGTACCATTGATTTTATTTATCAGCATCAAGAACGTTTGAACGGAAGCGGCTTCCCTCAAGGACTCAAAGGAAATACCATTGATGAAATGGCTTTGGTTATTGGGCTTGCCGATGATTTCGATTTATTTCTTTCAAAAGAAATTACCAACAGCCAAAAAATAACAGCTTCCGATATAATGAGCCGACTGGCTCGTTCCGCTTCTTTTTACGGAACTGATGCTGTAAATTCACTTTATACGTGGTTCCGCTACTTGAAATAAAAAATGAAGGAAGACAACAGATGCCCATTGATGATTTTCAAAAGATAGATGAAGATTTTTTCAATACTATTTTAGAAGAAGATTTTTTCTTTGAAGGTGATATAAAAACACACGATGCATTAATGGTAAAAGGTTCGCTAAAAGGAACAATCGTATCTGATAATCTGATTGTAGTTGGACCAATGTCAGCTATTAATGCTGATATGAAAACAAAGGTTTTACAATGTTTCGGAAAAATCGTAGGAAATATTTCCGCTACCGAAGAAGTCTACATTCATGCTCCGGCATCAATTATGGGAGACATCAGTGCACCTTTGCTGACTATAGAAAAAGGCTGCAGTATTAACGGAAAAATTTCAATGCCGATAACTATACAAAAAACAAATGATTCTGAGGTTTAGACAATGAAAAAAATCGCGACAATTGCTTTATTTCTTTTGGTTGCATTAACAATTTTTGCCCAAGATAATACAAATGCGCCAGCTGCGCCTGCGCCGGCTGCTCGTCAAAAAAACGGATGGGATTACTATTCGGAAGGTAATTATCATGCATCTATCCGAGCTCTTGAAGAAGAAAGAAAATTGTTTCCGGGAAGAATAAATATTTACATCATTTTAGGATGGAATTACAAGGCACTAAAAGATTATCCCGAAATGGAAAGAATATCTATCGAAGGCTACAATATAAGTCCTACTAATGT
The DNA here is from genome assembly GCA_022508205.1 of Spirochaetales bacterium. Taxonomy (GTDB): domain Bacteria; phylum Spirochaetota; class GWE2-31-10; order GWE2-31-10; family GWE2-31-10; genus RGIG8597. The sequence goes on from JAFLVQ010000104.1 coordinate 6,557, forward strand.
GAATGTTTTAAAAAATCTTGGAGAAGCATGCTATTTCCAAAATAAATACAGTGACGGTATCAAATACTTTGAAAAATACTCAAAAATAAAAAATAAATGGGTAGATTCTTATACATACTTTATGTATTACTACTTAGGTGATTCTTATTACCATGTTGGAGCTTATTACAAAGCAGATACGGCTTTGAGTGCAGCCAATA
>JAFLVQ010000105.1 GCA_022508205.1 Spirochaetales bacterium
GCGTTCATCATGAAAAATCTTCATATCAAGCAAAATAGTTTCGTTTTTTTTCTGCAATTATGTAAATGACATTTTTTATACTCCGTTATGTTTTGTTTGACAGTAAATAAGAATACACGTAATAACTTTGCATGACTTTTCTTATGTAATGGCGTGTTTCTTCGATAGGAAGCATTTCATAACGAGTTTTTCCCGGATATTTTTTGTATTGATATTGCCATTTTTTAGCTCTTCCCTGTCCGGCGTTGTATCCGGCAGCAATTAATTCTTTGCCGTTTACCAATGTCTGCAAATAAGAAAGAAAGTAAACGCCGAATTGAATATTTTGATCGGCATTGGTTAAATCAATATCCTTTTGTTTTATCCCAACTTTTGGTGCCAGCCAGCTTGCGGTAGCCGGCATAACCTGCATTAATCCTATTGCTGCCGCGCTTGATACAATGCTTGCATGAAACCTGCTTTCTTCCCTCATAATTGCCCAAATCAGTGCCTGGTCAACGTTGTATTTCTGTGACCATTTTTCGACACTTTCTTTGTAATGAAATGGGTAAAGATGCTTTAATGTTTCCAAATCGAGCATTGCAAATTCACTTCCATATAAAAGCTCCGCTATTTTTACAGATACTTTCATCGCTTCATAATAATTTCCATTTTTTTCGAGAAAATTTCGCACAAATGTATACAAATATGCTGCATCCTTGTTCGGTAGATGACTTGGCGGAATATAATTTTTCATTATTTCGGTAAAATTGTATTTTTTGAAATACTCCCATTTCTTTTCTTCGCTGTTTACTCCCATTGAAACATTTTCTGAATAATTTGGATGTTTTTGCTTTATTGAGAAATATCCGCCGTTATTATGTAAATTTGCGTATGACAACGGCAGAATTTCCGATAGATAATTGCTCCATTTTGTTTCATCAGGATATATCATTTCGATGAGGTAAGCTATTGAACTCACATAATTGTCCGCAAAGTTTTGCGGTTCAAGCATTTCTATTGAAGATTTCACATTTTTTATTTGTTCCAATGTAAAATTTTCCAATATATCACGCAGCATTGTAGATGTTATTAAATAGGCGTTATATCGGAACGGAAATTCTTTTGTGTATTCAGCTTCTTCGGCAATTGTTTGAGGTTGCGCAAAATCAGTATTGAAAAAGCGCGATGATAATAACGAAAAACGTTCTTCCGAATATTTCGGGAATTGATTTTCCAGTGAAGCCGCTGCATTTTTTGCTGCAGAATATCCAAGCGATCTTTTTGTATTTACGACATAAAGGCACTCCAAAAACGGATTTTTATCTTTTTCTTGAAGCAGTATTATTGAAAAATCACGTTTTTTGCCCATTTCTGCACATAGCTGCTGCAAAATTTCGCCTTCTTTCAACGATTGAACATTTCTTAATGCTTGCCTGATAGAATGTTGTTCCGGAGCTTTATTGGACAACCAAGATGCAAATATGGAATAAAAATACTCTTTTGTATCTTTAAACATCTGCTGGAAATGCAATGCCTGCATGTTAGGTTTATTTTCTTTACGTTTTTTTACACTGGAAACCAAAGAAACAAAGTATTTGATAATGTACTGTCTGTTTTTTTCATACGCTGCATTTTTAGTAAGATGAGTTACTGCGGGAATGAAGTCGGTTTTGTTTTCAATCATATCCAGTGACTTCAGTGTTTTTTTGAAATAAATTGTTTCAAGCAGCGGAGCATAACTGAGCCCGACGGGAATTCCTTTTTTCTTTATATACGGCTCGATGATGCTTAGATTATTTTCTTTTAGTGCGTAATGAAAGTATAAATCGAAAGCTTCTCGGTAAAACAGATTGTCGGAATCGGCAAGAATTTGTTTGGTTAATTCTAATGTGGAATTGTTAAATCCGTATGTAATATAAGACTGATATGCAAGGACAAAATATAGATTGATATCGGACAGCAAAGTGTTTTTATCAATATCTTTCATATCATTTTGCAATAAATACAGAATTTCACTATTTTGCAAAAGTTCTGTAGGTAAATTGTTTTCTTTTTCTGTATAAGAACATGAGCATAAAGTAACGCTTGTCAGAACAAGGAAAAATATTTTAAGCATGAAAAATTACCTTGTTTCGTTATCGATTTTATCAAATAGGTATTTTTGTCCCAAAATATCCGAACAGGTAACGAATGAAGTTATTGTCACTCCCACAATGCCGGGGAAAATCAGAGACTGCCCGGTGTAATAAAATCCTTCGAGTTTTGTTTTTGCCCTTATCGGAGCTTTCATTTGTTCCATATTGTGCTTTATTCCGAAAATACATCCTTCGGGGCTGTTGGTAAAATGTTCGTTTGTGAGCGGGGTAGAGGAATCGACAAAGTCGATTTTCCCTGCAATTTCTGGAATATGTGCTTCCAATTGGCGTATTGCATTTTCTTGTATTTTTGCTTTAAAATCTTTGTATTCCTGCGGGCGCTTTCCGAATTTACTGTTGCTCCATTGTCTGTAATTGTCGTATGTATCCATCGATATTGTTTCAACCAAATCTTTTCCGTCGGCCGTTTTTCCCAAACGGGCTGTAGGTACGGTAAAATACATAAAACTGTCTTTTGGCAGTGCAGAAGCCGGATTGCGATACAGATTATCTATATCATACGAAGGGAAATACAATGTATCATACGTATAATCGGACAGATTCGCGCTTGTCGCAATATAAGTTCCGAAATGGCTCGATGTATTTTCCATTTCGATAATTCTTTTTGTGTAAATATTACGGAACGGATTTTCATCAAACAGTGAAAAAGACAATTTGGGATTAGCCGAGAAAATTATGGAATCACATTCATAATAATTTTCATCTTCGGTAACAACACCGCAAATTTTTTTGTTTTCGGTTTTTATCTGTACAACTTTCTTTTTGAATGCAATTTCGCCGTCGTTCTCTTTGAGGCTTTCGGTTAATGCACTGCATAGGGCATCGCCGCCGCCTTTTATGTCTGTAGTTGATGAGTACAGCGCGTTGAAAAATATAGCATGAGTTCCCAATGGCGTTTCGGAAGGTGGAACACCGTATAAATAGGAATGAGCCAGAAGCACAGCTTTCAGTTTTTCACTTGCACCAATCGAATTCAGAAAATCCATTACAGAGATTTCAAAAGAAGCATGTTCTTTGTCCATATCGCCTATATGGTCACGGTTAAAGTACACAAAATAACGTTTTAATTCTGTGATTTTATTTAAAAATAAACTGATAGCTTTTGTCTCATTTGGAAATGTGTTATTCAGCAATTCCTGCATTGAATCCAAACCGGAATGAAGATTCAATTGAAAATCGGGAAACCGAAGTGAATGAAAATGCTCCTTATTATACGGAACAAGTTCCAGTTTATCTAATATTCCAAGATACTTCCAATACATTTGCAGGATCTGCGAATTGCCCAGTTCCGGCGAAAAGTGAAAACCGGTTTCAAATTGCCAACCGTGCCGTTTAAATGAATGAAGATAACCGCCCGGTTTTATATGCTGTTCCAGAACAAGAACTTTTTTATTTTCCTTTGCCAAAATTATGGCTGCACATAAACCGCCAAGTCCACTTCCGATTACAATAAAATCATATTTTTCCATAAAAATAATCCTATTTTACAGAACGCAAGATTAATGCCGCATTAGTACCACCGAACCCAAAAGAATTCGACAGAATAATTTCAGGCCGTTCATGAACGATTTTGTTTGTTATATTAATTTTCGATGTGTATTCATCGCCTTCTTCAAAGTTAATGTTTGGCGCAATAAAGCCGTCACGCATCATCAATGCGGAATAAATAACTTCACTGGCACCGGCCATCCAACATTCGTGTCCTGTCATGGATTTTGTCGATGAAACATACGGATGATTGCCGAAAACATTTGAAATTGCCCATGCTTCCATTTTGTCGCCTCGCGGAGTAGATGTCGCATGTGCATTGATATATTGGATTTCTTCCGGTTTCAGATTGGCTTTTCTTAATGCTTTTTCCATAACCTGTTGTGCTCCGATTCCGTTTGGTGCAGACATGTCGTCTCCGTCTGCTCCGAAAGCATAAGAAACAACTTCGGCATATATTTTTGCGCCTCTTGCCAATGCCAAATCCATTCTTTCAAGAATGACACATGCACCGCCGCCGGAAGGAATAAGTCCGTCACGATTTTTGTCAAATGGTCTCGAAGCTTTTTTTGGTTGTTCCAAGTTCATTGAAAATGCATTTAAAGCATCGAAACTTGCCATAACATGGTAATTGATTTCCTGTGCACCGCCGGCAATTACACGTTCCTGATCTCCGACGCGGATTAACTCGGCGGCTTGTCCGATTGCGTGTGAACCGGAAGCGCACGCACCGGCTAATGACCAGTTTGCGCCTTTTGTGTGGAAAATTGTTGAAAGATTCATCGTTACGGTAGAATTCATGATCTGAAAAATGGAACCTGAGCCGATATTTTTGGAGTCTTTTTCTTCCATTAAAACTTTTGTTGCCAAATATGATGCTTCTGCGACAGAATCATGTCCAAAGATAACTCCTGTTTCGGTAGATTCAATTTCTTCCTGTTTCAGATTGGCATCTTTTATTGCTTGTTCGGCTGCGGCGTATGCCCAAATTGTGGATAACGCCATCGTTTTTCTGCGTTTTCTGTCTAAATAATTTTTTGGCTCAAAGTTTTTGATTGTACCTGTAAGAGGGCTTCTCATTCCCAAAGCAGTTCTTTCCGGATCTATTTCATAACCGGGAATTCCGTTTTGCAAAGATTTGCTGACATCGTCCAATGTATTTCCCAAACAAGAAATAATTCCCATTCCTGTTATAACTACTCTGTTTCTTTCATTCATTGTTTTTCTCCGTTTTATAATTTTAATGCATTAGCTGTTTTAAAAAAACGTCTCTGAATCGGGAGAGACGTTTCTGAGGGATGAATACATTTGATATTTTAAGTCAGAACTCCGCCGTTTACGGCAATTACTTGACCTTGAATATAGTTTGATTTGTCACTTATAAGGAATTCGGCAACATTAGCTATATCATCGACAGTTCCGATTCTTCTCATCGGAATCTGTTTTTTCATTTCTCCGAGTTGTTCTTTCATGTTGCTGATGAGTTCTGTATCGATATAACCGGGAGCTATTATATTGACATTTATATTTCTTCTTCCCATTTCAACCGCTAAGGATTTAGCCGCACCGATGATTCCGAATTTCGATGCACAGTAATTGACTTGTCCCGGCATTCCGGTTAATCCACCGGTGGAGCTGATAACGACTATTTTTCCCCATTTTTTTACAAACATGCTTTCGACAACCGGACGAGTGATGTAGTAAAAACTTTTTAAATTTACATCGATAACGTTTTCCCATTGTCCCTCGTCCATTTGAATGAGCAAAGAATCGGCAGTAGTTCCGGCATTTACTATCAAAACATCAATTGCACCGTTATCTTGTATTTCTTTTTCGATTGTTGTTTTTGTTTTTGTGAAATCAGCTATATCAAATTGCAGAAGGGTGCAATTCACTCCGATAGCTTCAACTTCTTTTTTTGTCGCTTCGGCGGCTTCTTGGTTACTTTTGTAATTTATTATTACATCAAAGCCGTTTCTTGCCAGCATTAAACTTATTGCTTTTCCGATTCCGCGACTTCCCCCAGTAACTAATGCTCTTTTTCTTTCCATTTTTTACACTCCAGTTTTTTAATACATTGGATACCTAATGTGGAATATTTTAGGTCTAATGTCAATAATTGAAGAAGAGAAAAAAATTATTTCATAAGTTCAATTGTAATTTCAGTTTCTCTTTCACAATAATAACAATGTCCTATTGCGGTTTTGTCGTCGATTTTTTTTATAAAGAATTTCGACTGGCAATCATTGTATTTATTTGTAATACATGTCGGATTAGGACATTTCAGAATATCGGAAACTTCTTCGGGCATTTCCAGAAGTCGTTTCTCTATAACATTTCCATCCTTTATAATGTTAATGGTTGCGGTGGGAGAAAGCAAAGCTATTAAGTCGGTTTCTTTTTTTGATAAATAAACATTTTCTACTTTTATAATATCTTTCTTTCCTGTTCTTTTGGAATCGAAATTCATACCGATTGAGAGTATTCCGTCGTTCTGCTGCAATTTCAGAATTTCGATGATTTTCAGTGCCAACGGTGATTTTATATGGTCGATAACAGTCCCGTTTTCGATTTTAAAAACTTTATAAATACGTTCGTTTGTCATTGTATCGCTCCTGTAACCAATCCTAACAATGCCTGCCTTACAAAAATTCCGTTATGAGCTTGTTCAAAGTAAACAGCATTGGGCAATTTATCTACTTCCGGCGAAATCTCATCAACTTTCGGCAGCGGGTGCATTATTTTGGTATGCTGCGACAGCATATTCATTGTTTCCAAAGTCACTCGGTACGAACCGGATGCTTTTTCATATTCCAGCGGATCGCCGAAACGCTCTCTTTGCAGTCTTGTAACGTACAGAATGTCAAGTTTTTTTCCAATATCTTTCAGTGTGTCGACTTCGGTAAAACTTATTCCCAAATCAGATAAATATTCTTTGCTGTATGCCGGCATTCGCAGAAGTTTGGGGGAAATGAAATACAAATTAACATTGTAAATTGCCAAAGCCATAGAAAGAGAGTGAACTGTCCTTCCGTATTTTAAGTCAC
>JAFLVQ010000106.1 GCA_022508205.1 Spirochaetales bacterium
GTATCATGCGCCGCTGCATATTGAATTTTCCGAAAAAGATGATGGAAAATTTAAGATTTCAGATAAAGAAGGTTACCCTATTTATAATTTGGAAAACAAAGAGTTAACAGTTTATAAAGATAAAGATGGTACCTACAAGAACCTGAATAGAAATTTGTCGAGATATAATCCTTCTATTTACAGAAATACAATGTATGAATCAGATGAAGTAATTGAATTGACCGATGAAGAAATTAAGAAATTGGAAATTGTCAGAGGTCCGTTTGAAAAGACAACTCAGAGATTCTTTATCGTTGTTCCTCCGTTGCTTGTTACCTGCTTGATTTTGATGGTTATTATTGCAGTTTATTCATTATTCTTCTCTCATAAAATGGCAGGTCCGGTGTACAGAATGAGGGTGTCTTTGGATAGAATGCTTGCCGGAGATTACGATTTTAAAATCCGTGTAAGAAAGAACGATTTTTTCCGAAATATTATAGAAAAAATAGAATTGCTGAGAATGAAGCAAAAAGGTAAATAATATATTTTTCCTGAAAGTGAAAAGAGTATCTGATTGGTATTTCGGATACTCTTTTTTTATAAGGAAATATGTATAAATTGACATGTAAAAACACTTTTGATATATAGTCGCGTGATTCTTATTAAAAAACGACGGAAGGAGTTAAAAATTGTCTGGACATAGCAAATGGGCAAATATACAGCATAAGAAGGGAGCAAATGACAAAAAAAGAGCTTCTATTTTCACAAAAATTATTCGTGAGCTGACTGTTGCAGCTAAAGAGGGTGGAACTAATCCCGACGGAAATCCGAGACTTAGAATGGCAATAATCAAAGCCAGAGCTGCGAATATGCCAAAAGATACAATGAAAAAAGCTATCGATAAAGGTGCCGGCGGAGCAGACGGTACTAATTATGAGGAATTTACGTATGAAGGTTATGCTCCCGAAGGTGTTGCGATTTTAATGGAAATAATGACGGACAACAGAAACAGAACTTCTTCGGATGTAAAATCTACTTTATCGAAAAATGGCGGTAATTTAGGAGCAAATGGTTGTGTGTCTTATATCTTTCATAAAAAAGGAGTTTTGGTATTTGAAACTTCGGCTATTTCGGAAGAGGACGCAATGACTATTGCGATAGATGCCGGTGCCGATGATGTAGTATCGGAGGATGACAGTGTGGTTGTTTACACTTCTGCGGATGATTTTGAGAATGTACTGAAGGCGTTTGATGACAAAGAAATTCCGCATGTGTCGGCAGAAGTTACGATGGTGCCGGATACGTATCAGGAAGTATCGGCTGATCGTGTAGATAAAATTCTTGCTTTGGTGGAAAAACTTGAAGAGTTTGACGATGTTCAAGCGGTTTATACAAATTTAAAAATTCCTGATGATTATCAAGGATAAATTCTTCTTTATATATAAAGAATAGCCATAATGAAATTTTTTCATTGTGGCTATTTGTTTTACTGGAGTTTTGTGAATAAATAAGGAAAAATAATGATAACATTAGGGATTGACCCCGGTATAGAACGTATTGGTGTCGGATTTGTGGAATCAAAAAATGGAAAGATCAAACTGCTGTCGCATGAGTTGATTAAAACACCTTCGACATTGACAACAGCACAGCGGCTTGCGTTGTTGTATGAAAAACTTACGCACATTTTGAATAATCATAAGGCTGACAATGTGGCAGTGGAAGAATTGTTTTTTGCAAGGAATACAACTACGGCAATTACAGTGGCGCACGCACGCGGTGTTATTATGCTGGCTTTGCAGAATGCCGGACTCCCGATTTATGAATACACGCCGCTGCAAGTAAAACAGTCTCTGTTGGGGTACGGAAGAGCCGATAAAAAGCAGATTCAATATATGATTAAAATGATGCTCGGCGAATCTGCGCCAAAGCAAGATGATGTTGCCGATGCTGTGGCTATTGCAATTACTCATATTAATATGAGCAGGTTAAATGAAAAATTGAAGATATTTTCTTGATAGGATTTTGTTATGTATGATTATTTCAAAGGAATTTTGGAACGAATAGACGGAAATAATGCTGTAATTGATGTAAACGGTATCGGTTATCGAGTAAATTGTACTCTTCTTGATATTGGCGCCCTCTCAATGCGGAAAGGAAAAGAAGTAAAACTGTTTCTGCATCTTGTACATAAAGAAGATTCTATGACGCTGTATGGTTTTTTGACGGAAGAAAGCAGAAATGGATATGCTGCTTTGCTGAAAGTCAGCGGAATTGGCCCCAGAACAGCATTGAATATGCTTTCCCGTTATGATATTGCAACTTTGGCGCAATCGATAGAAAGTGATGACGTAAGTATTTTGAAAAAAATTCCGGGTGTAGGCGAAAAGACCGCAAAGAAAATAATATTGGACTTGAAAGGAAAACTCGGAGAGTTAGCTGGTGAAAAAATATCTGAAAATGACCGAGATTTAGTGTCTGCTATGATTTCGATGGGGTATAGTGAGAATGAAGTACTGAAATGCTACGAAAAAGCAAAACCTTTCAGCGGGGATTTCTCGGCGGACATTAAAAAGTTCCTCAAAATGATTGGCTAAAGTTCGGAGAAAATAATGAGTGAAGATAAGCAAGAAGATGATTTTGATATAGCATTGCGTCCCAGAGCATTGCGCGATTTTATAGGACAAAAAACTTTTGTTGAAAATCTCGGCATTTATATTTCCGCTGCAAAAAAAAGAAATGAACCGTTAGATCATATACTGCTTTCCGGTCCTCCGGGATTGGGAAAAACGACATTGTCGAATATTGTTTCTAAGGAAATGGGAGTAGATTTCAGAGGAACAAGTGCGCCGGTTTTGACAAAAGTCGGAGATTTGGCCGCAATTCTTACCGATATGAAGCGCGGTGACGTTTTTTTTATTGATGAAATTCATCGTCTGAACAAAAATGTGGAAGAAGTTTTATATTCTGCGATGGAAGATTTTTCTATTGATATAATAATCGGTCAGGGACCGGCTGCCAAAACATTGAAAGTGGATATTGAGCCTTTTACACTGGTTGGAGCAACGACTCGTTCGGGACTGTTGTCTGCTCCGTTTCTTGCAAGATTCGGAATTAACGAGAAACTTGATTTTTATCGGAATGAGGAACTTTTCAAGATAATAAAACGTGCCGCTTCTATTTTGAAAATAGGCATTAATGAGGAGTCGGGGCTGTTTTTGGCGGGCTGTTCGAGAGGAACACCGCGAAGGGCAAACAGTATTTTGCGCCGAGTGCGTGATTTTGCACAAGTAAAAGGTAAAAACACAATTACACTTGATATAGTAAAAGAAGCATTGAAACGGCTCGGAATCGACAATTTGGGATTAAACAAAAATGACAAAAAATTATTGGAAGTGATAATCAATGATTACGGCGGCGGTCCGGTTGGATGTAAAACCTTGGCTATAAGTTTGGGAGAAGAAGTTGACACTATCGAAGATGTTTATGAGCCGTATTTGATTCAAATCGGATTTTTGCAAAGAACTCCGCGCGGGCGAGTGGCAACGGCAAAAGCCTATGAACACTTAGGCTTCGATATTCCGCTTAATTTTCAAGATAAAGAAGCAACCCTTTTTTCATCTGGAAAGGGAGTTTGTTAAAAAAAAGTAATACAAAGCGAGGTATGAATAAATGCTGACAGAAGAGTATAATTTTGAAGTCCCGGAATATTTGATTGCGCAACATCCGGCGAAGCACAGAAGTGATTCGAGAATGCTGGTTTACTATCGAGACAGTAAAAAAATAGAAGACAGAATGTTTCGGGAATTGCCGGAAATTATAAACAGTAAATATCATTTGGTTTTTAATAATTCCCGCGTAATTTGTTCGCGTCTTGCCGTTACAAAGGAAAGTACGGGGCACAAAGGAGAACTGCTGATTTTAAAACTTGAAGATGAAAATCATGCCATTGCGTTGACAGATAAAAGCAAGAAATACAGAACAGGTGAAAAAATAATACTTCCGAGTGAGAATAACGAACGCATTGTTTGTGTTGTGGAAGAAGAAATCGATTCATTGAAAAAGCGGCTTTTCTGTGAAAGACCGATATTTACGGTTGAATATCTGAATAAATACGGAGCGATTCCGCTTCCTCCGTATATAAAAAAAAGTGCGGATGATGATGATAAAATTCGCTATCAAACAATCTACAGTAAACCTTACGGCTCTGCTGCGGCACCGACGGCCGGGCTTCATTTTGATGAGGAACTATTTTTACGTTTAAAAAGCGCAGGTGTGAATTACACGTATGTTACGCTGCATGTCGGACTGGGAACTTTTCAGCCGATTTACAGTGATACAATAGAAGAACATAAAATTCATCAGGAAGAGTATGAAATTACCGAAGACGAGGCTTGTAAATTAAATGAAGCCGTAGCTGCCGGTAAAATTTTGCTTCCTGTGGGAACAACGTCGCTTCGTACAATAGAAAGCAATTTTGACAATGGAAAATTTACTGCCGGACATTTTGCGACGCAGCTTTATATAACTCCCGGATACAAATTGAAATCTGCCGGAGCATTGTTTACCAATTTTCATACTCCAAAATCTTCTCTTGCCGTTTTGGTATCAGCAATTACTGGTTATAAAGAATTTACGCAAATATATACGCATGCGGTAAAAGAAGAGTATCGATTTTTTAGCTATGGTGATTGTATGTTGATTTTATAATAAGGAGAAAATAATGTCACTGCAAAGTCATTTGGGATGGTATCACAAACATCTTTTGATCGAAACTTTAGGAACGAAAGAAGATTTTATTCATGGTTTTCTTATTTTTCATACAGAACAAGTTTATGCTGCAACGGATGAAATTTTGCAATTTATAAAAAGTCAATTTAATCAGTATACTATTCTGCGTTCATCGGAATTGATGAAAGAGTATTGGCATCCGTACGCACCTTTTCTTGACGGCATTATAAGTGAATATTCAAAATATTCCGAAGATGAAATCAATGCCTTATTTGAAAAACTTTGCGTTTTTTATAATCATCGTCCGATTCTTTCGGCATTAATTCACGGAACTACTCCAAAACGCCGCGAAGATATACTGGAAGATGAAATCTTTCACGAAAAAGATGCAATTATCGAAGCTATAATTCGCATGTTTTTGTATTTTCACAGAAACGAAAAGTTGGTTTTGATTATCGATAATTTTGATGCATTGCCTCCGTCTTCACAGGAAATTATACTGCGCCTGTCAAAGGAGAAAGGTACAAATTTTGTCATTATTATCGTTTTTAATAAGGACAAAGATTGCGAAGCTCGTGACGACTCGATTCAATTCAGAAAAAAATTGGAACAAAAAACAAGCATTTTGTTTTTGGAAGAAGTTACTACAAATTCAAACGCAAGACATTCCGACATATCGCTTGAAAAAGAGCAGACAGGTATCCAATCGGATTCATTGTTTAAAAAACTGGATTTGGCTTTTATTCTTTTGGCATTTGAAGACTGCCGACATCTTTGTAAACTTTTGGCTCCTATGCAGGATAATCTGCCATTGAATATGTTGTTTCGCTTTCACCTTGCACAGGGGAAAACGTCTCTGATGAATTACGAGTTTACACAGGCGGGAACAAGTATAACTCTCGCGCTTAAACTTGCGGAAGAATTGGGTGATAACGAGGCACTGGCGGAGGCTAATTATTGGCTTGGGCTTACGTCTTATTTAAAGGGCGATTTGTTGGATACCAGAAATCACGGTTTTATATGTATACGTGCCGGTAAAGAATTGAATAATAAGGTTATAGAACTGCGCGGGCGCTTACTGTTGTTTATTTCTTCAGATAATGATTTTAACAACAGTGAGACACGCGAACAATGGGAGGAAAATTTTAACAAGCTGACTTCCATTGCCGAGGTGCTGAATTGGAGCAATACTCAAATTTATTGCTATACGGGCACTCCGTTTGTTTTGGGAACGCATTTTACTCCGTATTACAATAAACTATTGAACTGCGGAATCGATATGGCGATAGAAAAAAAATATTACTATCGTTTATCGTGGGCATATCAGGGAAAAAGTGTTGCGTATGCGATTCGCGGAAAGTATTCGAGCGTTTTAAAGTATTATCTCAAAAGTCTTCATTACAAAAAGCTGGTTAAGGATTTCAGAGGAATTGCTTATATTTACAATGGAATAGGTTCTTATTACAACTACATAGGAAATTACCGTGAAGCCGTTCATTATCACTTTTTGGCACTTAAATATCTGCGGAAAAATCTTGAATATAAAGAAGTTATTTCAACATTGATGAATCTGGGGATGTGCAGTTTTGTTTGTGCCAATGATAAAATGGCTCTTTATTATCTGGAACGAATGAATAAAATTGCAAAATTAAACGGTATCGAAGGAATTATGGGGTACGCAAAGGAGCTTCAATATTTATTTTTGGCTCTTGTTTATGCGTTAAACGGACGTTATGTCGATGCATATCATTATTATTGCCTTATTAAAGATAAAGATTTTCAAGGTACATCGGCGACTGCGGAATCACACTATTTTTTCTTGCTGCTTAAAACATTGTTTGCCGTACATGAAAATGATGTCAGCAGTGTCGAAAAAAATTTGATTACCATAGAAAAAAAATTGCTGAACAGCAATCAGCAGTATCATTTGCTGCGTTTTTATTATCAGGCTTTTTTGATTTA
>JAFLVQ010000107.1 GCA_022508205.1 Spirochaetales bacterium
ATACCTATTTTGCGTTCTTAGTTTCTTTGCGTATATCAAACAAATTGTCGATAATGCAATTTTATGCCGTTTCCGGGAAATTTACCTTATCTTTCTGTTCTTCTGCGTATTTTGAATTTACACGCATCGCATTGAGTATCGCAATTATTGCCACACCTACATCGCCGAATACGGCAATCCACATGTTGGCAATGCCTAACGCCGACAGTGCCAGTATGGTAAATTTGACGGTTATCGAAAATACTATATTCTGCGACACTATCGCCATTGTCTTTTTTGCAATACGCTTGGCAAGCGGCAGTCCGCGCAGATCGTCTTTCATCAAAACAATATCCGATGCTTCGATTGCAGCGTCGCTTCCTACGCCGCCCATTGCAATACCTATATCCGAACGCATAAGAACGGGTGCGTCATTGATGCCATCGCCGACAAAACACAGCACGTTTTTCTGCCCTTTTGTCTTCAGCATATTGTCGACTTCTTCAACTTTATTCTGCGGCAAAAGCGACGCCTTGTAGCCCGTAAGACCTATTCGGTCTGCAACATTTTTTGCAATCGCTTCATTATCGCCCGTAAGCATAACGGTTTGACAGTTCATTTCATTGAGTTTGCCTATAACTTGTGCGGATTCTTCTTTAATCTCGTCGGCTATCAGCAGCGAACCGATAAACTCTCCGTTTCGCGCAACGTAAACAATCGTGCCGAGATCGTTTTGTTTTACAAACGGTATGTGATTTTGCTCTATCAGCTTTTCATTGCCGCAATAGATTTTGTCATCGCCGCAAGTTGCTATAATGCCCGCGCCCGCTACATTTGTAAGAGTATATCCTCTTTCGACCTCCTTGCCGTAAGCGGCAACAATCGAGCGTGCAATAGGATGATTTGAATCCTGTTCCGCAATGGCCGCAAGCCGCAGTGTTTCGCTTTTGTTGTTTTCGGGGAAAATCTTTGTTACTGCGAAGTTACCTTTTGTAAGTGTGCCCGTTTTGTCGAAGACGAATATATTTGCTTTATTGAACCTTTCGAGATAATTTGAACCTTTGACTAAAATTCCGTATCTTGACGCCGCACCGATACCGGCAAAGAACGACAGCGGAATGGAAATAACCAAAGCGCAGGGACAGGAAACAACCAAAAAACTTAACGCACGGTACACCCATAAAGACCATTTGGAAGTGACCAGACCCGGTACTACCGCAAGCAGCAGTGCCGCAATGACAACCGCAGGTGTGTAATATTTGGCAAATTTGGTAATGAAATTTTCGGCTTTCGATTTTTGACTTGAAGCATTTTCCACAAGATCGAGAATTTTGGAAACGGTAGAATCGTAAAATTCTTTCGTAACTTTTACTTCGATCTGCGATGTTAAATTGACGCAGCCGCTTATGATTTCTTCGTTATCGGCAGCATCACGCGGAAGCGACTCGCCTGTCAACGCTTTTGTATCGAGCGTTGTTGCTCCTTTTACGATAATGCCGTCCAACGGCACTTTCTCTCCCGGATTGACAATGATTGTATCGCCGATTTTAACTTCGCTCGGATCGACTTGTTCAAAACCGTCACCGCGTTTTATGTTTGCATAGTCGGGGCGAATATCCATAAGTGCGCAGATTGATTTGCGCGATTTGCCGGTAGCGTACGTTTGGAACCACTCGCCTATTTGGTAGAAAAGCAGTACGGCGCAGCCTTCGTCAAAACCTTCTATTTTATCTCCCGAAACGCCTTTGTATATGCCGAGTGCGAATGCTCCGAGTGTGGCAACACACATCAGAAAATTTTCATCGAACACCTGAGCGTGAAATATATTGCGAACGGCCTTCCACAGTACGTCGTGTCCTATTACAAAATACACTGCCAAATACAGCGCAAAGGGAAACAGCCACCTGTACCTGCCTTCAAAAACGCTGTCCAAAGCAATTATTTTGTCAACGGTAAAAATAACCGCAAACAAAAGAAGCGCGATAAATATGCGTATAAGATTTTTCTTTTCCTTTCTGCTCATTGCTAATTTTTTCATTAATAAAACCCTCCGAATTTTTCAGAATAAGTAAACGAATATCATTGCACATAAGATACCGATCAACATACTTGCGGAAGGGATACGTCTTTCGTCCATGAGTATTGCCTGCGGAATTATTTCGCAGAACGTAACGTACAGCATTGCTCCGCCTGCCAATCCCATGCAAACAGAAATTGCCAATTGTCCGATTCCGCCTACTGCAAGACCTATAACGGCACCGATAACGGTTGCCGCGCCCGCAAATGTCGTCAGTAAAATCGTCTTCCATGCTTCCATGCCGCCGCTTGCCAAAGGGGCCGAAATCGTCATTCCTTCCGGTATATTGTGAACGGCAATCAGAATCGCAACGAGAATGCCCATTTTCAACTGCGCCGTTCCCGCCGCACCGATTGCCATACCTTCCGGCAGATTGTGCAGAGTTATTGCAAGCAGCATTATTATTCCGGCTTTCAGCAATGACTTTGTGTCGCTTTTGACATTATTTCTGTGTTGAGTTATTTGCAGAACTGCTGTTTCATGATGCAGTTCTTCGGGGCTGTGGTGTATTTCTTTGATATTTTCGATTTCATCAAGCAGCATATTCAGGCCGAAAACAATTACTATTCCGCATACTACCGATGCCAAAGTTACGAATACTCCATAGCGACTGTTTAACGCAAGTGTCGATGCTTTAAAAGACTCCGGCAGCATTTCAAAAACAACTATGCCAACCATAACGCCGCTGGCAAAACTTAATATTCTGCTCATAACTTTGTTGCCTTTGCTTTTGAGTAAGACGCCTAACACGCCGCCGACTCCCGTACCGACAACACCCGCAACGAGCGAAAGCACGAGAATAAGTGTGTTCATAACATAACTCCTATTTGACTAAAGAATAATTTTGCAATCGGGTTCTATCTTTTTGCAGATTTTGACTGCTTCTTTCATAATGTCGTCAAATTTCGCATCGTCGGCTTCGATTGTCAATTTTTGACTCATAAAGTTTACAGCTGCCGAAGTTACTCCGTCGATTTTGGCAATCGCCCTTTCCATTTTCGCAGCACAGTTTGCGCATTCCAAATCTTCCATTTTAAACACCTTTCTCATAAGGTACCTCCAAAAAATTTATTTTCAACTGTATTCACAGTTTAGTTTCCAATTTATTGAACATTTATATTATTGAATAACTGTTCAATTATAAAAAACAGAGATTTTCCCTGCATTTTTTAGCTTACTCCTCGTTGACATGCGTTAAACCGTATTCCAAAATTTTGGTAACGTGGTCGTCATCGAGTGAATATTTTACTTCCTTGCCTTCTTTCGTGCCCTTTACCAATTTTGCCGAACGCAAAACCCGCAGCTGATGCGACACTGCCGAAATGCTCATCTCCAAAATATCCGCTATTTCGCCGACGTACAAATCTTTTATCTGCAAACATTTGAGAATTCTTGCCCGTGTCGGGTCACCGAACATTTTGAATAACTGCGCAAGGTTGTAAATAATGTCATCATTGGGCAACATATCGCGAATTATCTGTTTTGTATCCTCTGCCATACTCTTCTCTATTAGTTGAATATTCCTTCAATTGTTCAATAGTATGCATGATTCGTTCGTCTTTGTCAATCGATTTTTTGGGGAAATTAAATTGCACGAATTACGCACCGCGCGATTCTCAATGAATTACTTCCAAAAAAAGCCGCAATGTGCTATTTTCGGCAGCAAAAAGAAAGGAATGGCATTTAATGACTTACACTGATAAAACACGTCTCGATTTTTTACAATATTGCTCCTGCGATAACGCGGGGGGAGGCGGCAAGTAATGCCTCCCGAACTTTCCATTGTCGTTCCTTGCTTCAACGAGGAGGATGCACTCCCGATTTTCTACGATGAAACGATAAACATTCTGAAAGCGAACGGCTTGGATTCGTACGAGTTTGTGTTCGTTGACGACGGCTCAACAGACGGGACACTCGAAGCTGCGCAAGCCATTTCCGACAAAGACGCTTCCGTTCATTTCGTCAGCTTTTCTCGCAACTTCGGAAAAGAAGCCGCACTGTACGCGGGACTTGCCAAATCGTCTGGCAAATATATTGCCGTTATGGATGCCGATTTGCAGGATCCGCCGTCGCTTTTGCCAAAAATGCTCTGTGCTGTTCGTGATGAAGGTTTCGACTGTGCGGCAACTCGCAGAGTGACAAGAAAGAATGAACCGCCTGTCCGTTCGTTTTTTGCACGACTTTTCTACAAAATTATGGGCAAAATGAGCGATGTTCCTATAGTGGACGGAGCAAGAGACTTCCGACTAATGACATGCCGCTACAAAAACTCCGTTCTTAGCCTGCTTGAATGCAATCGTTTTTCAAAAGGGATTTTTCCATGGGTCGGCTTTAAGACAAAATGGTTTGAATACGAAAACGTAGAACGTGCGGCGGGAAAAACAAAATGGTCATTCCGAAAATTGTTTTTGTATTCGATTGACGGGATCATCGGCTTTTCCACAAAACCACTTACACTTGTCGCAATTCTCGGAGTACTCGCAATCTTCATGTCGTTTGTATTTATCGCAATCATCATTCTCCGCCGCCTCATCTTCGGTGACCCCGTGCAAGGTTGGGCGAGCCTCGTCTGCCTCATCACGTTCTTTTCTGGCGTGCAGCTGTCATCAATCGGAATCTGCGGGTTGTATATCGCAAAAATCTACACGGAAGTAAAACACCGACCAATGTATATAGTGAAGGAGGAAAAGTAAATGAAAGATGAAGCAGTAATAAAATTTATGAAAGTTGCAATGACGTTGTGTGTTGTTTTCGGAATGTTGTCGCTCGTGATTTTTGTACCGCAGGTTCGTGAAATAATTATCGGTTTCGGCGAAAGTGCCGTCGGTCATCCACTTAATCAGTTGAGCAAAGCTCTTATTGGGCTTGAAGTATTGTTCCTTATGATTGTTGCCGCGGCGTTTATGTTGTTCAAATTGATTGCTTTTGTATTTCAGCAGCATACCGATGTGTACACGCTGTTCCAGTCAAAATTGCGAACGGCTACGGACGATGCATGGGCGCATTATGTTGCGCTGGCAGTATTTGTTCTTGTGCTTTGTGTACTGCATTTTTGTCTCGCTCCTAGCGGTGATGACGTTAATTATTTCAATCACGCCTTGCAGGGTACGACATATCTCGATTTTTTGAAAACACGGTATGAAACTTGGTCTTCCCGGTTGATAATAGAAACCGTCCTCATCAACTGCTACGCGCTCAACTTCGGGCTGTGGCGTGTTCTTGATGTTGCCGCGCTCGTTGTCATCGCGGAGTCGCTGGTGTATATCTGCGTGCCTCAGAAACGGTATGCCGTTTTCGTATATACAGTGATTCTGCTCTGCACCGATTGGCTTGCTTTGGAATCCGCAGGCTGGGGCGCGACTACGGTGAATTATCTGTGGCCGCTTGCGGCTTCCATGCCCATGTTTATTATTGCCAAAAAGATAAATAACAATTTGCCAATCTCAAAAAAGGCAATGGCGTTTTCATTTCTGCTGTTGGCTTTTGCCATAAATCAAGAGCAAGTTGCCGCATGGTTGTTTGGGTTGAGTCTATCATTCCTGCTATACAGACTTGCTAAAAATCATCGACTTACGAAAAATGACATCTACATAATCGATTCCGTTTTGATATGCGCAGCAGCACTTGTGTTTACCTTGAGCTGTCCGGGAAATGTGCACCGTTTCACTGCCGAAGTAGGCAACTGGTTTCCGCAATATCCGTCACTTTCGCTTTTCGAGAAATTACAGCTTGGCATTCTGACGATTTTCACATATTATTTTTCGCTTCGTGTCAATGTAGTCATCGTTCCGCTTTGCATAATGCTTACCGTTGCGCTGCGGGCAAAAAGCAAACGACTATTTATTCTACAGGTCATTTTGGATGCTTTTATCCTACTGAATGCCGTTCTATGGGGCGTGACAAAGGGGAAATGGTTACTTGCAAATAATAGGTTGCCTCAGTTTGCGGGTTTTTCCAAAATTGTGGTGCTATGCGAATGTGCGGTTCTGTTAATCGTTGCAATAGCGTTTCTTTGTCAGATAATCGCCGCTTTCTCCGCAAAATCAAAAGGGTTATACAACGCTTTTTTCCTGATTGCAGGATTCTGTTCTGCATTTATAATCGCATTCTCGCCGACAGTGTATGCAAGCGGAAGCCGATGTTATCTCTTTTTAAGCTACACAATATTTTTTGTTGTTTTCAATCTGATGTCGGACTATTTCACAACCAAATTCGGTATTCCTATAATGGAAAACTAAGTGAAGAATTAATTAACCAAAGGACACGCAAACAACACATTGTGCTTTTTAAACTGCGGACTCCGCACTGCAGCGACCATTGGAAAATTATACGGAGATTCTCATGAAGGCAAACGAAGGTCATATTTTGATATTGAATTGCAAGAGCTGAAATTTCTGATGAAACCGAAAGCGAAATAGTCACACTTCTGCGTAAGCAGACCGTGCATATCGCAGAATCACTGTGGAAAACACGTCGCGCTTGTTTATTGTCAACTTACTTCGCATTTTATATAATCTCAATAAATACAGGTATTTTATGACAGCACAGAGAAAGCATTATTTGGACAACATCCGCTGGGTCACACA
>JAFLVQ010000108.1 GCA_022508205.1 Spirochaetales bacterium
CTTTAATTTTTGTTTTTCTATATTATAGCCCCAACCGATAATTATAGCAAATACTGATAATGTCATTTTTTCCGAATCTGCATCATTTTGACAAAATGGTTATGAAAAGCTCTTTTATATTATTATATTGCCCTCTTCCTCATCGCTTTTATTCTTCGATTTGCTTCAATACTTTTGCGGGAACACCGCCGACAACCGTATTTGCAGGCACATCTTTTGTTACCACTGCTCCTGCCGCCACGACTGCGCCGTTACCGATTGTTACACCGGAAAGAATTGTTGCATGTGCGCCAATCCACACATTGCTGCCGATTTTTACGGGAGAAGGAAACATGTTCGCGCGGTTGTTCGGATTCATATCGTGATTGATTGTTGCAATTACAACCTGCTGCCCGATTAGTACGTTGTCTCCGATTTCGATTCCGCCTTGATCCTGAAAGCAGCAGCCGGAATTGATAAATACGTTTTTTCCGACTTTGATATTCAGGCCGTAATCCGTGCTGAACGGCGGAAACAGTCCGAAACTTTCGTCAACTGTTTGTTCCGTAAGTTCCGAGAACAGTTTGCGTATCTCGTCGGGCGTTTTGTACTCGTTATTCATTTGAACGGTGATTTTTCGCGCTCGTTGTGCCATGTCGTGCATGTGTAAGTGCATTTCGGAATGAGCTTCGATATACGTTTGTTTTTTCATTTCTTCTTTAAATTGCTGTGCGTCCATTTTTGCTCCAAAGTTATTTGCATTATACGGTAACTTCAGTCATATATCAATTACTTGCGAATCGGCAAGGTGAACATTCTGCCTGACAGTTGGTTGTTCTTTGCTTTAGGGACAGACCCTTATGCCGATTTGGGATTAAGACCTCGCGGTAGTTTAAAAGGGGATCTGCGGGCAAGCCGCACAGGGCAAAAGCTGGGTTTGGTGTGTTTGGTTTGCGCAAGGTAAAAGTAAAACCGGATCAGCAGCGATATTCCCAATAAGGATAGAGAATAGCGGATATAAGCGGTAAATGATTTATTAGTCGTCGATTCCTAAAACCTGCGTGCTTGACTCGGTTGTTTCGACATCCTTAAGTTTCCTGATTATCTGTCTTGTGCGCGTGCCGACCAGTTTTTCCAAATCTTCGTCGACTTTGCGCAGATTTTTTTGAGTAGCCGTAAGAATATTCTCGAATTTGCCGAACTCCGATTTGACAGCCGAAAGAATAGTCCACACCTCATCTGTTTTTTTCTGTATTGCAAGAGTATTGAATCCCATTCGCAACGAGCTGAGCGTTGCCGCCATAGTCGATGGTCCTGCTACAATGACTTTGAAATTATGCTGAAGTTCTTCGATAAGACTGCTGGCAGCAACTTCCGCGTACAATCCCTCGAAAGGCAGAAACATTATTCCGAAATTTGTGGTGTAAGGCACTTCGATATACTTGTTTTTAATATCGGCGGCACATTTTTTGAGAACGCCCCAGAGCTGTTTTTTGGCAGTATCGATACGTTCTTTATCTCCCGTATCGTAAGCATCCTGAAGTGCGGCGTATGTATCTCCGGGAAATTTTGAGTCTATAGGCAGATAAACGCAGGAATCGCCGCTTTTACCCGGAAGTTTTACCGCAAATTCCACTCTTTCGTCTTTGCTCGGTATTACGACCACATTTGTTTCATACTGTCCGGGCGAAAGAATTTCCTGTAAAATTGCGCCGAGTTGTATTTCTCCGAGCGTACCGCGCGTCTTTACGTTTGAAAGAACTCTTTTTAAATCACCTACTCCAGCGGCAATATTTTGCATTTCGCCGAGACCTCTGTGAACGTTTTCAAGTTGTTCGCTTACTCGCTTGAAAGATTCGTTCATTTTGCTTTCCAATTTTTCATTGACGGTAGTCTGTATCTCGCTCAGCTTTTTGTTGTTATCTTCGTGTATTTTATCAAGGCGGGTTGCGATGGTTGTACGCATTGATTCGAGCTTGCTTTCGGTAGCTTCCTCAAGTGTTTTGAAACGAGTTTCGAGCATTTGCAATCTATCGCCGATATTCTTTCCTGCGGCGTCCTGCTTTTCCGCAACATTTTTGTTCATTTCGTCGAGAGTTACGGACATTTTGCTACTCATATCCTCTATCTGTTTGCGTTGAGCATCACTTGCTTGCTTTTGATTGTCGGTAAGAACACTGCGAAGAGATTCATCCATATTTCTCAGCTTATTGTCCAATTTTTCATTGACGATGGTTTGTATTTCGCTCAGTTTTTTGTCCATTGTTTCCAATTGCACTGTGAGTGCGGATGTGATATTTCCGATTCCTTCCTGCATCCTCGACTGCATTTCGACAAGTCTTTCCGATTGCGTTTTTTCCGCCTTCTCCTGCGCTCGATATAGATTTTCGCCAAGTGCGTTCACGCTTTTTTGAATACTGTCCGAAAGCTCACCTCTTGTATCTCTTGCGGATTGAGTAATGCTTTGCTTTATGTCTTCGCTGAATTTTGAAAATGATTCTTTGTTCTCGCCTACTACTGCATATTTGTTCATTGTAAACAGTCTTACTGTTGCCACGGCGAGCAGGATAACGATAATACTTCCGACTGTAAGTAATGCGATGTTCATTTTACTTCTCCGTTATTAAAATCATCGAAACGATATATAACATAAAACCGATGATTTTACGAATGCATAACGCAGCAAGATTTCGTTTTGGCGCGGTATTGTTGGTGTTTTTCAAGTATAATCAGGGGACAACAACCAAAGGCAAACATTTGCGTAAGCAAAGTGCATACTGTTTTTTTCTTTGTCGCTTTCATTGTCACGATAGGGACAGACCTATATTCCGATTTTGCATTAAGGTCTGACCCTCAGCTGTCAAAGTCTGCAAACTGAACGCACTCTTGTCTCCCGACCTACCGTAAGGTAATACATTTTAAATTTAATTTTTACTTCAAGAATTCTTTTACTCCGCCGAAAGTTTTCCGATGAATCGGGCTGATACCGAATTGCTTGATTGCGTTTCTGTGTTCCGCCGTCGGATAACCTTTGTGTTTTGCGAAGTTGTACTGCGGATATTGTTCTGCCATTTGTTTCATATAGCGGTCTCGGCTGACTTTTGCCAAAATAGAAGCTGCCATGATTTCCGGCACTTTACCGTCACCTTTTACGATTGCTTCTCCCGGAATTTTCAAGTTCGGCGGGTACTTATTTCCGTCTACTTGGATAAAATTCGGTTTTATTTTAAGCTGTTCGACGGCACGCTGCATTGCCAAAAAAGTTGCCTGCAAAATATTGAACTTGTCGATTTCTTCCGGCGAGGCCCATGTAATTGCATAACCGGCAGCTTTCGTTATAATTTCATCGAACAGCAATTCCCGTTTGTACTGCGAAAGTTTTTTTGAATCATTGAGACCTTCTATCTGCGCTCCGTTCAATATTACAGCTGCTGCATATACCGGCCCGGCTAAAGGTCCTCTTCCTGCTTCATCTACTCCGGCAATAATTGTGTCCATATTATCTCTCCTTTTAATTTTTCAAAGTTCCGACTAATGTTACTTCATCTCTGTCGTGGTAAAGATGTACGACTTTTGCGTTGCTTGTATGCGGCATTAGTAATCCATTTTGATTTTCCAGTTCCGAAATCAATTTGATTGGATTGACATGACCGAATTTAAAATTAATTACAAATGAACGGCATTTTCGATTCGTAAACCACTGCGAAATCATTTGCATTACATGATGCGGTTCCTCCACTAAATCGCAAAACAGCCAATCTGCACGGTGGTTTGGAACAAATTTGAAAGCGTCCGCCTTTTTATGAACGATAGTTTCCCACTGCAACGCACCTTTTTTCAGCGGTCCGTTATCTATCGCCAAAACAGTTGCGCCGTGTTTTGCCGCGCTGAAACTCCAGCCACCGGGAGCAGCTCCCAAATCGACTACCGAATCATTGTGCAGTGGCGAATGTTCCAGAATTCTGTAACTTTCTTCTACTTTAAGATACGAACGTGACGGTGCCAGAGGGTCATCTGCCATTCTGCGCTGACCGTTGTAATGAAAAGAGCAGGCGGCATTCAATGTATTGAAATTTGTTACATAAACAAGCAGACCTATGTAATTGCCCGGTTTTGCGGGGAAGTCGTCAATTACCAATTTTGAAACTCTCGACATGCGTTTTTTGAGAATCTCGAAAAACGTTTCCTTTATTGATTTCATTCTGCGGGAAAGTCCGGTCTCTGCTCTTGAATCGAGAAAAACAGCGTACCAAGGAGCTTCAAATGCCACATCTTTGGTATTGTTGATAAAATAATCGAATATTCGGCCGGCAAGAGTTTTAATTCCTGCATCTTCCAGCGTTTCGCTTTCATTCGCAAAGAAATGAGGAAAAACACAATTATTCAATTTCCCGGAATAAATGACGCAGCCCGGAGTCTGTGACAATGGAGTTACACTGCGTAAATCTGCCAGTTCGTCTCTTGTTAATGCTTCAAAATTATTTTGACAAATCGCAAATCCTGCTTTTCTAATCATAATTTCTTCCTTAATAATGAAATTGTTTCATAGCATAAGGATTTTGCGTTGTCCATATTCTTCCATTGTTCGCACTTCATAGAGAAAATACTTTTCGTGAGAATCATTTGAATGTCGGCGGATATAATTACAATTAATATACATGGACAGTTGTATAAAAGTTAAATTGTTGACTAACAAAGTAAATTCTTTTAATAAATACAATTATTTGCTTTTTTTGCATAAAGGAGAAAGTCAATGGACGGTTTAAAAGCGTTTGATTCGGAATTATTCGATGCAATGGAAAAGGAGTTGGGACGGGAAAAATTTCAATTGGAAATGATTGCCAGTGAAAATATCGTCAGCAGAAATGTTCTTGAAGCACAGGGCAGTGTATTAACCAATAAATATGCGGAAGGTTATCCGGGTAAAAGATATTACGGCGGTTGCGAGTATGTTGATATTGTGGAAAATCTTGCAATCGAAAGAGCGAAAAAGCTATTTAATTGCGAGTATGTCAATGTTCAGCCGCATTCGGGAAGTCAGGCGAATATGGGAGTTTTTTTATCGGTGCTCAAACCCGGCGATAAAATATTGGGAATGTCTTTGGCGCATGGAGGACATTTGACTCATGGTGCGACGGTGAATTTTTCGGGAAAGATTTTTAAATCTTGTACATACGGAGTTTCAAAGGAAACCGGTTACATCGATTATGACGAGCTTTTGGCTATTGCAAAGAAAGAAAAACCGCAGATTATAGTTGCCGGTGCAAGTGCGTATCCGAGAGCGATTGATTTTAAACGGTTCAGAGAAATTGCAGACAGCGTCGGTGCCTATTTAATGGTAGATATGGCGCATATTGCGGGACTTGTAGCTGCCGGAGTTCACGAATCGCCTATTCCTTATGCACATTTTGTTACAACTACAACGCATAAAACTTTGCGCGGACCTCGCGGCGGAATGGTTTTAATGGGAAAAGATTTTGAAAACAAAATGGGAATTACGGCACCGAAGAGCGGTCGTGTAAAAATGATGAGTGAAATTATCAACAGTACTATTTTCCCCGGCATTCAGGGCGGGCCGCTGATGCATGTAATTGCAGGAAAAGCTGTTGCACTGAAAGAGGCATTGGAGCCTTCATTTAAAGAGTACCAAATTCAAGTTGTAAAAAACAGTCATGCTTTGGCGAAAAAGCTGCAGGAATACGGCTTTGAGTTATTTTCTGGCGGAACAGACAATCATTTGATGCTGATTAACTTGAATAACAAAGGCATTACCGGCAAGCAGGCGGAAGAAGCTTTGGATAAAGCCGGAATTACGGTTAATAAAAATGGTATTCCTTTTGATACTCAGCCGCCTACAGTTACCGGCGGACTGCGTGTCGGAACGGCGGCCTTAACGACAAGAGGCATGAAAGAATCCGAAATGGAGCTGATTGCAGGCTGGATGAATCGTATTGTTTTGGATATTGATAATGTCGAACTTCAACAAGAAATTCGCGAAGATGTAAAAGCGTTGTGCGAAAAATTCCCAATTTATTAACATATATCAAGGGAGGTATCAAATGATACAAAACAATCTTGCTTTTCTGCTCGAACGTTGTTCCGATATATGGAAAGTCTTTTTTAATCGCGTAATGATATTAGGTTGTACCTCGCAGATTTTTTCTATGTTTGTAAAAGCATTGATTAAATCGATTAAAAATAAAAAGTTTTCGCTTAAAGAAATGGCGGGTTATGGCGGAATGCCGTCAAGCCATACTGCTTTTATAGTATCTGCGACACTCGGTCTTGGTATTGAATACGGATGGGATGCGGGAATTTTCGGATTTGCGATTGTTTCGGCACTGATTGTTCTTGTAGATGCAATAAAACTGCGCGGAACAATCGATACGATTAACAAACGTTCTACTTATTTGGCAAAAGATTGTCTGGAAGAAGAAATCGGCAAACAGCCAAAATATATTGCGCATAAATTAAGTGAAGTTATAGGCGGAATTATATTTGCGGTGATTTACACATTTTTGTTTTATCTCTTTTTCTACGGCTTTTTTAATGTAGGGCAAAATTGATTTGAAGTAAAAATGCTTTCGTTTTCGGCTCAAAATGCGTGTGCGCTTTTTGGGCTTTT
>JAFLVQ010000109.1 GCA_022508205.1 Spirochaetales bacterium
AAGTAAACAGAGAAGCTAACAGTTCGCCTATGGAAATGTTGTGATTGATTATATTTTCTATATCATTGAGAAAAAAATGTTTCGGGATATTGCGCAGAAGCTGCGAATTTTTAAACGCACCGGAATCATAAGCAGTTTTCAACGTGTCTTTTAAAAAAACTTCCAGCGCGGAAACAAGCGAAATTATCGCCTGCTTTCTCGCCTGCTGGACAAGACGCTGCGAAGAAATATTTTGCTCAACATCGACATAAAGTTCCTCTATCAGCTCCAATTGCGACATAAAATTTTCAAATGCACTGTCGCTTCTGGTATTGCGCAAAGCCCGTTGAAGTAAAACTTTTTCAATATTAAAACGGTACATACAATATTCCTTGCTTAACGAATTAACAAAACGAAAACATATTTATAATCAAAAAGAAAGTAAATTATAAGAAATTGCTTTATTTACATTATTTTGTTAAAACAAAGAAATAGAAATTTCATACATGGAGAATCGGATGAACACTAATTTTACTTTCATTAGACATTTTTTCATTACCTTTCTGATATGTTTCGCCATAGCTTGTACACCAACAACAGACAGCGGCACCAACAAAACAAACAATGACGATAAAGAAAACAGCGGGGCAAACAGCAATAACCAAGCAAGCAGCAGTGATATTGAAAAAGCCGTTACGCGAAGCGAAGCCCTCGACGAATTATTTGATAATACAACTTTGGGAATAATTACACTTACGATAACACAAGACCAGTGGGATGAAATGGTCAGCAATACGAAAAGCGGCAACAAGAAAACAGTTTACGTAAAGAGTGATTTTAAATACGAGAAAAATGGCAAAACGTATGAAATGAATGATATAGGAGTAAGAAATCGCGGAAATTCCAGTTACCGTGCACCTGTTGACGACAGAGGCAACTTACAGCAGGCTCATTTCAAATTGAAATTCGACAATTTTATCGATGACGATGCGCACCATGCAAAAAAAGCTTTGAAAGGAATCAACCTGAAATTTATGCTGAATGATATGAGTTATGTTCAGGAAGTATACAGCTACGATTTATTCAAGTGCTTCGGAGTGTGGACTGCGCCGAGATGTTCATACGCAAAGCTCTACATTAAAATCGGCGACAAAGAGGCAACTTATTTCGGAATATACAAAGCGATAGAACCTGTCAGTAAGCAATTTATAAAAGCCAGAATCGATACTGCGAAATTTTCAAACGATGCAGGCAATCTTTGGAAATGTCTGTATCAATCCGGCGGCCCTGCCAACTTGAAAAACGAAAACCTCAACACCAAAATCGGTGTAGATACTGATTCGCACACACCTGTTTACAGCTTGAAAACAAACGAAGAAAATCTCAATCAGGAAAAAGAGCAGCTGATAACATTTATAAAGGACTTAAACAACAAAACCGGCAGTGACTTTGAAACATGGATAGAAAATGCTTTTGATGTTGATTTGTTCCTTAAAACACTTGCCGTCAGTGTATCATGCGGAATGTGGGACGATTACTGGCGTAATTCCAACAATTATTACTTATATTTTAACAAAAACGGAAAAGCTTTTTTCATTCCTTACGATTACGACAACAGCTTGGGAGCAACGAACGATATAATGCAAGATCCTGCGGAAAAAAATCCGTTGGAATGGGGAAAAGATAATCCGAAAGGTGCTCCGCTTGTTACGAAAATTCTTGCTATTTCCAAGTATAAAGAGAAATACAAAGAATATTTGCAAAAACTCATCGATCCATCGAATGGCTATTTTGATGTTAACTCAAGTAAACAGAGAATCAACTACTGGTACGATTTAATCAGAGAGTTTTCATCTCCCGATCACAATGTTTCCACCTACTTTGAAAAAGACGGAGCAAAAAATCGTTGGGACCTCAATGAAGGGAAACCGTCCGATAAATATTCGCTCCTTTCGTCAAGTAATAACTACTTTGATTTGCGTACTGCTGCGATTATCCAAGCCACAGGCGGTCAGTCGCCCGTTTATACGGTAACTTTTGATCCAAACGGCGGAAACTTTACGGGAGATAACGCGGGCGAAACAACCGTTACTATCGAAAAAGTAGCAATGGGCAAAAATCCGCAAGACCTTGTAACCGCAAAAAAAGATGGTTTCACACTTTTGGGTTGGTACGGCGATAACGATGAAAAAGTAACGAAAATAACTTTCAGCGGTACATTGACCGCAAAATGGCAGAATTCGGCATTGTTTGGTTACAGCGTAGATACGGAAAGCAAAATGATTACATTTACATTCGACCCGAAAATGTACGGAATGACGGCAGCCGAAATAGAAAGTGTTTATATATGGGGAAATTTTAACAATTGGAATACGGAAAATAAAGAGTATCCGCTTACCAATGAAGACAATAGCGGAATATTTTCGGGAACATTTGATTTGCCAAGCAACGCCAGCGAATTTAAATACGGAGTCAATGGCAAATGGAAAGGAGCCGACGACAGATTGAGCGATTACGCTTTACCGGAAGAATACGGAACTGATAACATAATAATCAAATGGTAATTTATTTTTAATACGGGTTGTCCGAAATCATGCGGACAGCCCTTTTTATTTTAAAAACTACTTAAAAAGCTTGATAAAACATATACAAACCAATCAGCAAAATAACAACTCCCATTGTAATTTTTAAGACTGTACTCCACATGCCGTAAACATTACTGCCCTTGATTTTTTGAACGAACCCAACAGATGTTCCTGCCGCAACCACAAGCACACTGTGTCCAATCGCGTATAACGCCATCAGCAATATTCCCCATAAAAAACTTTTGTCTTTTGCAACTATCGCCAGAAGCACCACAAGAACGGGAGTCGAGCACGGCGATGAAAAAATACCGCCTAAAATTCCCGTAATAAATGCTCCGATAAAGCCGCGTTTCGTATTTTTTGCCAGCAGATTAACAGACGGAATAAAATTGTAAATCTCCCATGTCTGCAACGCCATAAGCACCATTACTATTCCAAGTGCTATATACCAAATTGAAGAACCGCTGCCGATAAGCCGTCCGGCAGTACTTGCAATAACTCCGAGAGTCACAAATGTAATTGCCATGCCCAGTGCGAATACAAGCGAATAGAAAAAAGATTTTTTTGTATCACGCCGTACCGTGCCGCCGACATAGCCGATCACCAGCGGAACAGATGATAACGAGCATGGTGTAAATGAGGTTACTACTCCGGCTAAAAGTGCAAAAAACGGGGCTAACCACACGTTATTTTTGATAATATCCGCAAATGACGAAAGCAAAGTATTCATTATTTTTTCTCCATTTCAGTTAGAACATAACGCAGCTCATCGGCAGTCAAAATTCCCTGATGAACGGTAAAAATATGTTTATTTGTATCTCTCTCGGAATACATGGAAAATTCAATCTTATCCGCAAGTTCTCTGCTCGGAACAAGCGGTGTTCCGTCGGCATAGAAAAAAAACTGCGTCGGAATTACCTGAAGCGGAATATTTTTTACTTCCTGCGGGTATTTCCATACGTCGATGTATTTCACAAATACACGCCCGATATACTCATTATGAATCTGCTTCAACGCCGGAGCCATTTGACGACACGGACCGCATCCTTGTGAACCGTAATCAATCAGAATAGGAAGCCCATAAGGCACCAGTTTTTCCATATCGATTCCGACAGTCTGTTCAAATGAAAAATCGGCACCTTTCAAATTATCAGGCAGATTCTGCATCTCGACTATAATTGAATTAGCCTCAGTCCGTTTTTTTTCATATCTTTTAAATAACCATATCCCGATAATAATTACCGCAATTAACACCGGAACAACTATCTTCATAATCATTTTTTTGTTAATCATACATTCTCTCCTTTGAAATAAAAAATATTCTATAACCGAAACGAAAAATATTCCACTGCGGCTTAATCATTAATCAATAATTAAAAATTGAACCGAGTATCAAACCATTTTACCTATATTTTGATTTTACTTAACTAAATATTACGCTGTGATAAAAAAGCTTATTCGCAGTCCGGACAAGCTATTATGCAATCAGAGTACAGCTTTAAGGAATTGCTGAAGTCTTTGACTTTCAGGATTTTGAAAAATGTTATCGGGGCTTCCGGTTTCCGCAATTATCCCCCTGTCCATAAATAAAATACGGGTAGCTACTTCTCTGGCAAAGCCCATTTCATGAGTTACGACAACCATAGTCATTCCATCATCTGCAAGATCTTTCATCAGCTGCAAAACTTCACCGACCATTTCCGGATCAAGTGCAGATGTAGGTTCATCGAAAAGAATGACATCGGGATTCATCGCCAATGAACGAACAATCGCAATACGTTGTTTTTGTCCGCCGGAAATACTCGACGGATGCACATCGGCTTTGTCCGCAAGCCCGATACGTTTCAGCAGTTTCATCGCATTTTCAACAGCTTCATCCTTTGTCTGAAGTTTTAATGTAATCGGCGCAAGTGTAATATTCTGCAGCACCGTCAAATGCGGAAAAAGGTTAAAATGCTGAAATACCATTCCCATTTTACGGCGCAGTACATCGATATTCACACTTTTATCCGTAATATCCGTTCCTTCAAATAAAATATGACCACTTGTCGGCTGTTCCATTAGATTAAGACAGCGCAGAAACGTACTCTTACCGGCACCGGACGGACCTATAATTACAATTTTTTCGCCCCTCTTCACTTTTTCCGTAATATTATTAAGAATGACATTGTTGCCGTACCGTTTGATCAGATTTCTAACATCTATCACTTTTTGCCATCCTTTTTTCCATGAACGAAAATAATTTTGTAAGCCCCAATGTAAGACCGAGATAAATTGCGGCACATGAAAGCAGCGGAATCCAAGCATTATACGTTGCATTGCGAATATTATCACAGGCTTTCTGCAAATCGACAACAGCAATAAAACTTGCCACCGAAGTTTCTTTGATTAAAATTATAAATTCACTCGTATATGTGGGAAGTATGGTTTTGAATGCCTGCGGTAAAATAATTTTACACATTGTCTGCCACCACGAAAGCCCCAAAGACCGCCCGGCTTCCATTTGACCTACATCAACACCTTGAATCCCGGCTCGAAATATTTCGGTACAGTATGCGCCCGAATTAATTCCGAAAGAAATAATTGCAACAAGTACAGGGTTGTTCATTCCCATCGGTGAAAAAATAACAAAATAGAAAATCATAAGCTGTGTAGCCATTGGAATGCCACGAATTACAGTTACATAAATATTTGCAATTACATGAAGGACTTTCTTCTTTGATATTTTAAACAAAGCAAACATGCAGCCTAAAATCGAACCTATAACAATTGCACAAAATGCAATCAGAATAGTTGTTCCCAATCCTTTCGGAATCCATATCCATCGTCCATTCGCAATTATTGTATTATAGAAACTTTGCCACATGTTTACTCCAGTCCGATAGTTTCTTACTGTACTGCTTTCCTTATGATAATAACTTGGTTTGACTCATAATAAGGTTCGGAAAAATCAACGTTTTGCTTTCTCTCTTCGGTTGCCGTCATTCCGGCAGCAATAAAATCAATTGCTCCTGACTGCAAGGCGGCAATAAGTCCGTCGAAACTCATATCAATGACTTTTAGCTTTTTGCCGTAATTTTTCGCTATTAATTTTCCGATTGCGACATCAAACCCGACAACTTCCGTTCCCATGATAAATTCAAATGGAGGGAATGCGGCATTTGTTCCCATCTTCAGAACATCTTTCGTATTAAGCTCATCTATTTCCGGAATTACAATATCCCCTTCAACAGGCATAAAATTCTTAATCAATTCCTCATATTTTCCGCTTGATTTCAAATTCGCTATAGTTTTGTTAATAGATTCAAGTAACTCAGCATTGCCTTTTTTTACCGCTACAGCGTAAGATTCCACCATAAAATTATCATTTACAATAGTAAGATCCGGATTTCGGCTCACAATTTCCTTCGCCGGCAATTCATCCAAAACAATAGCGTCAATTGCTCCGTTTTTCAAATCGAGAGAAGCATCAATTCCTGTTTTAAAAGATTTCAGTTTTGCACCTGTAACTTCCTCTTGAATATAAAGCTCTCCTGTAGTTCCCGTCTGACAACCGATTCTTTTGCCAGCCAAATCCGCCGCTGAATGTATAACAACATCACTCTTCTTTTGGCATGCAGACATTCCGAAAATAAATGATACAGCTGAAATAATTGAAATAATTTTTCTCACAAAATCCTCCGTTATTTAAAAATTAATGGACTTTATCATAAAATATGGAAAGTTAGAATACAACTTTAAATAGTTTTTTTGGTGCCCAGACCTGTATTCTATTTTAGGATTAAGGTCTGGGCATTTATAATTTTTATGCATTCAACGCTGCGATATATGCTCAGACCTTAATACCATTTCAGCATATAAAAGTAATTCCTCCCATATACATAATTCTGTTTATGAATAAAATTATAGGTAAATA
>JAFLVQ010000011.1 GCA_022508205.1 Spirochaetales bacterium
TAATGCTTATATTTATTATTGGTTAATTTAAATTTTTATTGACTAATTATTAAATATAAGCATTACATTGAGAAGAGAATCCTTACTTGTTATTTTGATATGTTATTGCAAAATAAATACGGCACTTTTTTCAAAAATTGCTTCTTTATCCGAGTCGTATTTGATAGCAGGCCGTATTGTTAAAGCGGTTTGAAGTTATTTATTAGGTTTATTTGATTTGTTTCGCATTCATAAAGCTCAAATATTCTTTATGAACCTCTTTGGGAGTGCCGTCTTTTCGGATTTGTCCGTCATGAATCCAAATTGTTCTGTTGCAAAATGATTCTATCTGCCCCAGCGAATGAGAAACCAGTACGATTGTTGTACCCTGTTCTTTTATTTCCTTTAGTTTTTTCAAACATTTCTCGCGGAAACCGACATCTCCGACGGCCAAAATTTCATCAATCAGCAAAATATCGGCATCTACATGAATCGCAACCGCAAATGCCAAACGCATATACATACCGGAAGAATACGTTCTTACCGGATTGCTTAAAAAATCTCCGAGTTCCGAGAATTCGATAATATCGGCAAATCTCCTGTTGATTTCTTTTTTGTTCAGTCCGAAAATGGAAGCATTTATGTAAATATTTTCGATTCCCGTCATATCGGGATGAAAACCTGCTCCCAGTTCCAGCAGACTGGAAACACGACCGTTCATTATAATTTCACCGGAATCCGGATACATAATGCGCGTAAGCATCTTCAATGTCGTACTTTTACCGCAGCCGTTATGACCGATTAACCCGACAGCTTCGCCTTTTTTTATGGAAAAACTGATATTCTTCAGTACACTCAATTCCTCGTACCGATTGCGCTTCCAAAAAAGCAATTTATCACGCAAAGAATAACCTTTGTCCAAGTATATTTTGAAACTTTTAGATACATTTTTTACTTCAATTGCATATTCACCCATTTTAAAGCTCCTCTGCAAATCGACGATTCAGAATCGTAAATAACAAAGCCCCGATAGTTAATACCAGCAATCCCAATACAGTCGCAAGTATCAATGTTTCCAGTGCGGGAATACGGCGGTCATACAGAATATCGCGATACGCGGTTATTATGGAAACCATAGGATTTAAATTGTAATACATTCTGTATGCTTCGGGGATGATGTCCGGCGAATAAAAAAGAGGCGTTGCGTACATCCAAAGTGTGGAAATTACTCCGAGAATATAAGCCAAATCCCTGAAATACACCGTCAAACAAGAAACAAACATGGCAATTCCCGTTACAAGCAAGTATTCAACCGCAAAAACGATAGGCAAAAATAAAAGTGCAACGGGATCTATTCCCCAGCCTGTTACAATAATAACCAAAAATATAACAATAAAAACAAGAAGCATATTGATAAAGCGGCTTGTGGAAAAAGCAATCGGCAGTACCATGCGAGGAAAATAGATTCTTTTTACCAAGCTGCTTTGATGTACGACACAATTTGCCCCCTCGGTAAAAACCGAGCTGAAGTACATCCAGGGAACAAGTCCGATGAAAAGATATAAATAATAACGTTCAATGCTATTATGAAATATTACGGAAAATACAATTGTATATACTATCAGCTGCAACAGCGGATTCATGAAAGTCCACAAGAAACCTAAAAACGAAGCCGCATATTTGCCTCTCAGTTCTCGTCTCACAAGACTTTCTATCATAGAGCGGTAAGTCCAAAGTTCTTTTATCATTTTAAACATAAGGTATCCTATTGATTTTTCGATTCAGCATACATTTAAGTTAGAGCAGAAAGGCATCAAGTTATTTTTTTCCATGCAGTTTGTCAATTGATTTTTTATAGCTTTTTTGTGCACTCTTATATCGAAATGCAACAATGAAAAACGTATAAAAAGTACTGAAAAGAATTTTCAATAATGCAAAAAAACTTTTCTTGACGATAATCCCCTGCTTTAATTTTGGGAAATACCAGATCGCCTTTTTTACTCTGTACATTTCGTGAGCATCCGTTCCTATCTCAAGAACAACGTTTTTATTTGCCGGCAAAAGCCAGCCGTTCAGTGTCAAAAATGTTTTCAATTTATTGTAAGCCTTGGTTTTATCCCTTTTTGCATACACAAAATTTTCGGGAAATTCGTCAATCGTTTTGACCTCGAACGATTTATTCGCACGTTTCGACAATTTTGCGTGATTTTTCTCCGAATCGAGATTCAGCAGCCACTGCGCACCTTTGCAGAAATCTCTGACACCTTTCAGAAAAAATTCGACATCCCAATATCTGTACGTTGCCGTTCGCCAAAAAACAGTATTGAAAATGATATTCGTTATTTCCATGGGAATGTTATACAGCGTATTAACAACCAGAGAATTTCTGGCATTATAATAAATAAGTGATAATCGGTATATTTCAAACGAATGATGCCACACGCCTATTCCGTTCAGCAAAATAAACGGAAGATTCAAGCGTATCCCGTATTCAACGTCATCTATCTTTATAAAAAAAGGCATAGGATAGCCGCACCTTTTCAGTGCCGAAATGGGCATACAGCAATACCACCACCCCGCATAATCTATTTTTACTTCTTCCTTATCATTATCGATTAAACTTTTGGTATCCAATAAATTCAATTTTCTATGAAGAGGAACAAGATCCGGAGGAATTCCATGTGCACCGCCAAATTCGTATTGAATATTCCAATCATCCTCAATTAGTATTGCCCCGGGAATTATACATTCCGCAAATTCACTTTTGATAAAAGAAAGAAAAGCTGCGGTACGTTCGATAACCTGTGGGATAATTTTAATATCATCATCCATAAATATTGCATACGATATTTTTTTTTCATCACAAACGGCAAGGATTTCGTGCAAACCTCTCGAACAACCGCCCGAACCGCCTGTATTTGCATTGGGAAAAACATGAATTTTATCCGTTGCCACGCTGTCGCCGAGCGTTTGTCCGTTGTCGGCAATAAAAATCTCCAGTTTATCGCAAAGCTCCGATTCGGGATTATGCAGAATTTCATCCTGCAATTGCTTGAGGTTGGCTTTTACATATTCCTCTCTGCGGTACGTGCAGATATTCAGCGCCATGACAATATCAGCATGTACCGGAGTTTTTGTAATGTAATCGGCTTTTTCAATTACGGAATCTTCGTAAGCCGTCAGCACAAAGAAAATCATTCCATCAGGAAAACGCCAGCTTTCCGCCGGTAATTCAACCGATGAATTGTTATCAAGAAGCAAATCAGCAGAAAAAACTTCCCGCTCGGTTTCATCATTATTGCAAAGTCTGAAAACCGAAAGTTTTACCCTGCCTTTTCCCGTAATTTTAAGTGTCAAATCCTGCAAATCGGTATATGTAAACCATTTTCCGGCAGAAAAAATATTAAAAAACGAGTCGGTTCTGAGAAAACCGTTTTTCCCGAGAATGATTTTCCCGTCTTCAATAGCTGCACCGCCGGTGCGAAAGTATAATTCGGTATTACCCAAATACGGAAATATCAATTTTTGTAAAATCAAATAAATCACCTGTCTATTGATAATAGCCGAAAGTACTATTTTTACATACCTCATGCAATGATTTTATTAATCTTTCCATTCTTCCCAAATTATACTGTCGCCATTGTTTTTCATTGATTTATTACCGGAAACGGCATCGATGTTTTCATTGTATTCCGAAATTCTGCGTTTTCTCAAAAGTTTATGTCTCTTGAGAACATAGTGCTTCACTAAAATAATATTTCCAAGCATGAAAAATATTCCGGATACAAAACCATTCACCTTTGGAGAAAGTTTATTTGACACTGCAGCGATGAAAAATGCAAGAACCGCGATTACGGTTGTTAAAATTACATTTTTAATTATAGATTCAGCTGTTCTATTTATAAAAAGTGCGTAAATGCATTGAGATAAAAAAAGGAATGTCAACAATAAAAAACTTAGCCATAGACAAAACATACTCGAATAAGAAAGTAAATAACACACCAAAATACCTCTTATGTGTAATGTTTCTAATTTTTTTCTAAATTCAGAAGGCTGCATTTTTGACCTCATCCTTATTTTTTGACTAAATATATATCATAATTTTATAGATTACAAGCATAATTGGAATTTTTGGTAAAGAATGTTTATTGTAAATGATTTAAATTTTTCAATGTTTTTTTTACAAAACCGCAATTAAGGGGTGTTTGAACATGTTTTTTTGAAATGAAATACTTTACAACGTTTCAAAAGAATACATTAAGTAAATATATTAAATAATAAGTAACATATTGCATTATACTTTTTATTTGTAAAAATATTATTTACAAGGTACACTTATTATTCCAATTGCATATAAAAAAAGGTGAAACCGTATTGTATCCAACGTAGTTTCACCGTAGTTTTTATCCGAGTTATTATTTGCTATTTTTTATATCCGTCGGGATTTTTCGACTGCCAATTCCAAGTATCCGCGCACATATCTTCCAGCGTTTTTTGCGCTTTCCAGCCAAGCTCTTTTTCCGCTTTTTCGGGATTTGCGTAACATTGCGCAATATCTCCGTTTCGTCTCGGAGCAAAAGTATAATTTATTTTTTTACCGCAGGCATTGCCAAACGCATTTACCATATCCAATACACTGTATCCTGTACCCGTACCCAAATTGAAAACGAAAAGTCCGGCATGATTTTTCAAATAATCGATTGCTTTTACATGACCGTTTGCCAAATCCACTACATGAATATAATCACGCACTCCGGTTCCGTCCGGCGTATCATAATCATTGCCGAAAACATTGAGACATGCAAGTTTTCCTACCGCAACTTGCGAAATATACGGCATCAAATTATTCGGAATGCCTTTTGGATCTTCACCTATCATTCCGCTTTTATGCGCACCTACGGGATTGAAATACCGCAGAATAACGACATTGAAATCGGGAGCGGCTTTTTGATAATCCGTCAAAATTCTTTCAATCATCAATTTTGTTTCACCATACGGATTTGTCGTATTTCCTACAGGAAAATCTTCCGTAATCGGAACCGTTTTCGGTGTCCCGTAAACAGTCGCCGATGAACTGAAAACAAAGTTTTTCACAGTATGTTTTCTCATGCTGTTTATAAGATTCAATGTTCCCGTAATATTGTTGTGGTAATACTCAAGCGGTTTTGCAACCGACTCGCCTACAGCTTTCAATCCTGCCAGATGAATTACAGCATCGATTTTTTCCGTATCGAAAACCGTATTTACGGCAGCTTCATCGAGTAAATCGGTTTTATAAAAAGCTATTTGCTTACTGGTAATTTTTTCCACACGGCGCACGGATTCTTCCGATGAATTGCTTAAATTATCGAGAATCACAGTATTGTATCCGGCTTCGACAAGTTCTACACAAATATGGCTTCCGATATAACCGGCTCCTCCTGTCAATAAAACAGTCATACCATTCTGTTTGGACATATTATTTACTCCTCAGTATCAATTTTTATATTCAAAATCCACGTATGGTGAATCTTTAATCCCAAAGACTTGCAATATACCACAAATGCCGAAAATAATCTTTCGCCCAAAAACCCGAAAACTCTTGCCTGATACGTGTCGGTCGGCAGCACTATTTTCTTTTCAACATCTTCAAGAACCGCAAATAAAAATCGCATATATGTATCAAATATATCTTTGCGCATCACAAATACATTTCCGATATATAATTTGTGTGATTTCAATGCCTTTCTGAAATACGGCAGAAAGTCCGGAAATACATTTTTTATGCTTTCGGTCATTGCCTGCAAATCACTTTCACGGTGACAATCGCAATAATTTTTGTAAACGCTGCACGGCAGAATATCGGGATACGGCACAAGCAAATCATAATTATGCAATTCACTGTGCATAAAATTTTCGATTTCGCTCCACGCAAATTTCATATTTTCCCGACGAGTATTCTTTTTGCCCGAATACAATTGCCCGCTGCGTACCTTCAAAAATTTCGAGAGCCGAAGTCTTTGCAGCAGCGCAAGAAAAATTCTGTTTGAATGCTCCTTGAAATCATTCAAAGGATACAAATACCGTCTGTAATGCATCAATCCGACAAAATCGCAGCCGTCGGTTTTCCCATTTTTCCACATCGCATATAATGCGGTCAATTCACAATAATTCTTATTTTTATATGAAATAGTTTCTCCGCAGTTATCGAAATGGCGGCACGGAATGCGAACATCGGTCAAATCACAGCCGCACTGAACCGTTTCAAAGATTTCGGCAGCAGGCGTAATAAAATCTTTATGCATTGCGACAAAAATTCTGACTTTTTTATCAAGATTGACTGCGCAGTCGGTTTTGTTCAGCGGAAGGTGTTTTGAATAATACGGATCTCCGTACAAAAACGATTTGAAGTGATACAAATGAAGGCGCAAAATTTCGGAAAGAAAACGAACCTTTTGCAGTACCGTCCGTTTTTTTCCGCGACTTTTCGATTCATAATGAAATAATTTCGCGTACGGCGTAAACAGACAGTAATATCCCTTTTTTCTCAAACGCAGACAAAAATCAACATCATTATACGAAACAGCAAATCTTTCGTCCAATCCATGCATCTCATTGTAAACAGATGTTTTTACCATAAGACATGCTCCGGTCACCGCACTGACATTCTGAACCGAATCAAGCCGATGTTCGTAACTTTTTTTAGTTTCTGGTTCGTATTGAAATAAATGACCGGCTGTTCCGTTCTGCATTTTCAGCACAATTCCGGCATGCTGAACCGTTTTATCGCAATAACTCAGAAGTGCACCCACACATCCCGCATTCGGAAACTGCATGCAAGACAGTAATTCTTCAATCCAATCGGCAGAGCGAACTTCCGTATCGTTATTAAGAAGAATCAAATATTTGCCGTTTGCGTGCTTTGCGGCAAAATTATTTACAGCGGAATAATTGAATTTTTTATTGTAATGTAAAATTTTTATCAGCGGATTACACTGCATTTGCTCATAAAAATCAAATATTTCTTTTGTTTTACTGTTATTTTCAATGATAATTATTTCAATATTTTTATAACTGGATTTATTCAGAATGGAATTTACGCACGTGCGCAAATCCTGCACATGGTCGCAGTTCGGAATCAAGATACTGACTAAAGGCTCATCTTTGGCCACTGCAAATATGCGAAAAATCGAATCTGCCGCTGATATTGAAAAATTTTTCATCCCTATGCGCTGCAAATGTTCACCGAGAGCTTTTATATCGGAATCGACTGAACAATCGGTATTCGACTCGCTCCTATCCGGCGCAAACAAAATCGTATCCGTATGGATGATTTTTTCCGCATTTTCGGTAAGCCGCAAAACCAAATCATAAACACATGAGGCAGGCTTGTCCAATAGACCGGATTTTATAAAAAGCCTTCCGGTAATTGCAATTATTCCCGAAATGTAATTTCGGCTGCGAAGCGTATCGGGTGACCAATCGGGTTTGAAACTGTCTGTTTCATCACAGTACACAAAATCAGCTTTATTTTTCACTAATTCGTGAACAAGGATTTTTTTTGTACTGCCGAGCATCGCACCGTTTTTTAATTGTAAAATAATTATGTCTTTATGTGTTACTTCCGGCAATTTTTTACCGACATCGATACTGTTTTTATCGTTGATAACGTTTGTATCAATAAAATAATAGTTGCCGCTGCTCATCTGCTTTCCAATCCGTATTTTTTATTATCAAGATACTGGTATATACCATATAACGTAAATTATTACTTGCAAATGATGTTTTTCCTGTAAACTTTACATTCCGAGAGTGATTTTGTATATAAAAAAATATGATTGATATTCGTAATTTTGGAATTATAGCGCATATTGATGCAGGCAAAACCACTACGACGGAAAGGCTGCTGTTTTTATCGGGAGCATGCCGGTATTTGGGAGAAGTCGATGAAGGAACAACGGTCACCGATTATCTTTACGAAGAACGAGAGCGCGGTATTACAATTCAGTCCGCAGTTGCGAAGTGCAGCTGGAAAGGTACCGATTTCCACATAATCGACACTCCGGGTCATGTCGATTTTATGAACGAAGTCGAATGCTGCCTTCGGGTTTTGGATGCCGCGGTTGTCGTACTGTGCGGACAATCCGGGATTCAAGCGCAGACCGAAAATCTACTTCATGCGAATTCGATGAAAAACAAACCTTTGATTTTCTACATTAATAAATTGGATAAAGAATCGGCTGACTTTGAACGGGTTTTTTACGAACTGTATAAACAGTATCCCGTATTGCCGCTGACTTTTCCGTATTATGAAGACAACAAATTTATCGGTGTTATCGATGTGCTGTCGAAAAAATTGTTTATTCAAGAAAATAATGAACAAGTTTGTTTTGATGTTCCTGAAAATGCAGAAGCCGATTTTCATTTTTATCAGACACTTTTGATTGATACTTTAACCGAATTGGATGATGATTTTTTTAATGAAGTATTCAACGGAACTGCCGATGAACAGTCTATTGCTTCGACACTTCGCAGGCTTACAATTCAACAGAAAATTAATCCGCTGTATGCCGGATCCAGTAAAAAAAATGCCGGTGTGGCATTGTTGGCAGACGGCATAAAAAATTATTTTCCTTCACCCGACGACATTGCAGACAATAAAGCAAATCCCGATGTGTTTTGCTTTAAATATGTACTGCATCAAGAGTTAGGCAGATTGAGACTGATAAAAGTGAACAAAAACATAACGTTGAAAAGCGGAATGAATTTATACTGCGCGGGAACGGGCGAAACAGTAGCCATAAACAAAATGTATACGCCTTTCGGGAGTTTACTGGAGGAAGAAAGCGAAATCGGCGAAGGGCAAATTGCCGTAATCGAAGAAGAAAAAAACAATACAAAAACAAGCTCCGATCTGTATATACATTATGATGAAGCGGTAAATGCAGAAAACAGCGACACCGCAAACCAACATCCCATAATTTTCCTGCGTATTGAACCCGAAACTCCGGAAAACAGAGAAAAAATGCTTGCCGCCGGAAAATGTTTGCAGCAGGAAGATTCTACCTTGTTTTTTCAGGAAGATTCCGATACCGGAGAAATTATATTAGGCGGCATGGGCGAACTTCATCTCGAAATATTCAGAGACAGACTCGAACATCTTTACAAGATAAAA
Source organism: Spirochaetales bacterium (assembly GCA_022508205.1). Classification (GTDB taxonomy): domain Bacteria; phylum Spirochaetota; class GWE2-31-10; order GWE2-31-10; family GWE2-31-10; genus RGIG8597. Next base: position 9,134 of record JAFLVQ010000011.1, read on the forward strand.
ACCCGCGCGGGCAGACCTTCGGTTATACCTAAATTGATTCCGAAAAAATCTGCGGTAAAAACCGAAGTATCTTCCTTTACTATTCAGGGAACCGAAATTCAAGCGTCACTTTCTCTCGAATTTGATTTTGTAACTGCTGATTTTGATAATGAACTGCGTACGGATAATTTGGAATGTATTGTGGAAAGTGTGAATTGTACTCTTTCTCAGGCGGAAAATATCTTGCAGTCGCTGCTCTCCAACGGGAAAGAACATGAATTCGTCAATACAAAAGTGACAATTCTCGATTTTTCGACATCCGCGTCGTTGGTATCAGCCGGACTTTACTGTAGTGTTTTTTCCCGTCTTGCCTCGAAAATAATCAGAGAGTTGGAAGTTACTACTCTCTATCCGCAAATGCAATTGGAAATATTCGTAAAACCGGAATATACGGGAAACATTAACGGCGAGATTTCGGCACGTCACGGAACAATTTGCGACATATCGCGCATTGAACCTTTCGATAAGATTATAGCTTACGCACCTATGGAAGAGCTGTTCGGGTTTGCCACAAGACTGCGCAGTCTGTCTTCCGGTCAGGGAGCATTTTCCATGAAACTATCGGGATACGCGGCAAGAAACATATAAGAATCGAAAAACGTGATTCCGGTTTGACTTTTATTATTTGTTATGCTAAAAGACCGATACTGTTTTACGGTGAGTCTGTTATCAGCATGACGTAAAAAAGATAATAAAAAAATAAACATATTTAAAATAATGGGGAGTTTCAAGAATGAAGGCAATTTTTGAAGACAGAAACAGACAGTATACTGTTCAGGTTGGAGATGTTATTGTAATCGATAAAATGGCAGATGTAGAAAAAGATGCCGAAATTACTTTTGACAAATTAATGATGGTTGTTGATGATAAAAATGCGACAAAAATCGGCGTACCTTATATCGCCGGTGCAACAGTAAAAGCCAAAGTTGTTGATAATAACGTTCATGACAAAAAAATCATTGTATTCAAATTTAAAAGAAGAAAAAATTACAAGAGAACAAAAGGTCATAAAGAACAAAGAACTTTGATTAAAATCGAGTCTATCAACGCTTGATTAGAATAGAAATAGCGAGAAAAAACGGTTATAGCTATTTTTACAGCTTGCGTTTTTTCGGGCACTGCGGTTTTGCAAAAAAAGGAAATGATATAGTTTGTGCCGGAGTTTCCGCTCTTGTACAGACTGCCGGTGTTTTGCTCAATGCTTGTCATGAAAGTAAAATAAAGCAAACCGATAGTGAAAATTATTTTGAGATAAAAATTGAAAAAGTAACGAACAATGACAAAAACAAAATTACGGATTACTGCGATTTTTTATTGACGGGTTTGTTTTTAGTAGAAAAGCAATATCCCGATTATGTAAAGATTATTATTTTGGAGGAATAAAATGGCACATCATAAAGGTGGCGGAAGTACTAGCAACGGAAGAGATTCTGAGTCAAAAAGATTAGGTGTTAAAAAATTCGGAGGAATGACAGTTACTGCAGGAAATATTTTAGTTCGTCAAAGAGGAACTAAATTTTATGCCGGAAAAAACGTAGGCTGCGGAAAGGATCATACCCTTTTTGCTTTGATTGACGGTGTCGTAAAATTTGAAAAAATTCTCGGCGGAAAGAAAAGAGCGATAAGCGTTTATTCAGTTTAATGTATGTTTTTTGTAGATGAAACAACAATTAGAGTTCGTTCGGGAAACGGCGGCGCAGGCTGTGTGAGTTTCCGGAGGGAAAAATATATACCGTATGGTGGACCAAACGGAGGAGACGGAGGCGATGGTGGCTCCGTCTTTTTTCGTGTTCGCGATAATCTTCGTACATTATACGATTTGAAAAGGCGCAAAAACTTCATTGCAAAAAATGGTTTGCCGGGAATGGGTTCGCAAATGAATGGCAAAGACGGCGAAGATGTTTACGTAGATGTGCCGCCGGGAACGGTTTTTTATGATGCGGACACGGGCATTTTGATTCATGATATGCTTAATTCCGGAGAAACTTTTGAATTTCTGAAAGGCGGAAAAGGCGGATTGGGAAATATGCACTTTGCAACATCGACGAATCAAGCCCCGCGATATGCACAGCCCGGTTTACCCGGAAAAGAAATGCGTTTGCGTGTAGAATTGAAACTGATTGCGGATATTGGACTTGTAGGCTTTCCGAATGCGGGCAAATCGACTTTGTTAAGCGTTGTATCATGCGCAAAACCTAAAATCGCAAATTACCCTTTTACAACTCTTGTTCCGAATCTCGGTGTTTTTCATATCGATTATGAAAGCTTTGTAATGGCTGATATTCCGGGAATCATAGAAGGTGCCTCATCAGGAGTAGGACTCGGCATTGAATTTCTCAAACACATAGAAAGAACTAAACTATTATTATTTATAATAGATTTGGATGATCCCGATTATGAACTGCAGTTCGATAAACTGCGAAAAGAAATTTTTAATTACTCAAAAGAACTTTATAATAAACCGTATGTAATTGCAGCTTCAAAGTACGATTTGCATGACGGCGTGTTTAAAATGGAACTTTTGGAAAGTGAAATGAACATTCATGCAATTCCTTTTTCCAGTATCACTCATGAAGGCATTGATACGCTGCTGTACGCATTAAAAGATAAAATTCACTCACTTGAAAATGAGTCTTCAAAATGAAGATTGCAATGTACGGAGGAAGTTTTAATCCCATTCATTACGGTCATTTGCTGTCTGCCGTGTGGGTTTTGGAAAAATTGAATTACGATAAAATTATTTTAGTTCCTGCCAATATTCCTGTACATAAAAGTTTTTCCGATTACCCGGCCGCAATTCATCGCCTGAAAATGACCGAACTGGCCGCAGAAGGATTTGATTACTTGGAATCATCGGATATTGAAATAAAACGCGGCGGAAAATCGTACAGTATTGATACGATTCACGAATTCAAAGAAATATTTAATCTTACCGAAAGACCGGGATTAATATTCGGAGATGATTTACTGGGCGGTCTTCATCTGTGGAAAGAAATCGATACACTTTGTACCGAATGCGAGCTTATTTGTCTAAAACGCAATAATCATTCCGTTACGGTTCCGTATCCAATGACATTGCTTGATAATCGCATTATTAATATAAGTTCTACCGATATACGGGAAAGAGTTCGCAGCGGCAGAAAAATCGATTTTTTATTGCCTGATAAAGTGAAAGATTATATAAGTAACCATAAGCTTTATATTTGATATGTTAAAAGGTTAAAGATGGATAACAAACACTCTAATAACGCAAACAGCTGGGTTTTGATTGCCATAATTATTTTACTGCTTGCCATAACAATATTTGCCGGAACTTTTTTCAAAAGTGAAAATAAACTTCAGGTTTTATTGAAAAATAATCAGACCGTATCGTGTTTTTTTGCGGTTCATAATGATGATTATAAAATAATAAAAGCATTTGTCTTATTTTATAATTCAATGACCGACAGAGTTGCCGGTGTGCATTTGCTGCCGAATACGTATTCAACTTTCGTCAAAGGCGGCAAACAAGATTTTTATATCTTGTCGGAAACGTATGCAGCGGGAATATCAAAGGAAGAAATTAAAAACGGTATTTCAAAACTGCTGGGAACTCCGATTAATTATTACTTGTTTATTTCCAAAGACAATTTGATTAAATATGTCGATTTAGTAGGCGGAATAGAAATTTTCACGGAAGAAATTTCCATTCCGGCAAAACATATTTATTACCCTTCCGGCATTGTCAATCTTGACGGAGACAAAGCGATTGAATATTTAACGGTAAAAAGAAACAATGAAAATGAATACGAAGAGTTAAAGCGTGACGAGATTTTTATCCGCAGTGTCATTACATTAAAAGAAACATTTCAGGAATTGTTCAATGAAAAAATTATATCCGAATATATTTATCCGCTTTGGAGTACAAGTCTGTCATTAAATGACATATTGGTTTTTTACAATCAAATAAATACGCGTTTTTTACAGGGTATTTCCAATTATTCGAGAAATTTCATCAGCATTATTGTTTACTGCGATAAAGACATAAAAAATAATAAGAGCATATATTTACCTAAGAAAAGCGGCTTTTGGATAAAAAAAGAAATAAAAGAAACTCTTACCGCATTGGAAATCAAGGAAGTAAAAGAAATAGGAAACAAAATAACGGTTCAAATTCTCAACGGCACCGACATTGTAGGATTCGCCGGAAGATGCAAACGCTACCTTGAATCTTACGGCTTCGATGTTATCGAAACCGGCAATGCCGATCACAGTGAATACAAAAATACGGTAATTATAATAAGGAATAATGAAGCCAAAGCGTTAAAATTGGCTGATTTAATTAAATGCAAAAGAACAATATACGAAAACCGTACTCAAGATGAAAACAATGCGAATTCAAAAATCGATGTAAAGTTAATTTTAGGACGGGATTTTGACGGTAAGGTTGTAAAATAAATGTTTGATATTATTGTTGCCGAAAATGCAGGGTTTTGTATGGGTGTAAAAAACGCTTTTGACAAAGCTATAGAAATAGCAGAACTTCACCCGAATACGGCGATACTCGGCGACATAGTTCATAACCGATTCGCGGTTAATAAAATCGCTGAAAGCGGCTTGATGGTTGCAGAAAATATCAGCGATATAGCGGAAAATCCCGGTATAAAAAATGTCATTGTCAGAGCACATGGAATCACTCCGCAGACGTATCATTTTCTTGAAGATACCGGGAAAGAAATTTTTGATTTGACATGCCCCATTGTAAAAAAAGTTCAATTACTGACCAAACAACTATCTCAAGATGGTCATGACATTATTATTTTCGGGAAAAAAGATCATCCGGAAGTTTTGGGAATCAGCGGATACTGCAGTTCGGATTTTGTTATAATCAGCTGCGACAAAGAAGCCGAACTGTTATCAAAGCAATTAAAATCACCTGTTTTAATAAGCCAGACCACAATGAATAAAGAACATTTTAAAAGAATACAAAATATTTTGCAGTCAAATTATCCGGATTTGAAAGTGCATAATACATTGTGCAGAAATCCGCAAAGAACTCAGGAATCAGCTCTTGCGCTTGCGGAAAAAGTGGATTTGGTAATTGTAATCGGTGACAAAAAATCTTCAAATACACATTCCCTGTATGAACGAATACGCGCAAAAGTATCAACATTATTTATCGAAGACTGCAATGAAATAATATCCGTTGATAAATCGATAAAATCTGTCGGTCTGACAGCCGGTTGCTCAACCCCCGATTTTCAAATAGAAGCCGTTATAAAAAAACTCAGAGAGCTGCAATAATGTACGTGCGACTCCCCGAAATTTCTTAAAGATTACCTATACTCATTGTATTTGCTGCGTAAATTCAGTAATGCGCTTCTATAAATTCGCTTGATTTTTGTTTTCTCGATACAAAGTTCCGCAGATAATTTTTCCAAACTTCTGTTTTGATTTTGATCTGCAAAAAATCTCAATCTTATGATTTTCAATTGTATAGGTTTTAAATGCAGCAGCGACACATTAAGCATATTTTTCATTTCTTTTTCCAATAATATATACTCCGGCGACTGCGCAGTTTTTCCCGTATTTTCATGACAAACACAATTGGCATTTTTTTCTTCTCTGTCAATATAATTCGAGATGAATGACATTGCCCAAAAATAAGCATACGTACTGAATTTAGCTCCGTTTTTTCCTTTGTAAAATTCCAATGCCCGCAGTAAACCCAAAACACTTTCTTGAAATAAATCTTCGCGCGGATAACCTGTTTTCCGTGCAATTTTTATCGACAAAGCGTGCATCATAGGCAGACATGAAGTGATGAGTCCGTGCCGCTGCGATAAATTGTGCATTTCAATTTTTTTGTTAAAAGTTCCGATTACATTATTAACCATATTTTTCTCCTTTTCAGTCACTAATGAGCATTGCCAATGCCTCAGTAAAAAAAGGAGTAAAATTAGGCTTAAAATCAAATAAAACGCGTTTCGGGCATTAAAATATGTATACATGAAACAGGCGGCAATAAAAATAGAGTATCTGAAAAGATACATAAAATAATTATTTTCATTACAAGAGGTTTATTTTGTTCAACTTATTCAACTACATTCTCGCCCTATTCAACAAAAATAACGAAGATGTTTCAAAAAACAAAGATTTAAAATTGATTTTGAAAAAACTCGCTGACAAAAAGTGCAAATATATATCCAAAGACAAAGTACTATTGCAGCCTTTTGCAAATAAAATGTTTTCATTGTACGAACAAACTTTGCCCCTTAAAGATTTCTTTGATAAAACGTTGTTCAATAAAGATGAAGCACGCAGAAAATTATTCCTGCATTTTTATGTTGACAGTTTTTTACCGGAGGAATCGAGGAAGAAAAAAGATAATTTTGAAAAAAAATTAATTGCAAAAAGACTTTGTGAATCAAGCAATCCTCAAAAAACATTGGAGCTAATAGAACATGATTTTGCGGATTTCAAAAAAAATTATGATCATGAAAATATGCCTGACGTCGAAACCGAATATATATTTTTCTATCATTTGTATCACCTCGTAACTTTTGACTTTGAATCTTTATTCATCAAAATGGATCTAAGTTTCAATCCAAATATTCCTCAGGTTCCCGCATTAAAAAATTGCGATGCCGCAAGAATATGCGATAACTTAAAAGATTTTTACTATATTACAGCTGCTCTGAAACGAGTTCCGGAAAATTCCAATAACAGCATTGAAAAATTAATAGGCAGATACAGTGATGAAAATGTTAAAAATATTGCAGGAAAAATGAAAAGTTCGATAAATACAATTTTTAAACTGCTTCAAAGTGATTTATCAGTAGAAATTATTCTCTGCATGATTCGATATATCGACAGCAATCCATACCTGAAAATAAAAGTATCTGCGGAGCATATAGTAATCCTTGATGTTTACAGAAAGGAAATGGGAAATGTATTCGCTAAAACAAAAGAAGATGCGCTGAATATTTTCAATAAAGAGTCAATTCAAAACGAAATATCAAGCCTTTTCAAAAATACTAAATTGGAACGGATTCAGGATTATACAGATGAATTAATCGTCAGTTTGGATGAGCATAACTTGGAATTGCGCGGGATGCAGGCTTTAAACGTAACAAAAACGTTCATAAAAATTTACGACGAGACATATCGGGAACAAATAAACATTTTTTTGGTAAACGGCTTATTTATTGATAAAGAATTCCAGCGGGATTTTTCTGATACATACTTCAAAATGAATGAACTGAAAGAAGAAAATTTGACAACCGAAAAAGAAATCACTACTAATACAGAAAATTCTTTGGCTACTTTGGAAAGTCTGCTGTCAACATCGACAACTGCAGTAACAGAGAAAAAAATGAAAATGATTACTGCCGAAATAAATTTAGTCGTTAATATGCATTTGCGCCATTGTTTCTCATGTGTTCACGGTTTTGCAAGTAAAATGGAAGAAATTTTAAACGACTGCAAATCCCAGCCTCCTAAAAAAATTTCAAATATCAGGAGTATAAGAGGTTCCGGCACAAAAGATTTTATTTCTTCAATGACGGAAATGTACTCGATGATGATAAAATATTTAAAGCTGCTCAAAAGAATTATACCGTCCGAAGAAAAGTGAAATCAAAACAAACGGCGAAGCAAAACTCTTTTCGCGAATCCCAAACAAAGTACCGAAAATCGTTTTACGGGAAAAAAGTCAACAGATTTCGGAAATAAAATAAGTCATAAAATTATTTGTTTTCTCATTTCGTTTTATTTGAAAAAATAATTTTTTTTGGTATAAGTCACTGATATTTTTGAATATACAGCCTTTACGGGTTATGCGGAGTTTTTATGCGCTTACATTATGTACTTGTTTTTTTTACTGCCCTTTCTGTTTTACTTTCTGCATGCAACAGTCTGCCCAGAGATGACGAAGTTGATATAGCTCCTTATAACGTAATTTACGGCTTGTCATTTCCGATTCAAAGTCAGAAAAAAGATAACATGCTGTATGTTTTGGATAAAAAATCATACATGTATTGTATCGATTTAGATAATTATTCATCATTGTTCAATAACGATTTAAAAGAGGCAGGAAAATCCGGCACATTATCGAGTAACTCGCCTAAAAGCTCAAGAACAGTAACAGACAGCGAAAAGTGTGAGTTAAAACTCCCGCCGAATAATACCGCAAGACCGAAAGGCATCAAATTAGCCGAGTTGGATTACTCACTTACTCCGATAAGTTTTTCACTATCGCCAAGCGGTTCTTCATTGTATATCGTAGTGTGCGTGTCTTCGAACAACAGCGATATTGACGGAATGTACTACATTTTAAACTTCGATACAGCCGCCAAAAGTGTATTGAATGCAATTCCTTTGGATACTCTTGATTCCTATTGGGAAAGTGACGATGCGACGACGGATGCCTCAACCGATGCGGAAAAAAGCACGGGAAATATAGCGCGTCAAATTTACGCAAACGATGAAACTCTTTTCGTCAGCGGCAATAAGCGATTGTTTATAATTCCGATAAAAGACGATTATTCTTATGTGAGTAAAACAGAAAACTCTATATCTGCCGCAACTACGGAAACTATGAGCCCTTATCTTGTGCAGGAACACAATGGCAACATATATTTATCTTCAAGAGAAAATAATTTCGGAGTTCATGTCTACAGTTATGATTTAACCAAAAAAAGCATCTCGTATCGAATAAAAGAGAGTATCGTTAATGATGTCATCGGCAATCACTACCCTGTCAGTATGAATATTTTCGATGATAAGTTATACTGTTCGTCTTATGGAAAAATCGGTATTTTCACTATTGATGAGAACAAAACACCCACACTATATGAGAAAAGGGAAATATCTGTCAGCAGCTTATCATTTGTTTCCGATGTAAAAACAATCGATAATTATTATGCTGCCGGTTTTAATTATAAAACAGAAGAAGACATGACGGTTTCGACAGGCTACAATCATCTTTTTATCAGAAGCGGCGTTGCGCTTTGGAAGAGTGACGGCGAACGGGTTACTGGAGAAAATGAGTATTGGATTGACGGAATCATAAAAAATATCGAACTTTGGAAAAACGGAGACAGCTATTTTTCCGTTTCTTTGTGCCAAGATAAAGATTATTTGATAATTAATCAGCTACAATGAAAAAGCTATTTATCTTGTTCATTTCGTCGTTATTTCCGCTTGCATTATTTTCATTGCAGGAAAGTATTCAAAACTCGGATAATATTGATTTCAGTATTTTCGGAAAAGGTAAAAATAATCTGCTCTTTTTGTTTGCGGATAATTTCGATGATGAAGCAAAAAATTCCATTCAAAAATCAATTGCGGATAAAATCGAGAAAGTAATACCGAGCAATAAAGTAATTACCGTTTTTTTGCCACATGAACAATCCGACGAATGCTGGCTGCGCAACTTTCCCGAAAATCATACAGAATCGATTTTTTATTACACAAAAAAAATAAATTGCGGCACATCTGCCGGAACATCAAAAAAAGCAAGCAGTTTGATTGATTTTTTTCAGGAAAACGCTTCATCTCTTTCAAATGACAAAACAATTGTTTTTCTTATCAGAAAAAATATCGAGAATGTGTACATCGGAAATTACTCGCCGCTGAATCAAAACTGCATTTTGCAACTGCAAAAAAACATGATTGAAAATTATTTTCCGGAAGTTCAAATCGACGGAACATTATCGTTGTGGTTGGAAAAACAATACGGCATTTCGATGATAACTATTCCATTTGAACTTCTCGAAAAACTTGACTGTGATTACTTCGCTTCTTTATTCAAAAGCGACATTTTAAAAGATTTGTTCAAAAAATATGACAAAAACGACTTTTTCAAGCAGCTTATATTGCAGACACTTCCACCCGAGTGCAAAATTACCAATAAAAACAAGGAGCAATTTTTCAGCTTATTGGAAAAATGTTTTATCGATCCTGAACTTCTTTTGCTGCCTAATAAGAAACACAGCTTAGGCGAAAAATACGCTCCCGAAGATATGGAATACCTTGACGGAAAAGGCTTATCGCCCAAACAGGGAATACAAATTCGCAGGAACACGCTGAATGCACTTATCGACATGGCAAACGCCGCAAAAGAGGAAAACTGCAATCTGCAGGTAATATCCGCATTCAGGTCATACAATACTCAGCAAACTGTTTTTATGCACTGGGTCAAAGAATTCGGCTTAACGGAAGCGCAGCGAATCAGCGCACGTCCGGGAACATCACAGCATCAATTGGGAACCGCAATAGATTTCAATTTGCTGGATGAATCATTTGAAAAACATCGGGAAGGAAAATGGCTTGCAAATAATGCGTATAAATACGGCTTTATTATGTCTTTTCCCAAAGGAATGGAATATTTCACAGGTTACAGTTATGAACCGTGGCATTACCGCTACATAGGAAAAGAAACTGCACTGTTAATTGAAAACTTTTTCGATAAAAACTTGGAACTTTTTCTCCAATGGTACTGGAAATTATGGCAGCCTTTATAAGGCATTCATTAAATCAATCTTGCAAAGAGGCATTAATGTTAAAAGATTGCGGCAGCGGATTTTTTTTACTGCCCGGAAATAAAAGCAGCAATATTTATTTTATACAGCAAAAAGACGCAATTATTATTGATACCGGGCATCCGCATCAAGCAGCCGAAAATTTAAACTGTTTAAAAGAATTCGGTATTGCAAAAAATGACGTAAAGTACATAATAAATACCCACTCTCACCCGGACCACGTCGGCGGAAATATCGAATTTCTAAATTATTTTTCCGATGCTCAAATTATAAACAGCAAAAAAACCAAGCCGTATATAAAAAAGAAAAAATCGTACGCTCTTTATGAAGATATTGAAGATGCGGCTGAATGCTATCCCATTCATATAGAAGTAACCGATACGGAAGAACTGAAATTAGGAAGCAGAACTTTCAAAATCATAGAAACTCCAGGACATACGGCCGATTCTGTATCGATAGCATGTGAAGAAGAGGAGCTATTATTTTCCGGTGATACGCTCTATCAGAATATAATTCCGCAGGTAGATTATTACAATGATTTACCGTTCAGTTTAGGGCAGTTAAGAGATTCTTATGGAAAGCTAAAAGCTAAAAAATACAAAAAAATATTTCCGGGACACGGCAGTCCATTTGAAAATTCCGATAAAGTTTTTGCTGCATTGCACAGAAAAATCGAAAAATTTACTGAAAACCCGCAGTTTTTGTTAATAAACACGATTTGTCCGCTGATAGAACTTTATCTGAAGAAAAATCCCGGTAAAACGATACAGCAAATAGTATCGATTTTCGGCGAATATTTAAACCGTCCGGTATCGGCGAATCTTTGGCCTACTTTTAAGAATGCCGACTTCCGTGATTCTGTCGAAAAGGCACTGATTCTCATGAAAGCAATGAATATACTGACAATAAATGGCAGCGACGAATTCTTTCTTGCCGGCGAACTGAATGAGCATTTATGATTCAAGATTAAAACGCTGCGGTAGTTTAAAAAGCAATTTCACGGGAACAGCCTGTATTCCAAATCAGAATCGAGGTCTGTCCCTCAGATGAAAAACAATTTCAAACAAAAAAAGTGCCGAATTTTTTCGGCACTTTTTAATTACGATTTACGATGCGGATTAATTGACTTTGGAAAATTTAATCCAACCATCAATCATTGAAAATTCAACGGAATCAGCAGTAAGATTTTGGTATTTTGTGTCTCCCTTATCTGTTTTAATCACATGGTCACTTACAGATTCGATTGTAGCTTCGGTTTTAGTACTTTCACCTTTCACCTTTACTTCCGTTATAAATTTATCATCGTTTGTGATTTCAATAGTACATTCGGCCGTTACCCCCAGTAATGTGTAAGAACCTTCCCATTTGCCTATCAAACCACATTCCACACCGGCAGCCGTACAGCTGCTCAAAAACATTGTTGCGGCAATGCCGAGCACTGCCAGAATACTAAAAAATTTTTTGTCATGATAATGACCTCCATAAAATTAAAATTTATGGAGTTGTAAAAAAAAAAAAAAAACTGTCAACAATATTGTTATATATTAAATTGATTTCGCCTTCATCGGAGTCCGCTGCTCTCCTCTTGCGGATATTTTTCCGATGCGGCGGAATTTTCTGTTCCAATATGAAATTAAAATCAGTTCGCAGCTTTAAAAATTAACCTGTGCGTATTCAATTTTTAACTTTCCATTGACGAAAAAGTAGACAACATCCAAAACGACAAGGAATGCGTTGGTTATGTATAAGAACAACAATGTTTATTCAAATATATGTTGGGAATATCCGCTTCAAACAAAATTCACGACAAAAAGAAACGGCAGCAAACGGCATAAAAAAAATAATTTCAACAGTCACTCAAATGTAAAAAAATCCACTGTGTCCGCATACGCATATTACGGAGCAATAATACTGTTTTTTGCCGGTTTATTATTTTTCATCACTATTTCCATATCAAAAGCTGCAATTGCAGAACCAAGAGATACTTCGGATAATTTTGCAATTCCGTATGACACGGATTCAAATAATCTGCTTTTAGAAGATCTGGCAACATTATACAAAAGCGAAAAAAAAGATAATGCAGACAAAGAAAACCTTGAAGCCAAAATAACACGCCCTATCGTATTTACGAAACAACGTGTTTTAAATAATGAATCGCTGAAAAAATTAGCGTCCAGATACAAACTGACTGAGGATACAATAATTCTTGTAAACGGATTGAAACGTCCGTCGGATTTAAAAACCGGCGATATTGTAACAATCCCAAATCAAGACGGCAGACTGATTCAAGTAAAGGCAAACGACTCCATTTACAAAATTTCGGAACGTTACGGAGTATCTTGGAAAAAAATTGTAGATTGCAATAATTTGTCCGATATAAATATAAAAACGGGAATGAAATTATTTATTCCCGATTCGGGAATGACAAAATACGAGCGTGAAAAATTTTATCAGATAAAACCTAAACAAGCCGCTCCCGTTGTGCAAAATACAAGTAATGCCGCAAGAAAAAATACAGTAACATCAAATATTTTTTCTTGGCCGATAAAAGGTGCGATAACTTCTTCGTATGGACAAAGAAGCGACCCCTTCACCGGCGTGAAAGATTTTCATACAGGATTGGATATTAGAGGTGCAATGAATACATCGGTAAAAGCTCCGTATGACGGAACCGTAGCATTTACCGGCTGGTCAAATGTTTATGGTAATTTTATTCTGATAAAGCACGAAAATAATATTGTAACAATGTATGGACATTTGAATGAGATTAATGTAAAAAAAGGGGAAAATATAAAACGAGGAAGTATTATTGGTGCAGTCGGAACCACCGGAAGAAGCACCGGTCCGCATTTACACTTTGAAGTATTAAAGAATAATAAACGGGAAAATCCTTTAAGCTTTTTAATGGAGAAAGAGAGTGCAACATAAAGAACAAAAACTATCTTCTGATAAAAAAGAGTCTACAGTTATAGAGAAATGGGAATATTTTTTAATATCAATGCTTGGAGTTGTTTTTTGCGGCTTTGCGGTAGCGTTGTTTTCATTGTCAAAAAACACTTCTTCCGACTTGCTTTTATCCAAAAGAACATTAAAGAAAACTCTTGAATATTCCTCACGCTATAAAGACAGCGGACTCGGAGGTGCTTACAAGCCGGATGCAGTAACAGCGCCTGTAACTTATTTCGATTATTATATAAAATCCGGAGAATCAATTCATTCAATTGCAAGACGTTTTGGTATGGACGAGGTAACTCTCGTAAATATCAATAATATTTCATGCGCTTCCGTTGTTCGTGCAGGGCTGAAGCTTCAAATTCCAAATCAGGACGGAATACTCGTAAATGTAAAAGATAAGGATGAATTGGAAGAAATTGCACAAAAATATAATTTTGAAAAAGAAGAACTTTGCAAGATTAACAATCTTTCAAATGACAATACCGAATCAATGAAACTTTTTATTCCCGGTGTAAAATTCGATTCTCTCACTCGTTCAATACTTTTAGGCGAGTACTTTCGCCGTCCGGCTTACGGAAGATTCACATCAATGTATGGCTACAGAAAAGACCCGTGGACCGGAACAAACAACTTTCACAGCGGCGTCGATATTGCAAACAGAAACGGCGGAAATATATACTCCGCAGCTGCCGGAACTGTTATTTACTGCGGCTGGTCATGGGTTTACGGTAATATGATAAGAATCAAGCACCCGGGTGGATATATTACTTTGTATGGTCACTTGGACAAAATTCAAGTAAAAGACGGTGCATGGGTAAACAGCGGTGCTATTATCGGCAGAATGGGTAACACCGGACGTTCAACAGGTACTCACCTGCATTATGAAGTTCAGCAAGGGGGAAAAACAGTTAATCCTCTAAGAGTTACAATTTTCTGATAAAGATGCCGTTCCCTTTTTTGTGCAGTAAAACATCAAACACCCGCACCATTTGGAATTACGATGCATACATTTTTACAATAAAAAAGCTACCGGTTCTCTTTGAATAACCAAAAACGATCTAACCTGCTTGTCAATTATTATACTGATACCCAAACAACCGAATTATTAAAAAAACACAAAAGAATCAACAATAGTTGCGATTCCAAATCCGGAGAAACAACAATGAGTACAAGATGTTACAACTGTTTCAGGCCTATAAAATCATGCTACTGCAAATATATTGTTCCTATATCTACAAAATCCAAACTACTGTTTCTAATGCACCCCAAAGAAGCGTATAAACAAAAAACAGGGACCGGACGGCTTGCAAGTTTGTCACTGCCTAATTCGGAAATTATTATAGGAATAGACTTTACAGACAATAAACGACTTAATACTCTTCTGACAGATTCTCAATTCTTCCCTATTTTGCTTTATCCCGACAAAAATGCATTGACTGCCGAGTCCGAAATCCTGAAAACTGAAGCGAAACATAAAAAACTTTTGGTAATTGTCGTAGATGCAACTTGGCTCATTGCAAAAAAAATGATGAAATTAAGCAAAAATCTACAAATGCTGCCTAAAATTTCCTTTCTTCCATCATCCGGGTATCATTCAAAATTTTATTTTAAAAGGCAGCCTGCCGCCGATTACCTTTCTACAATAGAATCATGCTACTATCTGCTTACCGAATTTAAACAAAACGGATTGGAAGATGATTCAGTATCTTTTGAGCCGCTTATGAATATTTTTCATCGAATGGTTGATTTTCAATTGAAAAGTCATAAAGAGCGTGAAGAGCAAGGGATTCCGAGCCGTTATCACAATGTTACCGTACAGGCGGCAAAACATGAAAAACAACGCAATTTTGAAGAAGCAATTAAAAAATTAAATTAAAAATTAACGTCTCTGTCTCTCAATCCGAGTAAGTAAAGAATGCCATCCAATCCAACGGTTGAAATAGAATGTGATGCACTTTTTTTAACTATTGGTTTTGCGTGAAATGCTATTCCCAATCCGGCAAGTTTCAGCATTGGTAAATCATTCGCACCGTCACCGACGGCAATGACTTGTTCAAGCTGAATGTTTTCTTTCTTTGCAAGCTCCTTCAGCAAAAAAGCTTTTCTTTCTCCGTCAATAATTTCACCGAGATGTTTCCCCGTAAGTTTTCCGTCTTTTATCTCCAATTCATTTGCAAACACATAGTCAAGCCCAAATCGTTTTCGCAGCGCCATACCGAAATATGTAAAACCGCCGGAAATAATCGCTATTTTATATCCCAATGCCTTAAGTTGGGCAATAAGACGGTCTGCTCCGTCGGTAATCGGCAAATTATCGGCAATATCCTGCATTACACTTTCGCTCAGTCCTTCCAATAGCGCAACACGGCGGCGAAAACTTTCCTTAAAATCAATTTCTCCGCGCATTGCCGACTCTGTAATTTCATGAACTTTATCACCAACCCCGTGTTTTCGCGCAAGTTCAACAATTACTTCCGTCTGAATAAGAGTAGAATCCATGTCAAAACAAACAAGTCTGCGGTTGCGACGGAAAATATCATCCTTTTGAAAGGCAATATCAAGCCCGTAATTTTGCGAAATTTCAAGAAATCCGGCAGTAACCTGTTGAATGTCGGAAGGTTTTCCACGCACCGAAAGTTCAATACATGACCTTGTATGCTGATGATTCCCGGCATCAGACAGCGGAACTCGCCCCGATAAACGTGTTATAAGGTCGATATTCAACTCTTGTTCGTAAATAACCTTTGTTATTTGCGCAATTTGACGTGCCGTAATTTTCTCTGCAAGCAGTGTAATTATGTATCTGTCTTTCCCCTGCAGACTTACCCATTGCGAGTAACTTTCCGGTGTAATAATCTCAAAATCGATGTGAATCTGCAGCGTATATGCTTTGAATAACAAATCTTTCAGTACCGAGTGATTGGATTTATCTTCCGCCGGAAACTCGGCAAGTATTCCAAGAGACAGTGTATTGTGAATAACAGCCTGCCCCATATCGAGAATATTTATATTATTTTCCGCGAGAATCGAAGTAATCGCCGATGTAAGTCCCGGTTTATCTTCTCCCGAAATTTTTATAAGAAATATTTCATTTTGCATAATCATCTCCTCAGCAATCTTTTTCAACTGGCGGCAATGTAACATAAAACAGATTGAATGACCGTTGAATTTATATATCAAAATAACACTTGACAGTTTTTTTTTTTTTTTTACAAATTGACAACTTTTAACAATGAGGAGGTCATGTAATATGACAAAAAGAATTTTCAGTATTTTTGCAGTGCTTGGCATTGCGGCAACAATGTTTTTGAGCGGCTGTACAGCTGCAGGTGTTGAATGCGGATTGATCGGAAAGTGGGAACGTGATTATTCTGGCGCAAAAGGCTCCTATGAATTTACAAGCGACGACAAAATGATAGTTGAAGTAAATGGAGTAAAAGTGAAAGAACACACAGTCAAATTAGTACTCGATCATACAATTGTAATTGATGAAGACGGCGTTAATAAGAAAATCGAATATCGAAATTTAGGTTGCGATTCCGTTGAATTGAAGTTTGATGGCGATTGGCTTAAATTTACTAAAGCCAACTAATCCTGCGATAAAAATTAACAAAAAGTAGAGGTTCCTTTGAATCTTTACTTTTTGTTAATTTACGATGTCACTATTGGAGAGAAAATGAAAAAAATACTTTTTTGTTTATCAATTTTTTGCTCTTTTGTTTTTGCCTTTGCTCAAGATACTGAGGAAGAAGAAAAAATAAAAATAGGTTTTGCAAATTTTGAAAATAAAGCAATAGCTATTCAAAAGGCAAAATATCATCACGAAAACAGATACACAGAAATAAAATTATTCAACTTGGATGTATTTATCGATATGCTTCAAACTGCACTGGTAAAAACACGCCGATTTGATGTAATCGAAAGAACACGACTTGACGCAATTCTCGAAGAGCAAGGATTGGGAATCGACGGAATCATAGATAAAGAACAAGCAGCGGTTTCGGGGAAAATATCAGGTATCGATTTTATTCTGATGGGAACAATTACAAAATGTGGTTTTACGGAAAAACCGATTAGAATCAAAAATTTTGAACAAATACAAAAAATTATTGAATTCACTGTTGATTTCAGGCTTACCGATGTTCATACAGGTCAAGTCGTACTGGCTGATTTTGTAGAAGTAAATGATGTAAGTTCGGTATTGACAAAAGGTAATTCATATCAATCTGAAACTATAAATGAAAATTTCATTGTAAATGTAATGCGAAAAGCAAGCCTTCAATCTGCATTCCTCATCGCAAATGCCATTGTTCCGGTGCAAGTATCGGCTGTCAGCGGAACGAAAGTGAAAATCAATTATGGCAATGGTTTTGTTGAGACGAAGCAAGTTTATAAAATTTTTCCGAGTGACGAGTTTGAAGACAATTTGAACATTGGATTCGATGAAATTGCAAGAATCAAAATACGCACAGTATCATCTGACTTTGCTATCGGAGAAATTATAAATGGCAGTGCAGATGATGTGGCAGTCGGCTATTCCTGCTTAAAAGCCACACCGTCTGAAGAAAAAGAATACGAAGATATTGAAAAGAGTGAAAAAAACAAATCTTTAAGAAGAAGATTCGGATATTAAGGAGAAAACATGAAAAACATTTTTTTAGTTAATCTAATATTTTTATTTGCGGCAACATTTTGTATTTTTGCACAGGAAGAAAAAGCCGTAATCGGGTTCGGAGAAGTTACAACTTCTATTATAGATTACGAAGCCCGTTCCGCAGCTCAAAAAATTCAATCATATCTATCAAGTGCATTAGTCAATTCTAATCGATTTCGCGTTGTGGCAAGAAGTACCGAAGAAATCAATAAACTATCGGAAGAATCGATGATGCAGAATCAATCATTGGCATCACTTCAAGACTTAGATTTTCTTTTGATCTCAAAGGTTGTTGATTTTGCAAAAAAGAACCAAAAAGTGAGTGTAATGGGTGTAGACACGTTCACGGAAGTTGTAACATTGGGACTTGAAGTAAAATTTATCGATGTATCAACTGGTAGAATCGTTATTTCGGAAACATTGCGTGACAAAATTAACGGTAATACATCGGTTTTTATACATAGCAGCATGGAAGACAAAAATGCGACCGGCGGAAGCGGAAAAATAACCGATTTAATTGCGGTTGCTACCGAAAAACTTTCAAATGAAGTAGTCGCCAAAATAATAGACAAACTTTATCCGTCACTTGTCTTAAGTGTTTCAAAAAACGGCGTTATAATGGTGCCTAATTTAAATTATCAAGAAGGTAATGTTATCGACATTTTTAAGTTAGGTGAAGAAATTATCGATCCTTACACACTCCAACCGATAGGTCAAGAAGAAACTCTTACCGCAAAAGCAATTGTATTTGAAATCAATAACGGAATAGCAAAGATAATGATAGATCCTGTTAATGTAAAATTCAAGAAAGCAGTAATCGAAAAAGGAATGCTTATCAGAAAATCTACCGATAAAGATGTCACAAAAGTTACCGTAAATAAATTGAAAAGGCTTTCAGCAAAAAAATAATCATTTCATCATTTATAATTTGTCCCTATAAAAATAAGACAGTAAGATCGATTTTCAGTCCTGCTGTCTTATTCTTTCAAAAGGTCATCGCTGTTATTTACTCTCACAAAATTATATGCTATCAGCGCATAATCAAGACACTTAACCATGCTCTGAAAAAACGTTACTATTCCTCACACAAAATCGTTACGTTAATTTTCGACTGAATATACTTAAAACATTTTTCTTTTGAGCATCCGGTGCCAAAACAAAGAGAATGTCATTCATTTGAATTTCGGTATTCCCTTTCGGCGAAATGAGTCTATCATTTCTTACAATCGAAGTTATAAGCACACCGTCGGGAAGATGCAAATCCATAATTTTTTTATTGCAACATTCCGCATTTTCTTCTATCAGCATTTCAAACATATCCATATCTATTTTACTTGTCGTCAATAATTCAAGCGAATATTTGGAATGCGGAACCGGTGGTACAAGAAGTTTCAGCCATTTGGCAAGCGTTGTAATGGTAGTTCCCTGCAAAACACACGAAAGCACAACAGCAAAGAAAACTATATTGAACACTTTTCGGTGTTCGTCCAAACCGTAAATCATAGGGTATGTCGAAAGTACAATCGGAACGGCACCTTTGATTCCTCCCCATGAAAGAAGGAGTTTTTCTCTGAACTGAAACTTAAACGGTGCCGTACATAAAAACACTGCGACGGGACGAGCGATAAACATCATCAAAATCGCAACCAGTATGCCGTCTTTCCACACCTCGCCCAACTCTTTCGGCGAGACCAAAAGTCCCAGCATAAGGAATATCGTCATGTTGGAAAGAGTTGAAAGCCCGTCGAGAAAAGAACTTATTCCTTTTTTATAAGTAAAAGATGTATTACCTACTCTATAACCGGCAAAAAATACCGCTATAACGCCGTTTGCATGTATCAGGTCGGCAAAAGAATAAATAAAAATCGAAACTCCGATTATCAATACATAATAGTAGCCTCTGTTTTCCGACTTCAACTTATCGAACAAAATGCAGGCAATTTTCCCGAAAACAAAACCGACCATCAACCCACCAAGTAACTGCCATACCAATCTGAGTATAAAAATGCCTATATTGCCGCCGTCCTGCCCCGAAACAAGCTGAATCATCAACATAGTAAGTAAAATCGCAGCAGGGTCATTGGCAGCAGATTCGACTTCCAATGTAGAAGAAACGCGCCGCTTTATCGAATTTTTTCTGAATATCATCATTACGGCGGAAGCGTCGGTAGACGAAATAATCGTACCTATCATCAATGAATAAAAAATGTTACCGGGCTGTATTATAAGGTAAATAAGTCCGCCGAGCACTCCGGCTGTTACCGCGATTCCCAAAGTAGCAAGCGTCATCGACGGTCCGCAATAAGCATGCAATTCATCCTGCTTTGTTTGAAAACCGCTTTCAAACAATACGAAAATTAATGCGATATTTGCTATTTGCCCTGCTAACTTTGCATCATCGAAATTGATTAAACGCAGAAACCCATCACCGAAAATCACACCTATCAAAAGGAATATCAGCAGTACCGGAATGCCCGATTTCGTCGCAATTTTAGTGGAAAAAGTTCCGATTATTATCAACAATGCCAACAGTAACATCAACATAATTTACCCCATAATTAGTGAAATCAGCCAATTTGTGCTTTTTATAATCATATTTTTTATTTTTTGAAAAGCGAAAGTTTGCATTATTTTAATGCTTCGTAAATTTTATCGGACAAAGACCGCAGGTAAGGAAGTGCTGTTTTGTTAATGTCTCCCGATGTACTGTTCAAATACAAATAGCTGTTGTAAAAATCGCCTAAACAGTAATTTATCATTCCTAAGTAGTAGTTTACGCGCTCGTAAAATTGTTTCGGCAACCCGTCCGACAATAAATTTTCCAGTTCCGTTTTGGCAGTTTTGTAATCTTTACTGAGAAGAAACGTTTGTATATTTTCATATTTATCTTTATAAAACGGCGGAACATAAATTTCCTCGTCTTTCAAAAAACTGAAAGGAAGCATCTTGTCACAATTATCATGATATTCCTTGTCAATTTTTTTCTGATTGGAGGTCCATTTTTTCTGCATATCATTTCTGAAATCAGACAATTTATTATCCTTATTTTGGATATTTTCAAGTTCGCTTCTGTTAAGTTTTTTTCCGGTAAGCGGGTCTTTGCGGAACACCAAAAGCGGCAACGGAGTAAATTTAAGTTCTTCTTTTTGATGCAGAAATTTTCTTTCGGCATTTGCACAATAGGCTTTTGTTGTATAAGTTACATCCGGCAGGAAAACCGGGACACTGCCTTCTATCCAGATATAATAATAATACGGAATATTTTCACTTAACGTATCGACTGCATTTCTGTCACGCAAATTTGTTTTCAACGCAAATACGGCGTTTTCAAATGCTTCCTCATTTTCAATCGGAGCAATACTGCGAAAAATATAAACCAGTCTGTTGGTTTCATCTGAGTCATATGCAATAAAATCCCATTGCAAGTTAATATTGCGATCAGGGTATGCCTTTATCGAAGTCAGTTTTATATTATTTTCTTCAGTCAAAACAACGGGTTTTACGGTAATGTTTCTATATGGAACAAACAGCATATAAATTTTATTGATTTCGAGCCTATCTTCTATCAAAACGGCATAATAATAATTTCCCGATTCAATATTATCGATGAACTTATTTTCGCCATTAGTCAATCTCGCGATTCTTTTCGCATTTTGCAAGTTTGAAATGTAACTGTCGCTGCGGTAAATAATCAGATTGTCATGAAAATTATCGGGATTTTTCCATGTAAGGAGAACTTTCTTTCCATAACTCTGAAATTCGAGATCGAATACAAACGGAGTGTTGTATTGTTCAAAAATGAAACTTTCCTGCGAAAAAAGACTGTATGTAAAAAGTAACACTGTAAAAATAAAAAATCGCTGCATTTTATTATTATCGAACTGAGAAGCAATAAAACAAATCTTTAAATCCAAGATTTCGGTTTATTTTAAGATTTTGATATTTCCTTTTTTTCCAAACGAACAATTTTTTCCACTTCTTTCCCAGCTCCGACTCTTACTCCCAATGAACTGTAATTTTTTACATCAAGAATTTTAGTATCGACAACTTCCTCATTAATTTTCTGCTTTGGTTTCTTCACAAAATAAAATTTCAATCGTTCTTCCGGTAAAACAGAAAAATAATTAATCTTCGCATTTTCCGCTTTAATGAAAGAATACTCTTTATTCTGCATAAACGAATTGATTTTAAATCGCTTAATAAACGTTATATTGCTGCCAATGTCTGTATAAATCAACGTATAAGTACGCTGTGCATCAAAAACATTTATATAAAAAACATCTGTATCGATAAACATTTTTCCTTCTATGGGTATAACTTTGAATACTGCGCGTTTATTGAATACGATTATTTTATCTTTCGGTTTTAAAAGCAGCGGCGGAGTTTCACTCTTTACGTCGGTACCCACAAAACCGGTTTCAAGATTAAAGTAAACTTTTAATTCCGGTAGCTTTATTTCCGATGTATCAACTACTTTTATCACGGAAATTTCGGTCTTTCTCGGAAAATTTCGGCTGTATTTTTTATCAATTTCTTTCAGATAACCAATTGCATACGGTTTTAAATGAGCAATGTTGTAGCGAACTTTTTCAAGAGCTTTGACAATGTCGTCAATTGTCTTTCTGTTTTTGTTCATATCATAACGGGAAATTCTTTTGATTTTTATTTCCAAAAGCCGC
>JAFLVQ010000110.1 GCA_022508205.1 Spirochaetales bacterium
CTGCGCCGGACAAATGACGGCAACTACGGAATCATCGCCGGTGAACGCCGTTACAGAGCATGTAAATTACTTGATTTGGACGAAGTTCCGGTCAGTATTATGGATTTATCCAAACGTCAGCAGTTTGAAATGGCAATATCCGAAAATATTCATCGTGAAGATTTAAACCCTGTGGAAGAAGCCATTGCGTATCAGAGTTTGATAGAAACGTATGGAGAAACTCATGAACAAGTTGCCGAAAGTTTAGGGAAAAGCAGGGCGTATATTACAAATTCGCTGCGCCTTCTCAACTTGGATCCGGAAATTCAGCATTGGCTGATAGACGGAAATTTGACTCCGGGACATGCAAGAACTATTTTGTCTGTTGAAGATAAAAACGAACATGTATCATTTGCAAAATATATTATTGACAATAATTTGTCTGTTCGTGAAGCCGAAAAAGCAGCAAAAAGTTGGTCTTCTAAACAGAAAGAAAAGAAAAACACGGCAAAAGAACAACATCATCAAGATATAGAAATAAAAATTGCAGAAGAAAAAGTTGCGTCAAAACTTCAGGCAAAAGTTGCGATCAACGGTAATTCTCAAAAAGGTAAAATTCAGATTGAATATTTTTCTATGGATGAGCTTGAAGGCTTGCTTGAGAAATTCGGTGTCGATATGAGTTCTTAATTGATAGCTAATTATCGCTTTGATTATCATCTTTTGCTGAAATTGGGGGATTGACAAGCGACGGATGAAATATTTTCTCGAAAAGCCTCTTTTTCCCCGACTCATTTTTTTCCAATTCTTTTTCTGCATCTTTAAGCGCATCTTCCCACATCGGTGAAAAACCGGGAACTTTGCCGTACATGATGTGAATGGCTTTGTCATAGAGATAAAGCGTTTTCAGTTCTTTGCGATTCGGTTTTCTGTCCAAAATATTGATTGTTTTTTTCATGGTATCATTCTTTTTCTTTAATTCATCAAGTTGTGACGAATAAGAAATGCCTGAATCTACGATAATTTGGTTCAAATCATCGATTTTACTTTTTAAATTTTTAATTTCTATCTTGAAATTTCGTTTGGCAAATGCATTGCGAATTTTTGATATAAAAAGAAAAATCACACCAACACACAAACCGATTAGAAATGAGACAATACACAGTCCGACTCTTGATTTTAAAAATTCTTCCATATTTTTATCCTGTTATTTTTTGATCATTTTTTTAGATGAAAAATGTTTGGAATTAACCGACTTTTTTATTTTATTAAAATTATTTTTTTTATCGATTATTTTTTTCTTATTACTTGTTTTTTCTCCGACAGTCTTTTTTGCCAGAGCTATTTTTTCCATGCTTTTTAATTCTTTTAAGTTAAAACGCGGTTTTGTCCCTTTATACTTCTTATCTTCTACCAAGAGATTGTCTTCAATTTTCACTGCAATAAGTGCAGCTTCGATGTTGTGGCAATATTTTTTCAAATAACCTTCATCAAGCTCATTGCAGATTGAAATTACAGTTCCGCTTTCACCCATTCGCCCGGTTCTTCCCGCACGATGAATATAATCAAGTTCATTATGAGCGAGTGTATAGTTTACGATATGCGTTACGCTCTCTATATCGATTCCACGGCTTGCTAAATCTGTAGCTACAAGATACTGAACTTTTCCTTTTTTAAATTCCGTAATTGTCTTTTTACGCTGACTGGGCTGCAGGCTTCCGTTTAAAAGCAGCAAATCAAAACCTTTTTCCTTTAGAAATTGATAAACATGATTGCTTTCTTCACGTGTCCTTGTGAAAATAATTCCCAGATACGGATTTATGCATGACAGAATATGCAAAAGGCTTTCATCACGAAAAGAATCGTTTATTATTGGTAGAAATTGATTTGATATTGTTTCGGGCAAACTATTTTTTGGGTCTACACGGGAAGCGTCTTTTTGTCGGCTTGCCAGGTCTATGACATTTTTAGTTTTAGCAGATAGAGTCGCTGAAAAAATAAACACATTTTCGCGATTGACGGTAAGCTCAAACAATTTGTGCAGATCATCCATAAAGCCAAGATCAATCAAAAAATCTGCTTCATCCAAAACAATTCTGCGCACCGATGATAATTTGATTTTCCCGGTTTCGCTTGCTTTCAGAATGCTCCCCGGTACACCGATAATAAAATTGGATTTTTTTGAGAAATCGATATTATTCCTAAGCTGTGTTAATAAAATCGGTTTATCAGCTAAAATTTCTTCACCATAAAATAAAGCTTCTCCATAAATTTGTGCTGCCAGTTCTTTAGTAGGTGCAATAATTAAAGAAGTGCCTTTGCATTCTGATAAATGCAATAACGGCAGTAAATAAGCAAGTGTTTTTCCCGTGCCGGTTTTAGATTGTCCGATAACATCTTTTCCTTTTAGGATTTTCGGGATTACTTCTTTTTGAATAAGAGTTGCAGATGTAATTCCGCGTGAGGATAATTTTTCGATTAACTTTTCATTTATATGAAAATTTGCAAATTCGTTCATTTTATACCTTTAATGCATTCCTAATTATCATATTGTATCATTTCTCCCGTTTCGGGAACTTTAACAGTTAAAGATTTTTTGTCGCCGGCTTCAACGTGACCGATAATTTTTGCATCGATATTGAAGCTGTCAGCAATATCGATGATCGTTTTAGCTGCATGTTCGGGGATATACAATTCCATTCTATGTCCCATATTAAATACTCTGTACATTTCACGGGCTGATGTGCCGGAAGTTTTCTGAATCAGTTTAAACAGCGCCGGAGTATCGAAAAGCTGGTCTTTTATATAATGCAGATTATTTGTTCCGAAATTGAGACATTTAGTTTGTGCTCCGCCTGTACAGTGAATAATTCCGTGAATGTTTTGTACTTCATCTAAAATCTTTTTTATAACAGGTGCATACGTTCTGGTAGGTGACAATACAGCTTTTCCGATATTCATCGGCAATCCTTCTACTGTATCTGTAAGATGATACGATCCCGAATAAACCAAATTTTCGGGAATCGAATGATCGAATGTTTCGGGGTATTTTTTTGCATAATCATTACAGAACATATCATGACGCGCGGAAGTCAATCCGTTAGAGCCCATTCCGGCATTGTATTCATTTTCGTAAGATGCTTGTCCGAAAGATGCAAGCCCTACAATGACATCGCCGGGTGCAATATGTGAAGTATCGATAATTTTGCTTTTTTTTAAGCGTGTTGTTACCGTAGTATCAACAATGATTGTCCGTACTAAATCGCCTACATCAGCAGTTTCGCCGCCCGTTATAATCATATTTATACCTAAGCCGGAAAACATGTCCGCAATTTCCTGATTGGCTTGGATTAAAGTCTTTATAACTTGTCCGTCTACAGTGCGGGAGTTACGCCCGATTGTGCTCGATACTAAAAAAGTATCCGTAGCACCCACACAAAGCAGATCATCTACATTCATTACTATGGAATCCATTGCAATACCTTTGAAAACGGATAAATCTCCGGTTTCTTTATAGTATAAGTAGGCAAGTGAAGATTTTGTTCCGGCTCCGTCGGCGTGCATTATGCAGCAATAATCATCGGTATTGCCCAAATGATCAGGCAGAACTTTACAAAAAGCATTTGGATACAAGCCGCCGTCAAGATTTTTTATGGCATTATGAACATCTTCTTTTTTTGCGCTTACACCTCTGGCATTGTAACGTTCCATATTTTCTCCTTACTGATTAAAACTATTACTAATAGAAGCTCATTCTTATACTAAAAAAATGTGTCATTGTCAAAAAAAATCAAGTTTAAGCATGTTTGCATTTACAAATGAAAAAATCAGAAGAAAAAATATTTTTCTGGTTAAGTAAATTTTTACATGTACGATAATAAAATTGTGGTTGGAACCAAACTCCAACCCGAACAACAAACAACACAACAACAATTCAAACAGTAGAACATTCTATTGTTAAGACAGTCGCTAATATAACAACTTAGCGGCTGTCTTTTTTTTGTTGAACAAATATTTTTCAGCAATGTGCATCCGTAATTATTTTTCTTTGCAGCAATTTTGCCTTATTGTTTATTATTTCTTGTTGTGTTATACGTAGATTCTAAATATTCACTTCTAAAAAAATCAGAGGATAAAAATGATTAAAATCGGATTGGTCGGTTATGGCAGAATGGGAAGACAAATTGCGGACTTGATGAAAATCAAAGGGTTAGTGCCTGCAGCCATTATCGACCCTTATGCGGATGGTGTTACGGCAAAAGAAATCAATGGCGAATCTCTTAGCAACGCAGATGTTGTAATTGATTTTTCTTCCCCCGATACTATTATGGAAAATATCGAAACATATATACAGTTGGGAATAAATGCTGTTATAGGAACTACAGGTTGGTTTGATAAAATCGATAAGGTAAAAAAGCTCACGGAAAATAAAATAGGGCTGATTTGGTCGGGTAATTTTTCACTCGGTGTAAATTTGTATTTCAAAATAATAGAGTATGCTTCAAATTTAATCGGTAATTTGGCAGGGGACAGTTATGACCCGATGGTGCATGAATTTCATCATAACCAAAAAAAGGACAGTCCTTCCGGTACGGCAATCATGATTGCAGATTTGGTAAAAGCTGGTTTTAATGCAAAAAATTCTATTGTTACGGAACGATTGGACCGTAAACGTGAAAACAATGAACTGCATGTGTCGTCAACTCGCGGCGGTTATATTCCGGGAACACATATTGTTATGTTTGATTCACTTGCAGATACTATAGAATTAAGACATACGGCGCGTTCAAGAGAGGGATTTGTTGCCGGCGCATTAACGGCAGCTTTTTGGATAGTCGATAAAAAAGGATTCTATAACTTTTCTGAAATTTTCAATGCAATTCAATAATCACTATTTTTAGGAGGAATCATGATAAAAAGAGGTCTTTATACTGCATTAATTACGCCCTTTACAAAAAGTGGTGAAGTAGATGAAGTAAAATTGAGAGAACTTGTGGAAGAACAAGTCAATGCCGGTGTTGCCGGTGTTGTGCCATGCGGTTCTACCGGAGAATCTCCCACATTAAACTATGAAGAACATGAAAAAGTTATTTCCATTACGATAGATCAGGTAAAAGGACGTTGTGAAGTAATGGCCGGAACCGGTTCTAATTCTACGCATGAAGCGATTGACATTACTCGTCACGCAAAACAAGCCGGTGCTACCTGTGCTTTGGTTATTGTTCCGTATTATAATAAACCGACTCAGCATGGAATATACGAACATTTCAAGGCTGTTGCCGAAGCTGTTGATTTGCCTATTGTTATTTATAATATAAAGGGAAGAACTGGCGTTAATCTTGAAACTCCGACATTGGTAGAACTTACAAAAATACCCAATATCATAGGCGTAAAAGAGGCTTCGGGTTCAATAGAACAGATGATGGAAGTTATTCATGAGACACCTGACAATTTCATTGTGTTTTCAGGCGATGATAAACTGACAATGCCGTTTATGGCTGCCGGCGGTGACGGTTGCGTATCGGTAGCATCTAATGTTATTCCGAAACGAATGGTAAACTTCATTAATTACGGATTGCAGAATGACTTTGTTGCAATGAGGGAAGAGCATTACAAATTGTTCCCGATGTTTAGAGAACTTTTCGTTGAAACAAACCCGATACCGATAAAAACAATGATGTCGCTTTTGGGTAAATGTGAAAATAGTCTGCGCTTGCCGTTGACGGCCGGTAGTCAAACGTGTGTCGAAAAGATGAAACAATTGATTGAAATGTACTGTACATAAAGCAAAAATAGTCAAGAGAAAGGTCGCAAGGCTTTTCTTTTGACTTGTTTGTTTTTAAAAAGTTTCTTCTGCCAATTTCAGAATATTTAAGAATTGGTTGATTTCGGAATTTGCGGTATCGCATGCAATTAAAGGATTTCCGCCCATAATCGGAATTTTTAACAGCTCTAAATTATTTAATACTTTTTGCTTTCCGGTGTTTTCCGGCGGATTGACAATAGAATTCAATATAGTTCCGAGAGTTTTTATTGCTTCTATCAATTCAGTTTTAAGTTTTTGCGTTTCATCGTTAATATCTATCAGTATATTGATTAAAATGCTTTTAAATGCATTATCGGCAGCTACTTTGGCTATTGCATTGTCTATTTTATGTAGCATAGGTGTATCTTCTTTGAATTTATCATCAAATTCATTGATTTTTTCAATACCGCTTTTTAATGTGTAGTAACATGCAACAAAGTTATTTTTTACAACATTTTTGGAAAATGTACCGTCCAATACAATTTTTGTAATTACAGGATATAACTTTTCCTGATAAGAAGACTCCAAGAATTTCTTCAAAATGTTCAAAGTATAAAAATCTTTAACTTTTGCGTTTGAGTATTGCTCCAAACGTCCGAC
>JAFLVQ010000111.1 GCA_022508205.1 Spirochaetales bacterium
GGGGGTTAATAAGGCCAGACAATGTTTTTGTCGATGATACCACCACCCAGGACACTTTCTTGACCGCCATCCTTTTTAGGATCAAAATCTTTCCAGAAATTTTGCTCCTCGTAGGTCCATCTAACCATTTGGTAACCACTGCCCCCGGACGCAATATCCGGATTGGGTTCGTGACCATTATAGGCGGCAGCATTGCAAATCCAAGTAGCTTGACCATTTCTGGCCCAGTAGCGCATGTAGTTAGTGTAGCCAAGGTAATCATCATCCGGCATTTTTTGGCGAATACGGATACAGGCTTCCTTAAAGACTTCGTACGGTACGTACAGCTGCGCGTAGGTCTTACTGGTATTTGAACCAGGTGCGAGGTTTGGAAATTATTTTTTACACAAAGGAACATTCCTTAATACCAAAACAGAATAAAGGTCTGACACCGATAACAAATTATTAAAACATTTTGCAATCGAGCCTTATTTTAATTACGTTAAACCTATACTTAATTGGCTGAGGTATTGTAATGAAAAAATCAAGCATAATGTTATACACCATGTTTTTATGCACGACATTGTTTTTTGGCGCACCTTTGTATAAAAGCGGAACTTTCACAATTACCGATTTAAACGTGTATGAGAATACGGAAAAAACTTCGTACAGAGCATGGCTTGAAGGCGACAGCCTTTGTTCTAATTATAACGGCGAGGTAATTCGCAGAAAGGTCAATCGTGTCTGCGAAGATTTGCCGGAATTATCGACCGGTTATCCTATGATTGATATGCTTTATGCCTTGGCGATGGAAGAAGTTCGGCTTGATATTAACGAGAAAAATTTTTTTACTGCCGGAGCAGAGTGGAATCAGGCGTGGACTCGTGATATGTCTTATGCAATATGGCTTTCATTGGCGGCATCTTTTAATAAAGTTTCGATCGATTCTTTGAAAACTCGTATTTTTAACGGAAAAATCATGCAGGATACGGGAACCGGCGGCAGTTATCCATGCAGCAGTGACCGCGTAGTTTGGCTGATTGCGGCTTATGAAACCGCGCTTTTGGCAAATGATCCGCAGTTTTATAAAGAAGTGTATGAAGTTGGCAAAAATACTCTTCTTCAGGATTTGGAAGTAATCTATGACAAGAAAAGAAAGCTTTATCGAGGGGAAGAATCTTTTTTGGATTGGAGAGAACAGACGTATCCCAGATGGATGAGACCTGCGGATATTGCGGAATCTTTTTCTTCCAGTACAAATGTAGTTCATTATGCCGCGTGGAAAACTCTTGAAAAAATGGCAGTTGCCCTCGGTAAAAATGATGAAGCAGCCAAGTGGAATGATTATGCGCAGCAGGTAAAAAACGGAGTGAATAACGAACTTTGGTGTAAAGAACGCGGTTATTATTCGGCGTATCTGATTGACGGTGTTTTTCCCGAAAAGTATGAAGGGTATGATAATTTGGGAAATGCGCTTTCCGTGCTGTTTGGAGTTTGTGACGGTGAAAAAGCGATTTCGGCACTGAATTGTTGCAAAGCGGGTGAATACGGATTTCCCGTTGTTGTTCCGCAGCTAAATAGGATTCAACCGTATCACAATGATGCGGTATGGCCCTTTGTTCAAGGATACCGAGCTTTGGCTGCGGCTAAAATTAAAGATGAAGAAACGTTTAGTTATGAATTTTTTACACTTATAAGAAGCGCGGCACTATTCACTACATTCAAAGAAAATCTCGTTGCCTCTACCGGTGATAAAAAAACACTTAAAAATTCGGACAGGCAGCTGTGGAGTATCGCAGCTTATCTCGGCATGGTTTACCGCGGGCTTGTGGGAATCGATTTTACGGAAAACGGAATCAAACTTTCTCCCGTTGTCCCTCAATCGTTTAAAGCGAGGATCAGGTTAAATCGGTTTGTTTACAATGACAGTCTGCTGAATTTTGAAATTCAGGGAACCGGTGCCGATGTAAAAGCGATTTATCTGGATGGAAATAAAATGCCGCTTGATTATATCATTCCACCTTCATTAAAAGGCGAGCATACCGTTACGGTTGTGCTGAGTCCCGATACAAAAATTGTGAAATCTATTCCGAAATATTCCGCAAATGAAATAATTAAGGTTGTCGAAACTGCCGGTTTTAATGATAAAGGAAATCTGAAATGGAACGGTAAAGAAGATTCTGTTTATAAAGTGTTCTGCAACGGTAAATTGCTTGGCGAAACAAAAGGAACGACTTTCGGAATTTCTCCGGATAATTCCGTTTGTACAGAATATTGGATTGGAGAAGCAAAAGACGGGCTGCCGATTTTAAAAGGTATTCCGATTTGGTATGAACCGGCTCAGGCGGTAATTTTTGCGGAAGCGGAAAAAGCTGATTTTAACGGGGGCAGGTTTTCTGACAAACTGCGTCCTAAGACGGCTAAGCCGGTTTCTGTCAAACCGGGAGAGCGTTTTTCGAGATTGTCCTTCAACGGCAGCGGTTATATCGAAGAATGGGGAAAGGGCAGCAACGATTCAATCGAGTTTACTTTGAAAAAAATAAAAGCCGGTGATTATGTTCTTGATGTGCGTTATCAAAATCCGGGACCTATAAACACGGGGGAAAAATGCGCATTGCGTGAGCTGGAAATAAACGGCGAAAAAATCAGAATTGTTTATTTCCCGCATACGGGAAACCCCAGAGAATGGGATGTTACAGCCGGAGTATCGGTAAATCTAAAAGCGGGAGTAAATTCCGTTAGATTATATAATTCACAACGTACGAAAAGTCAGAAAGATGTTTACGTTCCTATAAATATAGATTTACTGAGACTGCGTAAAATACGATAGAACCGCAGTTTATTGATTTTTGCATTCTTTTTTGTTATGGTTGCCGCTATGTTGGAAGATAAATATCTGATAAAAATCAATGAATTTATTCAAGATATGCCTCCGCTTTCAGTGTCAGTTTCTCGTATTTTGGAACTGTCGAAAACTCCAAAAGTAGATGCTAAGATGTTAAATGATGTAATATCGGTAGACCCTGTATTGACCGGAAAAGTATTGAAACTTGTTAATTCGGCGTATTATTCGATGCCGAATCATGTTACATCGCTTGTCAGAGCAATAGTAATACTTGGAATTAATACCATAAAAAATTTAATAATTTCTACGAGTGTTATTTCGGCTGTAAATCAAAGGCAGAATGAAAATAGCGCATTGAATATGACATCTTTTTGGCGTCATTCGGTTGGGGTAGGTGTTTTGGCAAAGTTTTTGGCACTTAAACAAAACATAGATCCTAAGTTTGTCGAAGAGTATTTCGTAGCAGGTCTTCTGCATGATTTGGGCAAACTTCCGCTGGATTTTGTAATTGCCGATGGTTATAAAGATATTATAGCTCTTTCGCGGAAGAAAAAACTGCCGTTATATCGGCTGGAATCGAGATATTTGGGAATTAACCATTCTGAATTGGGTGAAAGAATCGTTGATTTGTGGAAATTGCCTGTAAGCCTGCATGAAACAATAATCTTTCATCATAATATCGAAAGTGTTCAGCCTCAATTCAGACGTTTGGTGTCTACTGTTTTTATTGCAAATAATGTTTTTAATAAACTTTTTCCCGGAGCGGGAGGAGATTACGCAGCAATCGAAGATATTTCAAAAATGCTCAAAATTACCGGATTGACGGAAGATGATTTGGAACAAGTAGGATTTGATGTCGATACAAAAATAAAACAGGCCGAGGTTTTCCTTAATACGTAACAAAATAAAGGAGTGAATACATGTTTGGCGTGAAATTCTGGGGTGTAAGAGGGGCGATTCCGGTACCGGGTGCCGAAACCTCAAAATATGGCGGAAATACAACTTCGCTCCAAATTTTGACTGATATTCCTGATTATCAAATCATTATAGATTTGGGAACGGGAGTCCGTGCGTTGGGTGCCGCGCTTTTGAATGATTCGTCTGTTAAAAAACCGATAAAATGTCATATTTTTTTGTCACATACTCATTGGGATCATATCATGGGACTGCCTTTTTTCAGACCTATCTATGTGCCGTCTACGGAAATGGATATTTACGGTCCGGTATCATTTGGCAATTCTTTGAAAGATATTGTTGTCGGACAGATGAATTACGAGCATTTTCCGGTTAATTTTACTCAGCTTGAATGTATTACCCGTTATCATGAATTAAAGGAAGGCAATTTGGAGCTTCCCGGCGGCGTGAAAGTCGGTTTTATTTACCTGAATCATCCGATTTTATGCCTTGGGTATCGCTTTGAATATCAGGGAAAATCTATAAGCACGTGTTTTGACCATGAATCGTACCGCAATCTTTTTGCCGATGACCCGGAAAACTGCGAAGAAGGCGAAATTACTGCCCGGTTAAGCAATGCGCGTATCAGAAACTTTTTCAAAGGTTCTGATGTCTTGATTCATGATGCTCAGTATACCGAGGAAGAGAGTCCGAATTTTTATGGTTGGGGACACTCAACATATAAGTATGCAATCGAACAATCTTTGAAAAACGGTGTTAAGCAGCTTATCTTTTTTCATCATGATCCGAATCGTTCAGATAAAAAACTTGATGCACTTAAAAGAATGTGCGACAAGTTTATTAATAATAAAAACGGCAGACTGAAAGCAGTGCCGGCTTATGAAGGGATGGAAATTTTTCTGTGAAATATAATTTTGTACATTTGCATAATCACACTGAATATTCGCTTTTGGACGGAATGATTAAAATTCCGGAATTGGTAAAGCGCGTGAAAGAATTGGGTATGGACGCCGTGGCGATTACAGACCACGGAAATATGTTTGGTGCTGTCGAATTTTACAAAGAATGTAAAAAAGCCAAAATAAAACCGATTATCGGTTCGGAATTCTACATGACCAGCGGTTCGCGTTTTGACAAGGATAAGCATCGTTACCATTTGATTTTACTTGCGAAAAATTATGAAGGATTTCGCAATCTGATAGCCTTGAACTCCATTGGTTTTACCGAAGGATACTATTATAAACCGCGCATAGACCGGGAAGTCCTTGAAAAATACCATGAAAATTTGATTTGTCTGTCGGCATGCCTCGGTGGAGAAATCCCGTCGGCGCTGCTGGAAAATGATGCGGAAAAGGCGGAAAAGACAGCTTGTTATTTCAGAGATTTGTTTGGTATCGGTAATTTTTTTATCGAGCTGCAGTATCATGGGCTTACTGAAGAGCGAAAAATTTTTCCTATGCTGGTGCAATTGGCCACTAAATGCAAAATTCCGATGGTCGCGACAAATGATGCGCATTATCTGAACAAAGAAGACTCATTCACTCATGAAGTGCTGCTTTGTATCGGAACGAAAAGAACTATTTCCGATGAAAGGAGAATGCGGTTTGGCAGCAGCGAATTTTATTTCAAATCGGAAGAGGAGATGGAAAAAATATTCAGCTCGGTTCCGTCGAGTTTGTCAAATACACGTCTGATTGCAGACCAGTGCAATGTCGAAATTTCGTTTCCCGGACCGATACTGCCTAAATTCCCCGTACCGGACGGACTTTTTTCGGATGAAGAAATTCAACGGAAATTTCGTGAGAAGAAAGCCAAGCAGGAAGAGAAAAATTTTGAAGAGGCAAATAAACGTTCCGACGAAGAACTTTTGCGGTTGTCGAAAGAAGAATTGTACCTTTATAAAATAAGCAATGAGGGAATACGTCGGCGTTACGGTGAGAATCCGGACAGTTCAATCATCGAAAGAATGGAAGATGAGCTGAGGATTATTTGCGGGATGCAGTTTCCGGGGTATTTCCTGATTGTTTGGGATTATATAAAACATGCCCGCGACAACGGAATCTGGGTCGGACCGGGGCGCGGTTCGGGTGCCGGAAGTATAGTTGCTTACGCTTTGGGAATTACGAATATTGATCCATTGAAATATGATTTGCTGTTTGAACGGTTTTTAAATCCCGACCGTATTAGTATGCCCGATTTTGATGTGGATTTCTGCGAAGAACGTCGTGCAGAAGTTTTTGATTACGTAGTAGAGAAATACGGCCGCGATAAAGTAAGCAACATTATCACTTTCGGTAAAATGAAAGCAAAACTTGTAGTGCGCGATGTGGGGCGTGTACTTGAAATCCCGCTTCAAAGAATCAATCAGATTGCAAAAATGATTCCCGATGTAGGAAAAACGCTGCTTGAAAAAATGAAATTGCCGGAAGGTGCAGACCTTAAAAATATTTACGAAAACGGGACTCCGGAAGAAAAAAACCTGCTTCAGATGTCGATTAAACTTGAAGGACTTACAAGGCAGACGGGGGTTCATGCCTGCGGCGTGGTAATCGGAAAGGAAAAAATAACAAATTATGTTCCGATGCAGATTGTTAAAGAAGAAAAGGAAGGTTCCTCCAAA
>JAFLVQ010000112.1 GCA_022508205.1 Spirochaetales bacterium
TTCAGAAACTTTGAACAAAGTTTAACCACAGCACCGAGTTTACTCGGCAAATTGTCTCTAACCCAGCGCAAGCCTGATTGACGCACCTTGAAATAAAACCATCTGCCTCAAAATGATTTTATTTTTGCAAGAGCATCATCAAATCCCATTTTGTATATATTTGTAAGTACGCCGACATTGCGCTCGACATGGGCGACGTTTATCGGTTGCGACGGACGAATCACGGTAATTTTTCCCTCATTTTCAAGCAGTTCGATAAAATCCAAAGTGTCGTTGTAGTTGATATATCGTTTACTGTGAGTTTTTGCGATTTCCGGATATGCCGCATAAATAAGGCGTATAAGTTTTGTAGATACTTTTGAAGGATGTTTGCGGTAATTCCTGTCCCGTGTCAGTACTACAATGTGTTTTTCGTTTCCGTCTTCGATTGATTTTCTTATCGGAACAGAATCGGCAATGCTCCCGTCAAGGTACGGAATGCCATTTATTTTTTTTACACACGACAACAACGGCATACTGCTTGATGCTTGACAGTATTCAAACATATCGTGAACAGTATCTGCCGTCAAATATTCTGCTTTTCCCGTTTTGCAGTTTGTCACTGTTATAGTTAAATGCTCGATGTTTTTTTCGCACATTTCGTA
Organism: Spirochaetales bacterium; assembly: GCA_022508205.1. Classification (GTDB taxonomy): domain Bacteria; phylum Spirochaetota; class GWE2-31-10; order GWE2-31-10; family GWE2-31-10; genus RGIG8597. The sequence continues at coordinate 645 of JAFLVQ010000112.1, forward strand.
GTCGAACGGCTGCAAGCGATTCGGCAAATCATCGAAAATAAATTTAAATCCGAATACTCCGCCGTGAAAGATCAGATTGCGAAAGCTGATGTAACGCGGGTCGTTTGTGTATTTTTTCATTATCTCAAAGTTTCTTCCGAATTGGTGCGATAAAAACGAACATGCATGGCATGCTCCTGCAGATACGGCATAGATTTTATCGGGGAAAAACGTTTCCTGCAGCATAGCATCTAAAACTCCGGCTGTGTAAATCGCGCGCATTGCTCCGCCTTCCAAAATCAATGCTGTTTTTCCCATATTTTCTTCCTTTATAAATTCGATTTAAAAATTATAATTTCAAAAAATGTATAAAAAATCAACTTCAATTTATTGCTGCTGACAAAAGAATTTGAGTAATTTTTGTTTTGCTGTATAGTGATGTAATAATTTTTTGGAGGAGAATATGCCTAAATCAAGAAGCGAAATTAACGACAGTGACAAGTGGGCTGTAAATGATATGTATGAAAATGATGCTTCATGGGAAAAATCTTTTGAAGCACTGCGCAAAGGAATAAGTGCGGTGGAAGCATTTCAAGGAAAATTGAAAAGCGCCGCTGCAATTGCAGATTTTTATAAGGTAAGCGAAAAAACCGAGCTTGAAATGAATAAATTGTACACGTATGCGCATATGAAACATGACGAAGACACGGCAAACGGCAATTATCGCAGTATGCAGGACAAGATATACAGTGTATGCGTGGAGTACGATGAAAAAACGGCGTGGGTTGCTCCCGAAATAATGGAAATCGATGACGAAACAATGGCTGCATTTTTGAAATCGCAGGAGCTTGCACCTTATGCATTTTCGATTGAAAAACTTCTGCGCCAGAAAAAATATGTGCTGTCCGAAAAAGAAGAACGTATTTTATCTGCTGCCGGTCTTCCGCTTTCTGCGGCAAGCGAGGCGTTCAGCGCGTTAAACGATGCCGATATGAAATTTCCCAGTGTGAAAGACGGCAGCGGAAACGACTGTGAGCTGTCGCATGGAACATATTCTGTGTACCTGCGCTCTGCTGACAGGGAACTGCGCAAAAATGCTTTTACTGTGTATCATAAAAAATACGATGAGTTTTCAAACACGCTTACTACGCTGCTTCAAGGTGAAATCAGAAATCATGTATTTTCGGCAAAATCACGCGGTTATAAAACGGCTTTGGACGCTGCTGTCTTCGGAAAGAATATTGACCGCAGTGTGTATACAAATGTAATTCAAGCGGTTCATGATAATATTCATATTCTGCATAAATATATAAAATATCGAAAAGAAAAGCTCGGAGTCGATACACTGCATTTTTATGATTTGTATGTTCCTCTGGCAGAGCATGAAGAAATCAAATTGACTTATGACGAAGCTCGTAGTCTTGTTCTTGATGCAGTAAAACCTCTCGGTACGCAATACTGCGATGTTCTGCGCAAGGGGCTTTATGAGGAACGCTGGGTTGATATTTATGAAAATGAAAATAAACGAAGCGGCGCGTATTCTACGGGAAGTTATCTGACAAAGCCGTATATTTTGTTGAATTTTAACGGAACATTAGACAGTGCGAGAACTTTGGCGCACGAAGCCGGACATTCAATGCACAGTTGGTTTACGACACATACGCAGCCGCCGACTTACGGCAGCTACCCGATTTTCCTTGCGGAAGTTGCATCGACATTTAATGAAGAAATGATGAATAATTATCTGCTGCAAAAATATGACGGCGACAGAAAGTTTAAAGCGTATCTTCTGACTTCGATGATTGAAGATATAAGAGCGACATTATTCCGCCAGACGTTGTTTGCCGAGTTTGAACTGAAACTTCACGAAATGGCTGAAAACGGCATTCCTTTTACCGCAGATTTACTGAAAAAAGAATACATGGATTTGTATCGTTTCTATTATGGTGATGAACTTGTTCTCGATGATGAGCTTGCTATTGAATGGGCAAGAATTCCGCATTTCTACTATTTCTATTATGTTTATCAATATGCTACCGGGATTTCCGCCGCGATTGCGCTGTATCGGCGTGTGACAACCGGCGGCAAGCAGGAACTCGAAGATTATTTAGGTTTTTTGAAAGCCGGAAATTCCCGCTATCCGCTTGATATTCTGCGTTCCGCCGGTGTTGATATGAGCAAACCCGAACCGATAACAGCGGCAATTTCTTATTTTGATGAATTGCTGGCGCAGCTGCAAAACTGCTGATGCAAAAATAAGTGTATGACAAGTTAGAAACTTTTTTTCGCAATTAAAAAAAAGTTTCTGACTTCCTACTTGCAACCCCGAAAGTAATTCCAAAATATAACACAGGGGCTCCCCCTGTTAAAGCACAGTTTTTTTAAGGAGACAATTGCGCTTTGTGCAAACGCGCCGTTTTGACAAAAAATCGAATCTTTGATATAAGCGACGCACAATGATAACGGCTTATCAATTTTCAGAAGAAACAGAATCAGTTATAAAAAATGAAATAGAAGAGTACGACGGAGGAGAAATATTTTTCGGCTGCAGCATTGATGAAGAGGGGATAATTTTTCAGGCGCAGCCGATTTGTTACGGCAATGAAGAAATGGTTTTGGCACCTTATGAGATTGCCGAAAAATTCAGTGCCGTACTTCACAATCACCCGTCCGGAATTACGCAGCCTTCCGCAGCCGATATGCAGTACGCGTCTGTTCTGAAAAATCAGGGCATAGGTTTTTTTATTACTAATAACACTGTTTCGCGCCTTACGACAGTTATTCCGCCGATTGTTCTGCAGCGCTCCCGAAAAATTACGGAAGACGAGCTTGAAGAATTTTTTTGTAATAACGGTAAAATCGCAAAAATGAGAGATGGGTATGAAGTGCGTGAAAACCAGCTGAAAATGTCCAAAACCATAGCGCAGGCTTTTAACGATAACGAACTGGCATTAATCGAAGCATCAACGGGAATCGGGAAGTCGCTTGCATATTTGATTCCAGCATTTTTATATGCCGATAAAAACAATGCGCGCGTTGTTGTTTCTACCAACACGATTACGCTTCAGTCTCAGCTTATAAACAAAGATATTCCATTTGTTAAGAAGCTGCTTGATTCTCCGAGTTCGGCGTGTCTTGTAAAGGGAAGAAGGCACTATTTCTGTAAAATGAAAGCGTATCATTTAGACAATGAACTGGAATTTTCCGAAGAAACTCAGGCTCTCAACGAAATACTGGAGTGGGGAAATACAACTGCTACGGGAGCTGTCGATGAATTAAACTTTGTGCCGGAAGCTGCCGTGTGGGAAAAAGTCGCTTCCGATGCCGATTTCTGTCTGTCCAATCAATGTATTTTTTTTCGTGACTGTTTTTTGCAAAAAGCAAGACGTGCAGCCTCGGAAGCAAATATTTTGATAGTAAATCACCATGTTTTATTTGCCGATTTGCAGCTGCGGTATGAATCGGGCAGCTTTAATGAAAATATTCTTCTTCCGCCTTATCAGAAAATAATTTTTGATGAGGCGCACAATATCGAAAAAGCAGCCAGCTCGTATTTTACTCATTCGTTTTCCAAAAGCGGTTTTTATAAGTTCCTTTCGCTGTATCGAGGCAAACGCGGAAAAAGTTTTTTGAAAAGTTTTGTTAAAAAAATGTACGCGTCTTCGTCCAAAGTTCTGTATGCCGCAGGTGAGTATGTTGAGCGTGAGGTTTGCGGAAATCTTGAACAGCTTTATGCAATTGCCGGTGATGAGCTTGAAAAATGCGGTAGTTATATTCGTGATATTGTAAACAGAGAATATCAAGGCGGTCGTTTGAGCATAAATTATCGAGTACTGCCGCAGGAATGGGACAGTGAAGATTTTCGAGAAAAAATGATTTTGCCGCTGAGAACCATTATCGAATCAATGGATACGCTTCTTGAAAGCATGAAACAGGTCAATACGTTTTTAGATTCATTGTCAGATAAAGAAAAAATGCAGTATGAAATGGATTTTCGTACAATTCAAGGATTTACGAGCAAACTCGATTGTTACATGAAAGAGCTTTCGATACTGCTTTCTGCGGACGAACGCAGTGTAAATTGGATTGAAATTTTCGGTGAAGAAGAAGCGCCGTTTTTTAATATTGTTTCGTCCCCGCTTTATATAAATCATTTTTTGCATGACGCACTTCACAGCGTTTTTGAAACGGTAATATTTACATCGGCAACTTTAACAGTGAACAAAAAATTTGACTTTTTTATGAATATGACCGGTTTGAATCTTGTCGGCGAAGAAAAAAAGCTTATCGTTAAAAGTTTCGAGTCACCGTTTCATTATGATGATGTCGTTCTTTTTGCCGTACCGGTAGATATTCCGGAACCGAATCATCCCGATTACAACAGTATACTTAACCGATTTATCTATGAAAGCGTAAAGACGACGAAAGGTTCGGCATTTGTATTGTTCACTTCTTATCAGCAATTAACCAAATCGTATGATGAAGTAAATCCGCTGCTTCGTCAGGCAGGTTACCGCTCGTTCAGGCAGGGTGATAAACCGAAAGATATACTGCTTTCCGATTTTATTTTGGAAAAAGATTCGAGTTTATTCGGAACGGATTCGTTTTGGGAAGGCGTCGACGCGCCCGGAGATACGCTTCGTTATGTAATGCTTACAAAGCTGCCGTTCAGAATGCCGACGGAGCCGCTGGAGCAGGCGCGTGTAGAAGATATGGAGCGGCGTGGAATCAATTCATTTGTTAATTATACGGTTCCTACAGCTGTTATAAAATTCAGGCAGGGTTTCGGCAGATTGATACGAACCAATTCCGATTATGGAATAGTTGCGCTTTTGGACAGCAGAGTCATTTCCAAATCTTACGGGAAAACGTTCTTTGCATCGCTTCCTCGCTGCAAATTTGTTTCCGGTACGACGAGTGACATTATGAAAGCAATGGAAGCGCATATTAATATAATGGAAAATAAACAGAATCAGAATAAATAATCTGTTTTACAGAACGGGAATGTAAGTTGCTCTTCCCGCATTCAATTGACTTTTCATGTTTTATGGTGTAGACAAACAAATAATTATATGATGGAAAAATGAGGAGGAAAAAATGAAATTGAAACACTTTTCCAAAAATCTGTTCTTTATTCCGATTGCGGCGGGAGCATTGCTTTGTTCCTGCGTTGCGTCGGAAGATGAAGATAATAAAAATACAAACACGGTAGATCCGGAAAGTTCGTTTACTTATGACGTTAATGGAAATGTCACCTTTTTCGACTCGACCTTACAGGAAGATTCGGAATATGACGAAAAAGAGTTTAAAAATACAATCACAATTAATTTCAATGGAACTAATAAACCCAGAATCGATCCCGAATCAACCGAAGGCGTGGAAATTACGGCCAATGAAGAAAAAGGCGAAGCGCATTTGGTTATCAGATCGGAAAAGAAAATCAATTACATAGTAAAAGGTTCAAGTACAAACGGTTCGCTGATGATTTTCAGTCAGAAGAAATTCAAATTGAAGCTTGATAATCTTAATCTGTCCAATGACGCGGGGCTGCCGGCTATAAGCAGTCAAACGAAGAAACGCTGTTTTATAGAACCGATAGGAACATGCACTATTGCCGATGCCGAAGTGTATTCCCGCGTCGGTACGGCTTACGAAAAACCGGAAGGTACTTATTTAGATGAAGAAGACAAGTATTATGACGCCAAAGGTGCG
>JAFLVQ010000113.1 GCA_022508205.1 Spirochaetales bacterium
CTTTGGCTTTGATAAACGGCAGTATGTGATCCTGCGGATTGGTAACCATTAGATGAACGTCGCAAAAATAATTGCCGTGTTTTTTGATGTCTTGAACGATTTTTGCACCGAAAGTCAGTTGCGGAACAAAATGCAAATCCATTACATCAATATGCAGCCAATCGGCACCGCATGCAACGGCATCTGCAATTTCATTTCCCAATTCAAAAAAATCGGCTGATAATAAAGAAGGAGAGAGCAAGCCCATTATCTGCCGGCCTTTTTCGCAGCTTCTTTCAAGAAAGTAAATTTATCGCTGCTGTTGCTGAGCAAGTCATACGTCAAACGCCATGACCAATTGTGCGACCCCGATGTGCCCGGTTTATTCATTCTGCATTCGGTTCCCAGTTTCAAAACATCTTGCATCATGAAAACAACGGTTTTTGCTTTTGATTCAAGCAGTCTGGAAATAATAGCTTCATTAAGATGTTCGTAATCAGTGTGCAGGTAGTTCAGAATATCACCTTTGGTTTTATCGTCGGCATCGTTGAACCAGCCCAGAATAACATCATTATCATGCGTTCCCGGATATGCAATACAATTTTCGGGATAATTATCCGGCAAATAAGGCGCGGTATGATTAGGAACAACGTGACCGTCATCATTTGTGTAGGTGCCGTTCATATCGAAAGGCGCAAATTCAAAAATTTTCATGCCGGGAAAATTAAATGTATCACGAAGTTCGGTAACTTCCTTAGTAATAATTCCCAAATCTTCCGCGATAATATTGTCAGCCAAAGAGTCGCCGAAAACTTCTTTGAATCTCGAAAACAGCTGCATTCCCGGTGCTTTAACCCAATGACCGTTTTGCGCTGTCGGTTCGCCGTATTTTACTTCCCAGTAAGCTTCAAACCCTCGGAAATGGTCAACGCGCACGCAGTCTACAAGTTTCAGCAGGTTTGTCATTCTGTCTATCCACCATTGGTAGCCGTCTTTGGCCATTTCTTCCCAATTGTAATGAGGATTTCCCCACAGCTGACCCGTAGCCGAGAAATAGTCCGGCGGAACTCCGGCTACAATCTGAGGTTTTCCATCCGGTGCCAAATGGAACAAATGCTGGTTTGCCCACACATCGGAACTGTCGTACGAAACAAAAATAGGTGCGTCACCGATAATTTTTATTCCGTTTTTATTGGCGTACTTTTTGAATTCGCTCCATTGCTTGAAGAAAATCCATTGCACAAACTTGTAAAAATCTATGTCTTGTTTTACTTGCGCTGACAATTTATCAAGACCGCTTCTCGTGCGAAGCTCTTCTTCCCATAAATCCCAGCTGCAGCCGTTTTTACTGTCTTTTATCGCCATGAAAGTCGCGTAATCATCAAGCCATACATTTTCCTTGCAAAATTTTGTAAATGCGGCAGGTTTTCTTTTCTTTTCCTTATTTGTTGCCTGAAAATTATCGAAAGCCTTGTGAAGCATTTTGAAATTTTCGACATAAATCATTCCGTAGTCGACTTTTGCGGGATCAAAAGCAGGGTAGCTACTCAAATCTTCTGCCGATAAATATCCGTCTTCTGCCAGCTTGTCAAAGCTGATAATATAAGGTGTTCCTGCAAATGCAGAAAAGGCTTGATACGGTGAATCTCCGAATCCGGTTGGACCCAATGGTAAAATTTGCAAAATTTTCTGCCCGGCAGCTTTCAACGTATCAATTACTTTATAAGCTCCTTCGCCTAAATCTCCGCATCCGTACTTTCCGGGAAAAGATGTAGGATGAATTAAAATACCGCTTAATCTTTCCAAAATTAATCTCCTTCAAATTTATTATTATTACCCCAAACCTATTTTTGGGTTTTAATCCACATTATTTGGATTCCAATCATTTTCTATCAAGTTTTTCTTCCAGATAGAAACGTATAATAGTCTCGCCGATAGTTATCTTATCACCGTAAAACAACGCTGTTTTCTTTTTAATCGGTTTGCCGTTTAGGAATGTTCCATTCCTCGAACCGATGTCTTCCAGAAAAAATTTCCCGTCTTCATTTGTAATAATGCAGTGGCGTTTGCTTACTAAATTGTCATTGACAATAAAATTGCATTCCGGCGTTCGCCCGATAAGATGTTGCGTATTAGTGAGAACCGAAGTTTCTCCAAATAAATTAGGAGAGAGGACAAGAAGAATTCCTTTGCTGACAACCAATGAAGAGATTTGCGCCTTTTTATTATCTGTTATAACAGTGTTTAATTGTTCCTGCTGGTCGTCCATAGAAAACTCCGTGTTAGTTATTACTATTAAAAATAAGTGTTTTTGTCAATCTACATAGAAAAGCAAAAAAAAATCTGCAGTGCTTGCAGATTTTTTAAGGGTACAATTGCCGGAGGTCGGACTCGAACCGACACGAGCGTACGCCCACAAGATTTTGAGTCTAGCACGTCTACCAATTCCATCACTCCGGCTTGACGGGACGCAGAATAGCAAAAACTCTTTTCCATGTCAACATATTTTTTTCGAGAAAAATGTATTTGTCTTTTAGGTTAAACGTAAGTATCTTTATGTCCAAACTTGGATGAAAAAACAGGAGGCTATATATGGATTATGAAAAAATGACAATAATGACACAGCAGGCTATTCAAAAAGCCGCTGAGACAGCAATTAACAACGGTCATACGCAGGTTTATCCCGAACATATTCTGCTTGCAATGCTGGAACAAAAAGAAGGTACCGCATCGCCGTTGTTCGACGCCATCGGAGTTACTGCACAAAAAGTTATTTCGGAAACAAATAGACTTTTGTCATTAAAACCGCGTGCGGAGGGACAGCTGAATTCCTCGCCAAGTTTATCAAATGACAGCGTAAGACTTTTGAACGAAAGTGAAAAAGCGATGAACGGATTGCAGGACGAATATTTGTCAACCGAGCATATCATTCTCGGGATATTGAAAATCAATACCGAGCTGTCACGAGTTCTTCTCAATATGGGAGTAAATCAAGACAATATTCTTATGGCTTTGAAGCAAATAAGAGGAAATCAGCGCGTTACGGATCAAGATCCGGAAAGTAAGTATAAAGTATTGGAAAAATATACAAGAGACTTGAACGCACTTGCCAGAAAAAACAAACTTGACCCGGTAATCGGCAGGGACGATGAAATTAAAAGAGTAATTCAGGTTCTGTCGCGAAGAACAAAAAATAATCCGGTGCTGATAGGAGAGCCCGGAGTCGGCAAAACCGCAATTGCCGAAGGGTTGGCGCGTCGCATAGTGGAAGGTGATGTGCCGCAAAGTCTGCGTGATAAGAAAATCCTTGCATTGGATTTGGCAATGCTTGTAGCCGGAGCAAAATTCAGGGGCGAATTTGAAGAACGTTTCAAAGCTGTTATTCAGGAAGTGGAAAAATCGGAAGGTACATATATTTTGTTTATAGATGAGCTTCATACGCTGGTTGGTGCCGGTGCAGCCGAAGGTTCTATGGATGCGTCGAATATTTTGAAACCGTCGCTTGCAAGGGGGGAAATTCATTGCATCGGCGCAACAACGCTTGATGAGTATCGTAAATATATAGAAAAAGACGCTGCATTGGAACGACGTTTTCAGCCTGTAATGGTAACGGAGCCTACTGTGGAAAGCAGTATTGCGATTTTGCGCGGATTGAAGGAAAGATATGAAATTCACCATAAGGTAAGAATTCAAGACCATGCAATTGTTGCTGCCGCAGTGCTTTCAGACCGTTACATTACAAATCGTTATCTTCCGGACAAAGCAATTGATTTGATTGATGAAGCCGCAAGCCGTTTGAAAATGCAGATTGAAAGTCAACCTGAAGAGTTGGATGCTATCGACAGAAAAATTATTCAGCTGCAAATTGAGCAGCAGGCACTCAGTAAAGAACATGACAACGAATCAAAGGAAAGACTCGACAAAATAGATCAAGAATTGTGTGAATTAAAGGAAAAAGGCGATGCGCTGCGTTTGCAGTGGAACAACGAAAAGAAACTGATTGAAGAAATCGGAGCTGAAAAGAAACGGCTGGAAGAACTTACTGCGCAGGAAAATGAGTTTACAAGAACCGGAAATCTTGAGGCTGCAAGTAAGATTAAGTATGAAACAAAAGTTGCCTGTGAAAAGAAAATCAAAGAATTATCCGAAAAATTGTCGGAAGTTCACAAGACATCTGCCTTAATTCGCGAAGAAGTAACTGAAGATGATATTGCGGCGATAATTTCCAATTGGACCGGCATTCCGGTAAAAAAAATGCTCCAAAGCGAAAAAGAAAAACTTTTGAAATTGGAAGATTTGCTTCATGAATCGGTAATCGGTCAAGATGAGGCAATCAAAGCCGTAAGCAACGCCATTCGCCGAAATAAAGCCGGGATTTCCGATTTGAATCGTCCGATAAGCTCTTTCATTTTTGCCGGACCTACCGGTGTGGGGAAAACCGAGCTTGCAAAATCTTTGGCAAAACTTTTGTTTGATGACGTTAAAGCTATGACGAGAATCGATATGTCTGAATATATGGAAAAACATGCTGTCGCACGTTTGATAGGTGCACCTCCGGGATATGTAGGTTATGAAGAAGGCGGACAGCTTACGGAAGCAGTGCGCCGCAGACCGTACAGTGTTGTATTGTTTGATGAAATAGAAAAGGCACATCCCGATGTTTTCAATTTGCTGCTGCAGCTGCTTGATGACGGACGATTGACCGACAGCCAAGGACGAGTTGTAAACTTCAATAATTGTATAATTATAATGACAAGCAACATCGGGGCGAAACTTATTCAGGAATCGAATAATTACGATAATTTGAAAAAGCAAGTTCTCCAAGCAATGGGAAATTTTTTCAGACCGGAATTTCTGAACAGGGTAGACGAGATGATTATATTTCATAAACTTACTCGTGAAAATGTTAAGGCAATTATCGAAATTCAGCTGGAAAAATTGTCAGAAAGGATGAAACAGCAAAATATCAAATTCGTTTATGATGATGACGTTCTTAATAAACTTGTAGAAGTAGGTTATGACCCGCAGTTCGGAGCAAGACCTGTAAAACGCGCAATTCAAAATTATATAGAAAATGAAATTGCCCGGTTACTGATACGCGGCGATTTTGAAGAAAATCAAACTATAAGAATAAAAGCGGAAGGTGAAGGTTTTACTTTTATTAAGGAATAAAATTTTTTCCCTTTTTTCCAAAAGACTGAAAGTATGCTGTTTAAATCGCAGTTTATATTTTCAGTCTTTTTTTATTTCTGTCAAAAGTTGCTGCAATCCGCTTTTGGGGGAAAAGTTTTGCAGAATTGACAAAAGAGTATCTCTGATACTTTGTTTAAAAGCTATTTGACATATTTATTCAACATTTCATTGTATTCATTTTTATACATATCTTTAATGATCGTAAATTCTTCCACTTCTGCAAGTTCGGAAGGTTTGTATCCGGCTTCCAAAGTTTTGTCGATAAAATAAAATGTATTTTTTTTATCTTCAAATCCTTTGGCATAAATTTTTGCAGCCAATAAATAATAGTCTTTATTCTTTGTATCGATTGTATAGCATTTCTTTGTATATTCGAGTGACATTTCATACTCACCAAGCTCGTACAAAATTCTTGCGTACATATAAAGAACCATATCGTTGTTTGATTCCTTTTGGGATAAAGCGGTAACATACGGCAACGCTTCTTTATATTGCTTTTCGTTATAATAATAATTGGAAATATTGTACAAAACAGGCACGAACGTTTTATCTATCTCGTAGGCTTTCAGAAAATTGTCCAAAGCCGTAGATGCATCGCCCATTTTGAGAAAAGATAATCCCAAATTGTAAAATCCCGCAACATCATTGGGATACGTATTGGTGTATTCCTTGAATAGATTTATGGCTCCGTTAAAGTTGTTTGTTAAGAAGTAATTTTTTCCCAGCAGGAGAATTAATTTTTTATTGTAATCATCAATTTTTTCTTCGTATTTTGAAATAATCAGTTTTTCCGCATCATCGTATTTTTTATTATTCTGATACGCCATTATAAGGTTTATTATCGTATCTTTGCTGTTCTTATTATAACTTAAAGCCTTTAAATAAAGTTCGGTAGCTCTGGAATAATTTTCCAAATCAAAATAATCATTTCCGAGATTATAATATTCTTCCGAAAGCTCTTTCTGCGTTTTTAAAGATACACACCCCACACAAAAAATTAACAAAGCAAAAATTACATATCTTGCATGTTTTGAAAAACACAATCGTAACATTGCAGCCGCCTTTATTTATCATTCATTTGGTTAAGAAGAAGCACATATTCACTTTCGTTGATGTAATTATTGTTCAAATCAATTTGCTGATAATCGAAATTTTTATG
>JAFLVQ010000114.1 GCA_022508205.1 Spirochaetales bacterium
AAAATAACTTGCGTAATTGGGATGACAGTGGTTTGAAGCAGACAAATAGAAAGGCAGAGAATACCCCCAAAAATGTTTGCAGTAAATCTCGTTTAAATATTTATCCGCAATTTCAAGCATTGGTTTGATTTCATACTTTTTGCCGAAATATTCATTCATATATTCGGCAAATAATTCCAAATGCAAATTTCCCGCACCTCTTCCTATACCCCACACGCAGCCGTCGATAATCAAATCTCTTTGCATATTCAATTCAGTCATAGTCTCGGCATTGCCGAAAGCCTGCTGGAAATTATTGTGAGAGTGATACCCCAGAGCAATTTCTTCCTTTAAATTGTGATCGGCTAATTTCGCCAGACGAAGAAAATCTTTCTTTTTTATATCTCCGAGAGTATCTACAATATAAAAGGCAAATGGATTCAAATCATTGAAACGATATATCAACTCGATAAATTCTTTATCGGAATACCCGTCGGCATCTACCGGCTGCACAAATAATCCATATCCTAATTTTTGAACCTGACGGCAATATTCGTATCCTTCTTCGATTTTATGCTTCTTAAATATCACTCTCAGATAATCTATCGAATTTTCTTTTCGATATGATAATTTTTCCAATGGAATGGGATCATTCATATCAATCATTCCGATATAGGACGTATTTTCTTTTTTAGGGTTGATAACAGATGCAAAACTGTCGTTGTCGGGAAATATCGAACGGTTTTTTTGATATATGCAGTTTCGCATAAAACCGACTTCTATAAATTCAATACCGGCTTGCGCAATTTTGTCGCAGATTCTGCGTATCGCATCGTAACCGAATTCCCAGTCGTTTATATAGCCGCCGTCGCGTAATGTGCAGTCCATTAATTTTATAGTTCGCATTGCCCGCTACCTCTCAATCGTGAAAATAAGTACATAACCGAGAAAGTTCATCTAAATGAATATCGGCCGGATATTTTGTTTTGTCATGATTTCCATTGAAATAGGCACTTTGGCAGCCGAATTTTTGTGCCATTAAAATATCGCTTTCGTATGTATCTCCGACTACCAATATTTGATTTGGAGCCACAGTATGCTCTCGACAAATCAGTTCAAGCATTCGAGTCTGCGGTTTTCCGATAACAACATCGGCAGGACGATTTGCGCAATATTCAATAGGTACAACCATTGCCGCGCAGCCCGGCAAAAGAGTATTGTCGTTTCCGGGAAAAGAACGTTCTTTATTGCATGCTATTATATGTTCGGCATTCAAAGCTGCGGAAAATGCTTCGGATAATTTTGTATATGAGAAATCGGGATCGTATCCGATAACAAGATTTTTTGCATCTTTGCTGCTGCATGCAGTAAACCCGGCATTTTCAAATTCTTCACGCAAACCTTCGGACCCGCAAATGTAGATGTCTGTCAGATTGTTGTATTTTGCATATAAAGCGGCTGTATATCCGGAAGTGATTATTTCGTTTTCAGTGCATTGTATTTCCATTCGCTGCAGTTTATTTCTGATTTGTTTCCGTGTCTTTACTGAGTTATTGGTTAAAAATAAAATTTGCAGTCCTATTTTACGCAATTGGTTTACCGTATATGCGGCATTTCGCACGGGAAAATCGCCGTAATACAAAGTTCCGTCTAAGTCAAAAACGACAGTTGTAATTGAGTCAAGCATATTTAATTTCCATGCGTTGTATATCACGTTTTACAATTAAAATCAAATTTCACCGAATGTTTAGGTTAGATACATTGCCTTGCTCGGAGTTAATCGTTCTATTATTTTGCGAATATCTGCAGGTCAAAATGTGCTTGGAAATTGTTTTCAACCTTCGCACAAGCTGAACAAAATCAGAAGGATTTGATATTGCATGAGAAAATTTTACAGCCATTATCACAAACTGTATGTAGTATAATAAAAGATACATGCTTATGCTATGTAATGCATTTAAAAATAAGTTTTAACGTAATTTTCAACTGCTCTAACTTTGGAAATCCCACTTATCGAGAAGCAGAGAAAGAGAATCTTTTTTATTGCTCAAATCCTTTTCAATGTCGAGATTTTCGATAATATCTTCAGGGATTTCGCTCATAAACGGCGACGGACTGCGCTGCGACGTTTCTTTGAATTTCATACGTTGCTTTGGATATGATAAAAATAATTTTTCGCGTGCTCTTGTAACCGCAACATAAAACAACCGCCGCTCCTCTTCATCGGTTCTGGTTTCTTCCATTGTTTTATCATGCGGAATAAGTCCGTCTTCCACGCCGATAACAAAAACAACTTTATATTCAAGCCCTTTTGCGGAATGTATGCTCAAAAGACTTATTTCATCACCATCATCCTCATCGTCTCTTGTCGATAAACTGACACGCTGCAAATATTCGTAAATATTCGGTTCCATATTATCCGGATTTTTTTCGTAATTGCTTATTGATTGATAAAGCTGGCTGATATTGCGCATTTTGTATTGCACGGATTTCGGATCTTTTACTTCCAAAAGCAATTTCCCCTTGTAATCGATTTCATCTACAAGACTGGAAACCGCTCTTGTAATATTGTGCGGCTTAAAGATTTGCTCTCGATACTTTTCTATCAAATTATAAAAATCTTCCAGATACGGCGTTGTTTTCGGCCCTAAAATTCCCAAGCGAACAAAATCGCGTATTGAGCAGTACATCGATGAATTTGTTTCTTTGGCATGTTCCATAATTGCGGTAATTGTCGCATTGCCTATTCCGCGCTTCGGAGTATTTATAATTCTTGCAAGTGACACTTCATCTTCCATATTCGCGATAAAGCGCATATAGCTTAAAATATCTTTAATTTCCGGACGTTCAAAAAATTTAGTCGCTCCTATTACTTTATAAGGGATGCTGTTTACTCGAAAAAGTTCTTCAATCGGCTGCGATTGATTATTCATTCTGAATAAAATTCCGAAATCGCTGTATTTATACCCTTCGAGGTGCAGCCGGTTTATATACGTAAGCACAAATTCGGCTTCATCTTCCGGGTCGGCAGCTTCGTACCACCGAATCAAATCGCCCGGGCTGCCGGCAGTCCAAAGTTTTTTGGCTTTTCTACCTGTATTGCAATCTATAATCGAATTGGCGGCTTTCAGAATATTTCCCGTAGAACGGTAATTTTGTTCCAGTTTTATCTCTTTTATCGGATAGAAATCTCTTTCAAACAGTGCAATGTTAGTGGAATTTGCACCTCGCCACGAATAAATGGATTGGTCGTCATCACCTACTACCGAAATATTTTTATGTTTATATGCAAGCATTTTCATAAGCCGATACTGCATTGACGATGTATCCTGATATTCATCCACGAGAATATACCGCCAGCGATTTCTGTATTTTTCGAGTATTTCGGGATGCTCTTCAAACAACGCAATCGGAAGTTTTATCAAGTCGTTAAAATCAACGGCATTGTATGCCATAAGATTTTTTTGATACATCTCATAAATACGCGGTAAATTAGGGTCTTCGATGCCGGACGGTGCGCGCATATTACTTTTTATTAGCCCAATTTTAAACGATAACTCCCTAAGGTCATACTCATCTTCCGGCAGTTTCAATTCATGAATAATTTCTTTCAGCAGCTTTTGGCAATCCGAATCGTCATATATCGAAAATTTTCCGCGATAACCGAGATGCGTAATTTCGCGTTCCAAAATGTACAGTCCCAAGGAATGAAAAGTCGTAATGGTAATTCCTTTTTTTCCTTTGCCGACCAACTTTGAAACACGCTCTTTCATTTCGCGGGCAGCTTTGTTCGTAAATGTAACTGCCAAAATCGAAGATGCCGGAATACCGATATTTACCAGATATTGAATTTTGTGAGTAATGACGCGAGTTTTGCCGGAACCGGCTCCCGCCAATATCAGCATGGCACCGTCGGTTTCCACAACTGCTTCATATTGACGGGGATTTAATATTTTGCGTAATTCTTCCTGTATTTGGATTTTCTTTGCTTGTGATACCATTTATTTCCCTTGATAATACTGCGGCTATTTTGCAGCTGCTTTGCCGCGTGTTTTTATTGTATAAATCCATGCACAGATAAGCGAAGTCAGCGGAATAGTAAATAATATTCCTATACTGCCGGAAAGTGTCTGTAAAATTTCGGCTGCTATCAATTCCCTATTGAAAAGTCCGAGCCATGATGTTCTGTAAGCAATTAACAATAGTACAAGCGACAGCGAGCTTCCGATGTAAGCAAGCACAAGCGTATTTGCCATCGTTCCCATCATATCACGCCCTATTGTCAATCCCGAACGGAAAATGTCGGATGCCTGTATGTCGTGTGCTTTTTCTTTTACTTCGTACAATGCCGATGATAATGAAATTGCAACGTCCATAATCGCTCCTATCGCTCCGATAAGAATTGCCGCAAACGTAATAGCTTTCAGATTTATCGGATTGTCGGGATTCAGATAAAGCAAATACAATGATTCATCGTTTAGTACACCTGTTAATTTCATCATTTTACCCGTAATCAAAGCTATTCCTCCGGAAACCGCTGTTCCGGCAATGCATCCCATTCCGGCGCAGAGAGCTTTTTTCGAGGCTCCGTATACAATCAGCAAAGTCATTATCGTAATGAATACGGCAATGCATACAGACCAAAAGTAAATATTTTTACTGGATAAAATAGCCGGAATCAATACGTAAAAAACGGAAATACATGTAAATGTCAGCGATAAAATCGTATTTATCCCCTGAAGACGGCCGAAAATAATCAGCAAAATCATAAATGCACCCCCCATCCACAAAAGCATGTCGCTTCGCAGATATTCCGCAAACATCCAGTAGCTGCCGTCTTTCGGGTCGCTGATACGGCAAAGCAAAATGGTATTTCTCGCTTCTATTTCTTTTATTTTCACGGGCAAATACGAATCTATTGTCTGCACTGCGGGAACTTTCATTCCTTTTTTGTAACCGTTGAGAATTTTTGCGGTAAAATCAATCGTGACATTTTCCGACGTGCTTTCCCCCATTCCGCTGCCGTCTTCGACTTTTTGGGTGCTGCGGTTATTTATCTGAACAACTTTCGCTTTTACTATTTCCTGAATGCTTTCGCTGTTTGCCTTCGACTGCAGCCCTTTTCCCTCCGTGATAATGCGGTTGCTGAAAAATAAAAAAAGCAATGAAAAACTTATCGTAAATAAATAAACCGTAAGTTTGCGAATCATAAACTGCTCCTATTAAGTTCGAAATTTACTCGGCAGAAAATACTCTAAACGCCGTTCTTTGTCAAAAACGATATGAGCAAAGAAGATAACCGTTTGTCGGAAAAAAGCTGCATCGGCAAAGTTTGAAAACTGCGTTCTCTGCGAAAATAAGCCAGTAATGTAAAAATAAGCGTCTTTTTGTCACTTTCCGGAAGTAAATTTTCTATTAATAAATCAGACTTCCCGTCATTGAAAAAATTCTCTGCAATCCTGCACGAAGTTTCAAACCGAAGCTGCTCGGTATCTGCACATTTTATATTGTTAAGCCGCAACGATATATTTTTCAGCAGTTCGTAATTTGCATTCCCCGCAGCTGCTGACGGACGGTGACGCAGCAATTTCCGAATTGCCGAAATCTCATTCATTGTGCGCCGTGTTTCGTCGGTAAACGAAGTTTCGGCAAAACGTTTCATTATAAAAGAAACAGCTTTGTTATTAGGATGTGCTGCGTCATTTTTGTACCATTTCCTGTCGCATAGTTCGTCTCGGAAAATTTCATACGTCGGAAAATAAAAAATGTGCTTATTCTCATACCGTTCGAGAACTTCTGCAACGGCACTTTTAAGCCGTGCTTTTGATGCACTGTCAAGCAGCGGTTCGCCCGGATAATGTTTTGCGGGTGAAATCGTCACGATTATGTCTGCACTGGGTTTCGCTGCCGTTATAATTTCGATAATTTTACCTATATAAGTACAGCATTCAGTATGAGTCAAAATTCGCCTTGTCATATTGCTCTGCGGCACACGATGACAATTTGCCGCAATACTTTTTTCGCGAATCGCAGATCCGTTAAACAGCGACGGATCTATTTCATAAACAACGGCTGTTCCCAAAGTTATAAGAAAAACACTGCTTCGCGCAAAAAAATCTTTCGCACGAATGAGCTGATTGTTCGCCGCTTCCAAAACCGCAGTTTGATTATCCGAATCGTTAAGCGCACTGTGGCAGAATAAAAAATATTTTCCATTATAGAAGGATAAATCTTCGACAGTATAGCAGTCCTTTTCGGTAATATGCAGAAGCTGCTGATATATCGACTGTGAATTATAAA
>JAFLVQ010000115.1 GCA_022508205.1 Spirochaetales bacterium
GTATAATGAACGGTTATTACGATGATAAAAACGCAAGTCAGGTAATTACAAAAGGCGATTATTGGGAGGAATATGATAATCAAAGCAAAATCGCTGATAGTGTAAATACTCATAAAGTGTTTATTAACTTGGGAGTGGACGACCTTAAATCGGAATATGAGCGAATAAAAGGCTTAGAAATTGCAGAGCAGCTGACACCAATTCGGTACATTAATGTATTTTTTCCATATTGGTATTTTACATTTATGGATCCGGACGGAAATCCGATTGAAATTACCGGAGCTTATACGGAAGAATAAAAAGTCAGGAGCACTCTTATGAATAAAATTGTTAAGGAAGCAATTACTAAAATTCAGCGAATCAAATGCGGAAACGGTAATTGTTATATTCTTTCAAACGGAAAAAACGCGGTATTGATTGATACCTGCCGTGAAAAATACAAAGAAAAGATATTAAATGCCTGCAAAGAGTATCATATTCAATTAGTGATATTAACGCATGGTCATCTTGATCATGTTCAAAATGCTGCTTTTTTATCCGAGCAGCTTCATGCTCCTATTGCTATGAGCAGAGCAGACCTTGAATTGATAAACGATAATATTGCCCAGTCATTGAAAGCAAAAACTCTGTTAGGAAAGATTGTTTTGGCTGTCTCGATAAAAAGTTTGAGCACGGAAAAAATTACACCGTTCATACCGAGCGTTTACCTATCGGAAGGCGACACGTTGGAGCCGTACGGAATTTCCGCTGAAATTCTATCTGTTCCCGGACACACAAATGGTTCTATTGCCATTGATGTCAATAAAAAAGACTTAATTGTAGGAGACGCCTTAATGAATATGTTTTCTCCTACGGTTTCCATGCTGTATCATGACGAAGCGGTTATGAGAAAAAGCGTTGAAAAAATAAGTAACTTAGGAAACCGAACGATTCACTTTGGACACGGCAAACCTGTTGCCAATAGAGTGTGGTAAGATGACAATGCGTCATATTATTTCTGTTTACGCCTGCTGGTACCGCAAAAAAGCCCTTTGAGTTTAATATAAAGCGAAAAATAACACGAATACGTTTTATTTGTAAATGAAATGAAGTAAATATGTAAAAATATAAAAAACATCTTGCCGGAATACAGGGGGGGGGGTATAAGTACTCATCTTTTTCTTTAAGGAGTAAATATATGAAAAGATTAGTAAAATGTGTCATACTGTTCGCATTTGCCTTGGCATTTGTAAGCTGTGATACTGTCGGCAATGATTCAGGCGATTCAAACAAATCAAAGGAAGAATCGAAGAATGACCAAACCGCATTGGGTAACAACATCATCAAGTCAAAAGCCGATTTGACCAAAAGCGCAAAGAATATCATCAAGAAATATTACGATTTTGCTCTCGAAATCGGCGACAGGAATTCAAATTCGCGTTCGGCGGCACCAGCGACAAAAGAAGACGTTGCAAGTCAGCTGAAAAAAATGTTTGATGTTATCTACACACCGTTCGAGGATCGGGATTTGGGAAGGAGCATTGTAAAGCTGGTACTCGTCGGTGAAGGTGCCGACAAAGACGTGAACTTGGAAGGAAAAATCGACCTTGCAAATATCACACCGAATGTCGGCGTGGATGCCTATATTGACCTTATCAACCACATGAACGAAAGATGGGGCGGCAAAACCAATTACGACAGAAGAACATATTTCGGTGAAAGCAACTATTTTATAGTGAACGACTTTCTCAACGTTGCAGACAAATACGCTTCCGTTCCGAAATTGTACGCGTACGGAAAACTCGACATTAACACGGGCAATGCCACAAATTACGCTTACGCTGCCGTAAAAATCGACGTGGAAGCTCAGGTGAATAAAATCAACGACATGATTCCCGAATTGTTTGCCGTGTACGACAAAGACATCAGAAAATCAACCACAAATCTTCCCGATACATCAAAACTTCCGATAACTGCAATCAAACCGTTTGCCAACGTTGACGCAAGCGTCGCATTGTCTAAATCGAATTACGATGCGTGGGTTAAAGCATTCAGAAACCTGCCGGGCTGGGATGATGAGCCGGAATATCCGGAATGGGATCCTCCACAATACGGTGACTATGAAAATTATGATGAATACTGGCAAGCATACAACGAATATCAACGAGTATACAGGCGGAAAGAAGACAAATATTGGGATGAGTGGGACGCATACAGAGTTGCACACAGAAAAGAAGTGAGAGATTATTTTGCAAAAACAGCTTCATTTCCCGGCAACGTTTCATGCAAAATCGATGCGGGCGCTTCCGTTACCGTTGCAAGCAGCACAGATGTTCCGGGCGGTATCATCAAACTTTCGCTTGACGCATCCTACGATTCGGCAGGAAAAATCATTGCATTCGGATTTGAAACTATGCAAGGCTTTTGGTGGTCATTTTTGGAAGACTACGATTACGATTATAAAAGCGTTATACGCGGGCTGAAAAACGACTATGGCATTGTTCCGGCAATCACCGTTACCGACTACAACGGCAAACAAACATTGAAACTGGAAATCGAAGACATCATCAGTGTTATTGACGACATTGTGAACAACTTTGGTGAAATTATCCAGTAATGCAATTTTCGCAGATGACACGCGGACTTATTCTCGGCGTGTTCCTGGCGATGTTTCCTGTGGGATTTTTGTTCCCGCAGGAAATTTCAGCTTGGTTTAATGCCGTCGATATTTTTCATTTTGCAGACGGTGACATCGGCGCGGTTACTGCGGGTGCAGGCCTAAACAGTAAAGAAATGGATTTTTCCGTATCGGCGGCAAAACTTGTATCTACCATTGATGTACTGCGTTTCTCGGCGGGAGCGGTTTCTGCCTCCGTTCGCTTTCCTGTAAAAACGGTTTCCATATCGGCGGACTTTTCCGTTGCCGCGCTTCGCAACATCGAAATATACAATACGGCAACAGTTAAGACGGCAGGTATTGTCGTAACCGGCATTTCGTCACGGATTCCGCTTTTTGACGGAGCGGCACTTTCTCCGTTTTTTAAAGCAGGGAAACTCTTCGCGAAAGGCGGCACGGCATACGGCTTTAAGGCTGTACCGGAAATCCCGGCGTTCTGTCTGTTCGGCACGGTAGCATCGTTTCCCGTTCTTACCGTCCTGATGCAAGGCGGACTGTTCGACATTTCGGTACGTTCCGAAGCAGCCTCGAGTATCGAATCCTCCGGGTTTATGCGGCAGTTTCTGCTGCTGTGCGCAGATCGCATAGGAATCGGAAAGGGAGTATCTGTTTTATGGTGGGGCGGCACGCTTTACACCGACGGCACGGCAAAAGCGCGTACGGAACGCGGAGATGTATCATTTCGCGTGGAGGACAGATTTCTCGCACTCGGGACGGGGGCGGAAGTTGCATTCGAGAAAGGCCGATTCTCTTGGGCGGCAGGACTGCACGCACTATTCATGCCGCTTGGCTTTGCCGATGTACAATTATCCTACGATGCCAAACTTTTTTTTACCGAAATTCATAAAAAATTCGACTTCGCCTTTGACAGTGAAGGCAAATACGGCTTATTGCTGCCGCGTATTTCGGGCGAAATCCGTCTGCATAAGCGCGGCAGAATTTTCATCGAAAAAACATTTTATGTCCCGTTGGTCTTCTCTGCTGCCTCTTCTTCAGACGGCGGAAGCGGTACATCGTCAGGCGGCGGATTTGACGGAGCAGACATTGGGCAGCTTGTGGCAACGGTGCTTCTCTCCGGATTTTCATTCGGAATCAGAATATAGTGTATTTCCCGAGAAATAATCGCATTTTTACAACACAGATTGCCTCTTATGCCTTATAATTTCAAGCATTGACCGCAGAGGTTAGGAGGTGATTATGAAAAAACTTGGATTTGGCCTGATGAGACTTCCGTATTCGGACAACAAAACATGGAACAATATTGATTTTGAGAAGACCCGACAGATGATTGACGCATATCTTGCACAGGGATTTTCGTATTTTGACACGGCGTGGGTGTATCACGGCGGATTTTCCGAACCTGTCTTCGGTGAACTTGTCGCAAAGCGTTATCCGCGTGAGAAATTTCAGGTGACAACAAAAATGCCGATTTGGGATGTGAAGGAAGAAGCGGACTTGGACAGGATTTTCGATGAACAGCTGAAAAAATGCAGTGTGGAATATTTTGATTATTACTTTTTGCATGCCATGAGCCGCGAACGTTTTGAACAGGCGCAGCGGCTTCACGCTTTCGACTGGATGCAAAGAAAGAAGGCGGAGGGGAAAATCCTGCATCCCGGCTTTTCATTTCACGACAGCCCCGATGCTCTTGACTGGGCTTTGTCGCGCCATCATAACGAGGTGGATCTGGTTCAGCTCCAAATTAACTATGTTGATTGGGAGAGCAATGACGTTGCCTCACGCCGCTGCTACGAGATTGCCGTCGGAAAGTACAACAAAATGATTTCTATCATGGAGCCGCTCAAAGGCGGAAACCTTGCGAATGTTACGAGTGATGCCGAAAAACTTTTTAAAGCGCACCGTCCTGATTTGAGTATTGCCTCATGGGGAATCCGTTATGCCGCATCGCTTGACAACGTGCTTGTGGTTCTGAGCGGCATGAGCAACATGGAGCAGCTTGAGGACAATATGAGTTTTATGAATGATTTTAAGCCATTTGATTCGGAAGAGCGAAAAATTGTGGAAGCAGCAAGCGAAATCATCAAAAGCTCGATTCTTGTTCCGTGCACTGCCTGCCGTTACTGCATCGACGAGACTTCCGGCGGTTGCCCCAAAAAGATTGACATCCCTGAATTTTTCCGTCTTTACAATGACCAAAATCGCTACACCTTAAACAGCGCGATAAAATGGAAGTACAATGAGACCACGCAAAAGGGCGGTTCACCGTCAGATTGTGTCGCCTGCGGACACTGCGAGTCTCACTGTCCGCAGAAGATAAGGATTATTGATGAACTGAAAAAAGTTCGGGAAGTATTCGCGTAAGTTTGAATGGAAAATTTGTTACTTGATACGGCTTTAATTTTTGCTTGGGTGTTCATCTTTCAAGTATATAGTGCTCATAAGTTCATTATTACAAAGGTAAAATTTTCATTTAATCACGATTCTGATCTGCTATAAATGAAAATATTTAAAGGGAAGTCACATGAAGTGCTATGTTTTTGAATTTATTGCAATTGCAGCTTTTATTGTTGTTATGATAAGCTGCAACGATTCGCTGACAATAAATGAAGAGGTGACAAAGGGAGACAACACATCGACGGGAAACAGTGACAATAATTCATCGACAATCATTGATGCTGAAAAAATCCAAACTGCTTTCAGGATGACTAATGAATTCAGAATGGAAAATGAAGCATACAAAAAGCAAGGAAATGTATTGTGACGCTCTCCTATCTCCCCGTGCGCCTCTCGCTTCGTTTCGCGTCTCCCGCAGTCCCGGATGTTCCGCCGCTTTTCGTGCTTCGGAGCGTGTTGGGGAAACAGCTGCGCTCGATGAGCTGCATCTCGCGCGGAAGCAAATGCCATGAGTGCATGTACGGCCGCACCTGTGCGTATGCCTTTCTGTTCGAGACGATTCTGCCGCAGGGCAACGACATTGTTCCCGGTCGCGACAGGGCGTCGCATCCGTTCGCCTTTACGCGGGGGACGGCGTGGCGGAAGGGTGCTTTGGGCGAATATGATTTTACGATGACGCTTTTGGGAAAGGCAGCGGAGTACCTTCCGTATGTGTACGCGGCGTTCGTCCGTGCGGGGCGGGCCGGGCTTTTCAAAAGCCGCACGCCGTTCGAGGTCGCGGGGGTGAGCGCGGAAGGAGAAAGCCTGCTGATTGACACGGAGCATCTGGACACGTCCGTTTCCGCAAAGACTTGGGCGTATGACGGCGCACTGCCTGAAAAAAGCGGCGAGGCGCTCGTGGAGTTGAAATCTCCGCTCCGCTTCAAATACGATGGAAAGTACGGCGCGGACTTCTCGGCGGGGCAGTTTTTCGCCTGCCTGTACCGGCGCATGAAGACGCTCTGCCTCCTGTACGGCTCGGCGGACGGTATGCCTGACTGGACAGAATCGACACGGATTGTCATAGGCGAGAAGTCGCTTCGCTGGGAGGAGGGCAAGCACTACTCTGCGCGGCAGAAAAGCGCGATGTCGCTTGGAGGCGTAGTCGGCACACTGAAATTGCGGGGAACGTTCTCCGCATTGGAGCAGAACCTGCTGGAATTCAGCAGGACATTCGGCGCGGGAAA
>JAFLVQ010000116.1 GCA_022508205.1 Spirochaetales bacterium
CTTCAACTGGGAACAAAATCCGTTGTTTTTCAGGACTTCGCAGTACTTAACATTTAACGGAGAATTATTCAGAAATGTTATAAATTTTAAGTACAAAGGTCAGCTGGAATACGCATCGGACACATCTTTTTTCCGAGATTATTACAACAGAGCGACATCTTTCTCGTATATAGATTTAGCATTAAAGGCAGTAACGTACCTGATAGAATCAAATGAAGCCGGAAACACGATTTTTCAAACAAAGGATGAAGAAAAAGCAAGTAAAATAACATCGACTTCCAATTTTTTATCTTTTTCGTTCAGCCCGAAGAGAATCCCCGACCTGTTCGGACTCGGTCTGCTGAATACTTTTACCGTCGATGCGGATACAACCGTTAATTTTACATCCGAAAGCGTTGAAGAATATTCCCAAACGTCATTGGGAATCGGAGAAGTAGAAGACCCGAGAAGTGAACGGCTGTTTATAGATACATTTTCCGCACCTAAAGTAAAAGTTTCGCTCGGAGGAACTCTTTTGGATTACGGAACATTCATCAGAATGAAAGATACGATTAAGAGCAATAGAAATACTCAAAAGGAAGAAAAGAACAAAAAAGATTTGAAAATCGAAAAAGAATTGTATGAAAACATCGACAATATAACCCACATCGATGCTTCAACCGACAAGCAGGAAATTGATTATAAATACCTTTTGCCTTTCTTCGGGAAAAAATTGACCGGCTCATCATCAAGCAACGTTTCATCGGGAAATTTGGAGGGATATTACGAAACTATATATTCAAACGGCAGCAACGAAATCGAAATGCCGCTCAAGCAGGAAGATAAAGAAAAGGACAAAGAAAAATCGTATGAGATACTCTCGACTTTTGACAGAATAAAAAATTCGAGCAATTCCGAAATCAGATTCATTGATTTCAGTCTCAAATATTCGTTTTCGGACACATTGGAAAACAAATTTCTGTTTTACAAAAAGGCAAAACGGGAAAATCCCGAATACGACAATATGACCGAAATGCTTACCGGAAATTTCGATTTCAAAGAAAAGCTCATGCGTTTCTCATTGAACAACAATGCAAGTTTATCCGTAACAGGTGATTTTTCACTGCTGAAATTCGCCAATGCAAGCAGTCCGATTATGCAGCTCTCGCCAAATCTTACATTATCTTGGAAAAAATACTGGGATGATATGGATACGTTCAACAGCTATCTGGAAAAATTGTATTCCGAAAGTACGACAAAAGACGCCTCGATTCTCTCTGATCGATTGGCAAGAGAGTACGACAACAGAAACAACTCGGAATTATCATTAAAATATTCCGATACAATGACAAACGATATTTCTTTCGGACTTGATTTATTAAAAGGCAGCAATATAAAAACGACGCTGAATATGGATTTATTTATCTACAATGAACAGACCGCTTTTGATTTCAACCTTTTGAACCGCATAAATAATATGCTTGATACAAAAGATTACGAGGCTGTCGATCCTGACAGATATTTCGCACGGAGCGGCTGGCTTGGAGTATTCAAAAATTTATATTCTACATTTACATTGAAATTCAATGTGTTCGACTCCGAATCTCCGCATACGTTGGATTTCAGTCTTGCACCGAAAGTAAACTGGATAATTCCGTCGAGTTCACTCGATAATCTGAAAACGCAGCTTTGGGAAGAGGAAGTAACAAACATAGAAGAAACATCCGATCAGCCTATAAAATATACGTGGAATCAAATTACGGATATTTACACGGATTACGAAGGCGAAGGCGATGTACAAAGGACAAATGTAGGCCGTTTGACAAATGCCGCAAAAGAGTACTTATACTACAGAACAAACGGGCGAAATCTCAATGATTTGGTTGCGGAATATTACGACAGCAAGCATTTTTGGGATTCGGAAAAAAATTTCCGCAATATATTTGAAAATTTGAATTTTATCAGCAACTACAGTTACAAAAAAAATTCGACGACAATTATTAATTTCTCAAACACATTCACTGTCAATCTTGCAAATATCGGAGAATTCGCTACGGGAAAAGGTGATGAAAGTGTTTCGCCCTTCGCACTTTATCCAAATGAAAATCTATCGATAAGCTTTTTCAATTCTATGTTTACCTATTCTATGGGGCTTACATTTGCAAAAGAAGTCGACAGACATTATTCCGGATACACAACGGCGCAGAAGCGTCTTGATAAGTACAACATTATGACTACGACAAATACTCATAATTTTAATTTTACACTGTCCGGTTCTCTGTTCGATTTCAAACTGCCTAAGGGAAATTGGCTCTCGTTCAGCAGCGCAACTACATTGAAATATAATAAAAACAGGATTTTCAAATCGGGAAGCAGCAACGCGACCGACAGCGA
This sequence comes from Spirochaetales bacterium, assembly GCA_022508205.1. GTDB lineage: Bacteria > Spirochaetota > GWE2-31-10 > GWE2-31-10 > GWE2-31-10 > RGIG8597. Next base: position 2,374 of record JAFLVQ010000116.1, read on the forward strand.
TCTGAATAATTTCGAGCGTTATTTTTATTTGCAGTCACAAACGTTCGGTCTGAATATTTTGATGGACATTATCAAGTTTAACCTTACATTAAAACCGTATGAATATGTTGATTCGGGATATAAAATTGCAATCGAAAGCGGAAGTATTTCGCTGGGATACAATATTACCGAAATCCCGAAACTGTTCAATATATTGAATTTGTCATTCAACCCATCGATACTATTAAACTTTACCCCATTTCATGATCCCTACTGGACAGCCAGCGGCACAACGGAATCCACTTCGCAAATGTATTATGATAACAACACATTGAATTTTTCGTTTTCGATGGACATGATATTCGGAAAAGGTTCGGATTATGAAACCACGCTGCACTTTGCCACTGCAAGTAGAAATAAGAAGATGTATCAGTATTATGACGGCACAAAGAATTTCTTTGAAGATTTGGGAAAATCTTTCAACTTTGCAAACGAAGCCGACCGTCGTGCAAGCGATTTCAATCTGCAAACAATCGAAGTTTCTCTTGCTCACAAACTGCACGATTGGGCATTGTATTTTGAATACTCGGGGGCTCCGACAAAAGACAGCACCGGAAAAAAATACATCTGGGAAAATACGTTTATTTTCCAAGTCACTTGGCAGATTGACAGTAAGAATCAATTAATGAAACTGTTTAACAAAACTAAAGTTGACCAAAAATACAAAGAAGGTGAATGGGTTCAACCTTCGATGTCTATGGAACTCGACGAGTAAAGCTTCGGCTTGCAGGCATTCGCAGAATGCCGAAAACGATAGCTAAGCTTCGGCTTGCAGGCATTTACAGAATGCCGAAAACGATAGCTAAGCTTCGGCTTGCAGACATTCACAGAATGAACCATCGCAAAGTAACGCGCTTTGAATAAAGTTACACCCACTCTTCCGATTCACCGGCAAATCATCTATTCCGCAAGTGAGATTTTAAAACCGGTAACACGGGGATAAACGCCGGTATCGAGTCCATCTGCTCCGTCCTTCTGAAATTTGTGATATGCATAAGCGGCAATCATTGCGGCATTATCGGTAGCATATTTCAAACTTGGGAAATAAACATGCGTATCGGTCAATGTGCCGAACATTTCGCGCAGATACTGATTCGCACTTACCCCGCCGCCGACGACAATTCGCGGAATTTTATAATCAATACTTGCTTTTTTCACTTTACGAAACAGCATATCAAACGCTTTATGCTGAAACGAAGCGGCAATGTCATTCACGGTATATGTATCGTTTGCAGTCGCAAGATATTTTTCAAGATGATTAATTGCCGCTGTTTTTATACCTGAGTAACTGACATCGTACTGACGCTCGGATTTATACAGATTGGAAATCGGGAAATTAAATTTACTTTTGTCTCCATTCAGTGCCGCCTTTTCGACAGCAGGACCGCCCGGATACCCTATGTTATAATGCTTTGCCACTTTATCCAACGCTTCACCCAAAGCATCATCGATTGTAGTACCGATTACTTCGTATTCGGTGTGAGATTTTACTATTATAATCATCGTGTGACCGCCGGAAACAAGCAGTCCCACATACGGAAATTCAATGTCGCATGTTATATGAGAAGAATAGAGATGCCCTTCCATGTGGTTTATGCCAATAAACGGCTTATCCAGCATCCATGCATAAGATTTTGCCGTCGCAGTTCCTATAATCAATCCGCCGATTAGTCCCGGACGATTAGACGCCGCAATCAAATCAACATCTTTCAATTCGATTCCCGCAGTTCTGCACGCTTCTTCGGTAAGCGGAATAATTTTTTTCAAATGCAGTCTGCTGGCAATTTCGGGAACTACTCCGCTCCACGGCTGATGCTCTTTTATCTGACTTGCGACAATGCTCGACAACACTTCCTTTCCGTCTTTGACAATCGCAACGGCTGTTTCATCGCAAGTTGACTCAATCCCCAAAACCAGCATGGCAGTTACTCCTACAAATTAAACTTGGCAGTTTGTATCACAAACGGTCTAAATCTGCAATTAAAGAATATTTTTAAGATTATTTCCATATCGAATGCAAACTGCCGTACAGATATTCACCGAATTATTTGCACGAAAAAATTGTATTGTTGTATAACTGTTTTGATAAAGGAGAAAATATGGCAAAGTTTACTATCAATAAAAATATGATACAGTTGGGCAATGTTCGATCTGTAATACGCGAAACGTTCGAGTACGGAAATAAACGTGCGAAAGAGATAGGCCGTGAAAATGTTTTCGATTTCAGTTTGGGAAATCCGAGCGTTCCGCCGCCCGAATGTGTTCGCGATACAATGCTTAATTTACTGCAAAACGGTGACCAGATGAAACTGCACAGTTACACATCGGCGCAAGGTGCGGAAGCAACTCGCGAGAAAATAGCGCAAAATATCAACGAGCGTTACAATGCGGGCATTGACAAAAACGATATTTACATGACATGCGGAGCCGCCGCCTCTCTGACAATTTCCATTAATGCGTTGGCATGTGCGGGAGATGAATTTATCGTAATTGCGCCGTTCTTTCCCGAATACCGTGTTTTTGTGGAAGCCGCCGGGGCCAAACTTGCGGTTGTCGATGCCGATACCGAAAATTTTCAAATTGATTTCGAGAAATTGAAAAATACCTTATCGGCAAAAACAAAAGCAGTAATTATCAACACACCGAATAATCCTTCGGGTGTCGTTCTTTCGGAAGATACAATCAAAAAACTTTGTACCATTTTAAAGGAAGAATCCAAGAAACGCGGTGAACCGATTTATCTTATATCAGACGAACCTTACCGCGAACTTGTATATGATGACAATACCGTTGTTCCGTATATTACAAATTACTACGATAATACATTAGTCTGCTATTCATACAGTAAATCGCTTTCATTACCGGGTGAGCGTATCGGTTATGTGGCAGTCTGCAATAAAATGGAAAATAACAGAGACGTTTATGCAGCCGTATGCGGTGCCGGACGCGCTTTGGGATTTGTCTGCGCTCCGAGTATGATGCAGCAGGTTGTCATTGAAAGTCTCGGTAAAACTTCCGATTTGACAATTTACAAAACAAACCGCGACATATTGTACAAATCGCTTACCGAATACGGGTATGAATGCGTTTATCCCGACGGAGCATTTTATTTGTTTGTCAAATCACCGGAAAGCGACGCGAACGCATTCTGCAATAAGGCAAGAGAATTCGATTTACTGCTTGTTCCGTCCGACAGCTTTGGGTGTCCCGGATATGTACGGATTGCGTATTGCGTAACTACGGAAATGATAAAACGCTCGCTTCCTGCATTTAAAAAACTTGCCGAATATTACGGAAAGTAATGGGAAAACAAGGGAACGGTTATCCTTTTCCAAAGGATAATTATTCCCTTGTTTCATGCACTTTCGGAATTATAAAACAGCATTGTAACAGCAGTTGTGCAAATTATCACATATCCGATTACACTCCAAACATCGGGAACCTAACCAAGGCAGCACGGCAAGGCATGAAAAGGCAGAAAAATTATATAAGTGATTCCCAATTGTCAGTTATCACTTTTTGCCGGCCTTTTTTTCCGCAATCTGCGCTTTCATTCCGGAATACAGCAGCCTGTCATATCCGGTTATAACCTGTTCGCCGACTTTCACACCGGAAGCAATCGCATATTCTTTTCCGTAACGCGCCGCCAATTTCACTTCGCGCATATCAACAATTCCGTCTGTATAAATGTACATATAATGTTTTCCATACTTAGATGCTACCCACTCTATCGGGACGACAACTCCGCCGAACTGATTGATTC
>JAFLVQ010000117.1 GCA_022508205.1 Spirochaetales bacterium
AGCATGCGTGATTTTCCGCCTGCGCGTAGATTTCGTCGATGACATCCAGCTCCCGGTGTCGTCCGTAGAAAAATTCCATGTTTAAGTCTCCTGTAATGACTGTTAATATAATGTCTATTATCTTAATGGCTATTATATTATTGTTATCGATAGTCGTCAATAAAAATTCCACCAACAAAACGTAGCAGCAACATTCCTCTTTCCTATAGGAGCAGCCCCTAATACTAAGTTAGAATATAAGTCTGACACCGATTAGCTTTGCTTTAAATAGGGGACAGACCTCAATTCTAAAACAGAATACAGATCTGTCCCTTTTTGCAATAAAATTGTTCCCTAACCCATCGCAAACCTGACGCATTCCAAGTCCAGCTTCTGCCCCGTGCGAGCTTGCTCCGCAAATTCCACTGAATAACCGAGAGGTCTCAATTCCAAAACAGATACAGCCCTGCTCTTCCTCACTTGCAAAGCAAAAAAGTTTTCTCCTTGTCAATTTCCTGTATACAAACAGGATGATTTTAATTTTTATTAATCGCAATGCCGAAAATCTTTTTTAATTTTATTACTGAAACGGAAAATTATGACTGAACTAATATCCTTATCATTTCAAAATGTTGAATATCGTCTGCTTAAAAAAATATTTCTGAAAAATCCACCGTCCGCCGAGACCGCAATTCCCATATTATTGCTGCCTGCTGCGATAGAATTCGTTTTTGTGCTGGTATGCAGTCTGTTTCTTGAAAGATTCTGGGTTGCCCTGCCGGTTATTTCGGTTTACTTGGCAATTCCCATTATTTTTTTCAGGTACCGCATAAAACTTGCAATGCGTCCGGAAATTCGCGATGAAATCCCCGAAAAGCTAAAAAACATGTGTAAAATGCAGGAAATTTTTCGAGATTCATTCAAACATATTTCTTTCCAATTAAACTTTTGTCTGCAATTTTCCGCAATAATTATTCTGCCCGTTGCAATTACAACACTTACAGCCCTATCCCCTGCTTCTGTAGCAGCATTATTTTTAGAATTATTCATTGTTTTCTGCGGCTGTTTTGCTGCCGTTTACTTTCTTATTTTCAAAAAACTCCCTCATCCGGAACTTCTGGACTTGGACAACTTCAAAGAAAGCAATACCGTCGATTTACCCTTGCTTCTCTTCTTAACTGCACCGATTTTTGCGATACTGTTTATCATATTGCTGTTGTGCAAACTTCCGCTGATTCTTGTGTTCATAATTTCTGCCGCAGTAAGTGCAGGATTCGGTGTAACCGCACATCTTGCGCTGCGCTATTTCGGACTCTACAGTAAAACTCGAAGACGAGTTTTCTTCTACAAGATTCACGCCAAGATCACCGATTATATAGAAGAATTTGCCGCATTAAAAGTTATTCTGAAATTCTACCGCAAGTACACATTACCGGTAAACGCATTTATAATCTCGTTTCTGATACTGGAACTATTCGGCAGGTCATTTTTGAAGAGCCAATCAAACATTTTATTTTTAGTGCAAATGATTACTTTGGCTGCATCATACCCGATTTTTTCACGGTTAAAGCGCTATGATAACAGAGGCAACCGCCAATTCATCAGTACTGTTGCAATCGATTTGCTGATTATTATCCTATTTCTGATTTCGTCGGTACGTATTACTCCGTTATGCGAAAATTTTCCGCAATATGCAAAAGATATAATCTGCCCGATAACAGGATTGGTTGATAATATACTTGCTCACATAGACAACCTGAAAAATCTGACTTCATACCATAAAATTCTTCTGCCGATTCCCGTATTTTTTGCCGTGTATTTTTTAAATTCCGCAGCATTGCGGTTTATAGATCTACTGGGAAAGATTTCATTCCGCACATCTCAAAAAGAGCTTTCCGGCGAACTCCCGGTAATATTGTTCAACAGCAATCTTTCACTATATCCGGTTTTGTTTTACGCTATTGTCTCCGCAGCAGGACTGCTGCTTTTGTATATCGAAATTCCGTTTATCAGCAATCTGTTTTTTACATTAATCGGAACGCTGCAAGTCGAAGAAGTTTTCAAAATATCACTGTTCTCATTGGAAAATATTACAAAGTTTTTTAAGGCAATAACGATTTTGTGGACCGTATGGTATGCGCTGAAAATAGTACTGCATTTCAATCGGGCAATGTTCAGTCACTTTATACTGCTGCAAAACGAAGTTATATTTATATGCAATAATATAATTCACCGAGAAACATTCAGAATTCCATTGTCAAAAATCGACCAAGTATATTCTCACCAAAACGCAGTCGAACGCCTTCTTGACATTGGTTCGATTTCGCTGAAAACAAGAGAAACCGATAGTTCTGTTGTAATTCCCGGAGTTCCTGCTGTTTCGGAAAAAAATCGCATGTTAATGGATAAGATAAAAATTGATCTACAAAAAACTAAATAGCATACAGTTTACAGCCGCAGTTATTACGGCAGCTTTACTTTCTCTGACCTATTTTTCGCTCAATTTTAATTACCTTTCACGATTTATCGATGAAAAAGGCGATTGTCTTACATACGATTACTATGTCCGCTTGGGAATTCCGCAATATTTATTTAACCCGCACCACATTGGTTTTGACTGGGCAGGCGAACAACTGTGCAAAATAATGCGCGAAAACGGCTACACCGGTACAACAATGGCAGCACTTCAACTGCGCAATTTGCTGTTCGGTTCGCTGTGTCTCGGAATACTGTTTTTCCTGTTTTACAAAATTTCAAAACGCTACCTTTTGTCATTGGGAATTGTATTAATGTATGCATTTTGCGCGGCACATTGGATTTATTCACAGATAAACGATACTCCCATAATTCACTCGAACATGACCTTTCTGCTGTTTTTAGCCGCACTGTATTTCCCGCAGGCAAAGTATAAAAAAGTATACGCCGGACTGCTTGGCTTTTGGCATGCGCTGACACTATTTTTTCATCAATCGGATGCAATTATGGCATTGCCGGTAGCTTTCGTATTGATGTTCTACACGCTCTTCCCTGACGAAAAAAACAAACGACCGTATTTTACATTCGCAAATATTCGTTATATTGCAATCTATGCAGTCGTATTTTGTATAATTGTTGTAACTGCCTACTATTATGTGGGAATTGTTTTGATAGGTTTGGATTTTGATAAGGAAAACGCAAAGGCTTTCAATAACATAAAAGACTCATCCTATTTTTTCAATTGGCTTATTTTGTACGCAAAAATCGACTACTGGGGAAAAGGTTTTACTGCAGAAAACACACAGGCTCTGTTCGGTCAAATGGTCAGCGGAATTTCAACATACTTTTATCAGCCGCACACTTTTCAAGGCAAAGAAATCGGCTTTGATTTCGGCAACCTGTTCGGCGCAGCTTCGATTCTCCCCAATTTTATAGGTATACTGTTTATATTCGTTTTAGGCGGCAGCGTTTTATGTTTTATATCATTACTGCGCCGCTATCATCATGCGGTACCGGCAGTAATTTTATATATGATAATTTACGCAATACTTACATGCTGGTGGGAAGCTGACTACCGAGAATTTTGGGTGGCACCGATGTTTTCATTCTGGTTTCTAACGTTGCTATTCTTTAATTTTGTGATGGAAAAAACGCACATCATAAAACCGTTTGTGCATACGGCGTGCTACTCTTTTATATTCATCCTCGCAGGTCTGCTCTTCTACTTTAATTTTACCGGCTTTATTCTGCCGTATTCGGGAGACAGATACCAAACATATACAATTACACAGGACTCGTATGAATACACGAAAATTCCGACTTATTACAAATAAAGTACTTTATTACGAATAAAGTACTATTTCAAAAAAAGCATGTCTGTTTCCAATCCGTTAAGTGTATCATAAAACACATTTTCCCATCTGTTATCTACAGCAAGAAAAGAATACGGATGAACAATATAGATCAGCGGGCACTGTTCCAATAAAATTTGCTGGTATGTATTCCAAATGAGTTTCGCTTTATCCACATCCAAAGCGTACGAACCTTCTTTATACAACTTGTCAATTTCGGCTTCCCAAACAGTTGCCGGAGTTTTCTGCATCGGATACCATAAATGAAGCCTTCCATCAGACGGCCAAACATTGGAGCCTTGCGTAGGCCAATAATTGGAACCGAACGACATAATTGTGCATTCCCAATCGAATGTCGAGATGAGCATATCGATAATCTTTTGGAAATCCATACTGCGAATGTTTACTTTAATACCCAAATTAGCCGCCTCGTCCGCAAAAATTGTCGCAACATCAAGTCGTATGTTATTTTCACCGTTTACAAATAAATCAAATTCTACTGGATTACCGTCCGAATCGCGCATTTTTTTATCATCACTAAAGTCGAAACCCGCTTTGGAAAGAAGCCGCATGGCATGAGACGGATTATACGTATATGCAAGTTTAATATCTTCATTATACATCGGATTGGCTTTGCAGAAAAAATCATGCGCCGGTTCCCCGAGTCCGCGATAAATTTGCCTGATAATACGCTCTCTATTAACAAGGCAGCTCATAGCTTGACGAAACTGCGTAGATGTAAACCACTTATATTTTTTTGCATCGAGTTTTGCCGGATTTTGATTGAACGTAATGTAGTCTGCACCCAGTGAAGTGCCGCCGTCATACACAGTGTAATTTTTATTTTCTTTATTTACATATTCTTCAAGATTTTCATGTCTGACATTTGTATAATCAATCTGCCCGTTTTTAAAGAGCAAATCTTCCGCATTCAAATCACCCACAACTTTATAAACGACAGTTTCGCAATACGGCAGTGCATTCCCCGCTTCATCTTTCTTCCAATAATCCGGATTACGCTTCATAACGATTCTGACTCCGGGCGTATATTCCACAATGTGCATAGGTCCCATTGACGGTACCGTTTTCAAATCGGTATCAATACTCAACACATTCAAAACACCTTCAATTCCATGCTTCTTTTTTGCCTCTTCATAAATATACTTTGGCCCGAAATTCATATTGGTAGTTAAAAGCGGATTTGCAAAAATTTTCGGGAGATGAAATTCAAACGTAAATTTGTCAACTTTATGAATTGTAATTCTGGCTTCCGTTCCGTCGTCAAGCGTTACAAACTGCGACGCATAACCGGACGTTCGCAGCGCGCAATCGCCGTGAATCTCATCATACCAAAAAATCGGATCATCGGCAGTAACCGGAATGCGAACCTTTCCGTCACTTGTTGTCCAAAACATATTATCACGCAAATAATAGCGAACAATCATACCGCCGCTTTGCGGAGTTTCCACCTCGAATTTATACGCTGCCTGCGGAGTGAATTCTTTTTTATAAGGATCATAATTGACAAGATAATCATGAAGAGGTCCCAATATATTTTGAGCAGAAGAATCGGCACTTGCTATTAAATTAAAAGATTTCGGCTCCCCATTCGTAACGACATTCATCGTTCCGCCCGATTTGCCGATTTCAAATTTCTGACCGCCCGGTTTGCGAACGGTTTTCGACAGAAAATCGCTTTTCATCGCCTGCTTTACCGCTTCGATTTCACTTTCGGCATATTCAGGTTCTTTTACACACGCACACAGTATTCCAATCAGTAATATAGTCAATATCTGTTTCATACAATTTTCCTTAAAGCAAGTCATCGTATTTTATCGGCTTACAATTTTATTTATTTATTTATACATTCCGCAGAAATCTCAAATCTTTAATCTGCACCCAGTTTAAAATTCGATTATTATTGTAAAAATATTGCCGATTCAATTCCAATGTGTTAGATAGTTGCGCTGGGAGTTATTATGAAAACACTCAAGAATATCCTGTGCATATTATATGTATGTGGGGGGGGGTATTTACTAATCAGTTGTTGCATGCCGGAATACAACTATGCGGAACTTGAAGGAAAAAAAGTTGATAATCTTTTAGGTAAAAATAATCTGGAAAAATTAGATAATTTATTTGACAACACATCATTAGGCAAAATAACTCTGAATATATCTGTAAACGAATGGAATCAATTACTGACAAACAGTCGCAATGACAAACTAAAAGATAATTATGTGAAAGCCGATTGTAAGTTTGAGAA
>JAFLVQ010000118.1 GCA_022508205.1 Spirochaetales bacterium
AAGCTGCTGATATATCGAATGTGAATTATAAACCGCACCGAATGGATTCGAGAATGTTTTCACTCCGAACGATGAAAGATATTTTGCCGCATTTTCGGAAAAACATGAACCGATGGAAAAAAAAGAGTCACTGAACGAATATGTTTTTACATTACTTAGCGGAATACGAATACGCTTCATAGCACTTTCCTTTTTTACAATTCTAATAAAATTTGCCCGTTTGCCGATTTCCTAATGTAAATGTAATCTTCAAAACGTTGACATCAAGTTAAGAAATGAATAATATCGGCGAAAATCTGCAAAATCGTATGCACTTTCCGCATGTATACCAGATTGGATTCAATGTGCATGGAAAAATTACGTTAGAGATACATTGTGATAATTTACAAAAAAAGAGGTTTTTATCTTGAAATCCCAATCATCGAAAAAACAATCTAAAATAATCGTAAAAACAATAACCAAAGCCATTATTATTTTATTGTTTTCAATTTGCGCGGCAATAATTCTGGGTTTTGTTCTCGGTAATTTAAATAATATGGATAAAATCGAGAATTTGCTGGAAAGCAAAAAGCCGTCATTGCCGAGCGTTTTGCTTGACCGCAACGGAAAAGTCATTACCGAATTTTATTCGGACGAAAAGCGCGATATTATTTCTATTGAAGCTGTTCCCGAATTTCTGATACAAGGTCTGCTCGCGTGGGAAGATGAAGGCTTTTATCATCACCACGGCGTCAATCCGATAGCAATTATGCGTGCTATGGTAAACAATATGCTCGGTCATCCGGTAAGCGGTGCCAGTACATTGACGCAACAGCTTTCAAGAACGATATTTTTAAATAACGAATTTTCATTAAAACGAAAAATCAAAGAACTGTGGATTTCGTTCCAACTTGAAAAGCGATATACAAAAAACGAAATTTTGTCGCTGTATCTTAACCATGTACCGTTCGGATACGGACTAAACGGTGTGCAAAGTGCGAGCCAGTTCTTTTTCAATAAAGATGTAAGCGATTTAAGTTATGCCGAAGCCGCGTCACTTATTACCGTAATCTCCAATCCGACCTTTTACTCTTTTATTCGTTTTCCTCAAAACCACAAAAAAAAGCAGAAAGAGGTTTTGGCAAAGATGGTTCGATGCGGAATCATCACAAAAGAAGATGCCGATAAATCCTTTGACGAATACTGGAAACGCTGGCAGGTAACATCGCAGTCTTCACGCGGTGCTTTTTACAATCGTGAAGATGAAGCTCCGTTTTTCAGCAATTGGGTTTTGCAGCAGATTGAGAAAGATTTGCCGTCATACAATGTGTATAAAGACGGACTTACCATCAGAACGACGCTCGATCTTGAGTACAATAAATATGCGGACAAACTTATAAAAAAACTGCTGGAAAAACAGCAGAAGGTATTCGATGAAGAGCAAAAAAAGAATTTCGATATAATACAAAATAAATATATCGATGCAATTTCACTGATGAGTCACATGTTCGGACTTTCCAATGTAAATATCGGACGCGATTCACTTCTGAAGCGAGGAATAACCACATATCAGAATAATATCAATGCACCGTTGAACCTTACCGCGAAACTTTTGGGGCTTGACGAATTGGATGAACTGACCGAAAACGCCTACTCTTTTTCCGAAGCGACTCAAAAAACAAACGAAGATGTTCAAGCTGCCGTTTTGGCAATAGACAATGCTACAGGTCAGATTATCACGATGATCGGCGGAAAACATTTCGATGTAAATAACAGATTCAATTATGCAATGCAGGGACGCCGACAACCGGGTTCATCTTTTAAACCGCTGGTTTACTCTGCCGCATTTGATACGGGACGTTATACCGCCGCTACGGTAATTCTCGATGAACCTACGGTATTTACCTTCGGTTCGGAAGATTCCGATGATTGGTATAAACCGCAGAATTACGGCGGATTGTACTATGGAAATATTTCGGTACGCCGTGCGCTCAGACGAAGTTTAAATATTCCCGCCGTAAAAATATTTTACGATATTGGAAAAGACAATAATTACAAAGTTCCTATAGACCGTGCAGCTCTGCTGCTGGGAATAAATATGCAAAGTGAAATCGATTCGAGATTCGGACGCGAAGCAAGTACGGTTTTAGGGACAGGCTCCGTGTCATTGGCGGAAATGGTAAATGCTTATTCGGTCTTTGCGAATCAAGGTCAAAGGCGCGTGATGAACAGCATTATTTCCGTAGAAGACAGAGACGGCCGTATAGTGTGGGAACCTTGGGCTGATATAGAAAAATATTATCGTGACAACAAAAAGAAATTGCAGGTAATATCGGCGCAGAATGCATTTCTGCTGACCGACATTCTAAAAGGAACGGTTCACAGTCCGGACGGATTCTTATATAGAGCCAAACGCCGAATAATCGCTTCCGGTCGCCCTTTCCCCGATGTCGAATTGGCTGCAAAATCGGGAACTACCCAGTTATGGAGTGACGGATGGGTTTTGGGATATTCACCTGAAATCACAACGGGAATTTGGATCGGTTTCAAACAATACGGCTTGAGTTTGGGATACGGACAGGACGGCGCAGTAATTTTAGGCGATACGTGGGTTGACTATATGCGCATGGCTCATTTATCTTCAAACAAGGAATCACTGCACTTTCAAGTACCGGCTAATTTATCGCGCATAAGAGTCTGCGCTGCGTCGGGTAAACTTCCTTCCGATTCTTGCAACGCAGAACTTGTTTATCCGGAATATTTCTTGCCGGGGACATTACCCAAAACCGTTTGTGACATTTGTTCGCGTGTAAAAAATCAGCGGCAACAGGGATTATCAAACTTTTCTTCCGATTTGGGACTTTTCGGTGATCTGGATTTTTCGGGAAGTTCGATAGAAGTCGATAAAGATTTGCTTTTGGATGATAATTCACTTTTAGATGATGACGGCGGATATGATTTTGAAGACAAAGATGCCGAATTTTTAGTTCCTGACAGTCACGACGCCAAAAAAGAATCGGCTCCGAAACAAGTGAAAACAACCAAAGAGGAAACTTCAAAACAGACGGAGGAAGTCCAAACTGTAACATCTGAAGACAACTCAAAAGAAAAAACGACTGAAATAAAAAGGGAAATGCCTATAGAAAAACCGGAAGATTCCGCATCAACCGGCACCGATACAACAGCCGACAATTAAAAATTGGAAACTGCCGTCACGCTCCTTTTGCGGGAAAGTGCTAAAGTTTGTGCTGGCTCATTCTCCAATTTGCCTGTCGGCAGGTGCTTCCTTAAACACTGCTCCAACATTACAGCTTGTAATTCTTAGACAATTCTGCCACTTTCCTCTATTCGGAATCTGTTTCATCAGAATAATTTTCATTGGGAATAATGTTCTTAATAAAATCTAAAAGACCAATATCAACTGCCTTAGAAAGTTTCAGCACTGCGGAAAATCTGAAATCGTTATTGTGCTTCGTACTTTCCAGACGCTGAATATGCGATAATACAGAATCAAACTGCCGCAAATTGTCTTTTACCCCACTGCAGAAACAAACCGCATTTTGTTTCTGTTCAAACCGAGACTTACCTATACTGTATACATTTTTTACATTATTTATTTGTGAATTATATTAAAATTATTCGATTTCTTTTACGGAGCATTTGATGAACATTGACACAAAAACACAAATATACGGAATAATCGGTGACCCGGTAGCACATTCAAAATCACCGGCAATGCAGAATACATTTTTCAAGGATTTCGGAATTAATGCGGTATATCTTGCATTTCATGTTACCGGTGACAATCTGCCGGATGTTATTGCCGGTTTTAAGAAAATCGAAGAACTGCATGGTTTCAATGTAACAATTCCGCATAAAGTCGAAATTATGAAGTACCTCGATGAAATTGACTGTATCGCACTGAAAATCGGTGCAGTAAACACCGTGGTTGTAAATAACGGCAAATGGATTGGATACAATACGGACTGGTACGGAGTTTTTAAGACTTTGGAAGAAAATAAAATCCCCAATAACGTGAAAACTTTGATTATAGGCGCAGGAGGCGCATCAAACGGAGTTATTTACGGATTGCAGCAGTTTGGTATATCAAATATCGATATTACAAACAGAACTGCAGAAAAAGCCGCTGTCTGCGCCGAACAATTTAATATTGGTACTGTAGATTTTGCATCATACAAAGACAAACTCGATGATTATCAGATGATTATCAATACAACAACAGTTCCGTTTAATGATTTGATTTTAACTTTTGACAAAAATGTTGTTTATTTTGACCTGAAATATTATTTGGAGGCAATGCCCGATTTTTGTATTGACGGCAAAACTATGCTCTATTATCAAGGCGCTAAAGCATTTGAATTGTGGACGGGGAAAACTGTCAGAAATTATGACGCATTGCAAAGCAGATGATGATTCGGTCTTTTTTCATGCAGGGCCTCTTTTATTTTCTGTTCTTATAATTTTTAAAAAATCTTTGATCTGGCGAATTTCTTCTTTTTTCAGATTGAAGAATTTTATTCCCACTCCTTTGGGTAAATTACTTTTTTCCTCTTGGTTAATCCATGCGACTTCACTGTAACACCTTATAATCTTATTATCCAAAATGAGTGATATGGGAATTATATCGTCGGAATGAGCATCGATTTTATTTCCTTTGTCGAGAATGAAAGCACCCGATTCGGAAATGTCGAAAGTTTCAAATTCATTATTTTGATAAACGATTTTTAAATTATGGCGGACTCTTGCTGACTGTTCCCACCATTTTACACGCGGATTAAGATACGGTGTGCGAATTTCTTTTTTTATAAAAAAAGCCATTGGAATCAATATCAACAAATTTACAAAAAAGACCATGTTAAAACGCGGCTGCACATCAATATTTTCTTTGATAAATACAACACTGAACAATGACATGACAATTACCAATGTCGAATGAATAAAAAAGTAGAACCATGCCCATTTTTTTACTTTAAACAACCCGAAACTTAACGGAATTGTTGCAAGCCACAATAGTATATTAAGCAGCATATACGCTGGTTTTTCCAGAATAAAATCCTGAAAGGTATTCAAAGCAACCATCGGCGGCGCTGTTGATAAAAATGCAACGATGTTAATGATTGGATAAAGTAAGTAAAAAAATGAAAATATAACGATAAACTTTGGCTTTTTTTTGTATCCGTTTTCCATACATATTCCTAAATAAAAAGTGAGATATTCATAATACTATAATTTATTTGAGAATATATTTTTTTAATTAAAATTATTATCAACTAACAGAATGTTCCTACCGCAATTCCTATCATGATTATCGCAGCACATACTAATTTATGCGTTATATTCTTTTCATGGAAAATATATTTTCCCGCAAGAATTGTAACTATACACCCGGACTGTTTGATTAAAGTCATAACGGTAATTTTACTGTCTTCTATGCCGTTTGCAATAAAAAGGCATTTGTCCGCAATAACGAATAGCAGTGCCATTGCCCAAATCCATGGATTTTTTACTGCCGAAATAACATTCGTTTGGGAGTGTGACAGTACAATATAAATAAGATACATCATCACCAAAAACAACATGTACCAAAACTGCAGCTGCGAACTGGTAGCACTGCGCATTAATATTTTATCCATTAATCCGGAAAGTGAATTCAACATGCACGAAACTATTGCCGCAATAATTACAGTCGGGCGAATATGTTCGGAGTTTTCGCCTTTTTTGCGGTATTTCAAAAGCAAAAGTCCAAATGCAACAAAAATCAATCCTACGGTTCTGAAAAGTGTCATTTCCTCATGAAGAACCGATACACCGAGAAATGTAGCAAAAAGGACACGGGACAAATCCAGTATTCCGTACAGACTTACCGGCATAACATGTATGGCATGAAAACTTAATATCCAGGCAAGGAATATGATTAACGATTTTAATGCTATGAGGCTTAAAAGGTTTACCGAAATATTTCCCGCGTACGCAATATTCGGAAGCACCAGCAGAAAAGAAAACAG
>JAFLVQ010000119.1 GCA_022508205.1 Spirochaetales bacterium
GACACCGGCTTTATCGAACGTTTTCAGTTCTTCGAGGGCAAGTTCATCCTGATTAAGATTTAAATAGGCAAGTCCCATAAAGTAATGGGCATCATAATTTTCCGGATTTTTAGCAATAATATTTTTGCATAACCTCACGGCACCTCGTGGATTTCCGCTTTTTATATAATTATTTATCGCATTGAATTGCGCTGGAAGAGAAACATTTCTTGTTTTCACAAATATAACAGCGCCGATTATAAATGCTATTACTATTGCTACAATAGCTATAATAAAAGACATAATACTCCTTCCGTTTTTTTAATACATTAAAAATTGTCACTCTTTTACAACTTTTCAAATGTACAAACAAGTATAAGATTTATTAGTTTTTCTTATTTTACATTTATATCCCTTGTCGTTGACAAATATTCGAGAATGATTATAATGCGCCCGATTTTTTTGTAAAGGAGTTTTGTTTATGGAAACAGTTAAAAAAGTCGCATTGGCATATTCCGGCGGGCTTGATACATCTATCATAATTCCGTGGTTAAAAGAGACGTATAACTGCGAAGTTATTACTATTTGTACAGATGTAGGTCAGGAAGAAGAAACAAAAGGACTTGAAGAAAAAGCTTTGAAAACAGGCGCAAGCAAATTTTATTTGGAAAATCTTCAGAAAGAATTGGTGGAAGACTGCATTTTTCCAATGGCTATGATCGGAGCAAAGTATGAAGGTCGTTATTTGCTGGGAACTTCTATTGCCCGTCCGATTCAGGCGAAACGTCAGGTAGAAATAGCTTTGAAAGAAGGCTGTGATGCATTGGCGCACGGCTGTACGGGAAAAGGAAATGACCAAGTACGTTTTGAATTAACTTACAAAACTCTTGCACCGCAGCTGAAAGTGATTGCTCCGTGGAGAATATGGGATTTGCAGTCTCGTGAAGATTGCATTGAATATGCCAAAAAGCACAATATCGATATTGGAAGCATTTCGGAAAAGAAGATTTATTCGAGAGACAGAAATATTTGGCATATCAGTCACGAAGGCGGAGAGCTTGAAGATTTAATCAACAGACCTAATGAAGCAATGTTCGTTTTGAGTAAGTCACCAAAAGATGCTCCCGATAAAGAAACATACGTCACTATCGGATTTGAAAAAGGTATTCCCGTATCAATTGACGGCAAGAAAATGGATGGTGTTTCATTGCTGAAGTATTTGAACAAGATAGGCGGGGAAAACGGAATCGGACGCGCCGATATATTGGAAAATCGTTTGGTCGGAATGAAAAGCCACGGTGTTTATGAAACTCCGGGCGGAACAGTTTTGTATGCGGCTTATGACGAACTTCGTGAAATGGTATTGGAAAAAGATTCGATGTCGCTTCTTGCGGATATGAGCAAGGTATACGCAAATATGGTTTACAATGGAAAATATTATACACATCTGCGTATGGCATTGGAAAATTTTGCGCGTGAAATGATGCAGTTTGCCACAGGCGAAGTAACTTTGGCATTGTACAAAGGAAACTGTATCGTTGCCGGGAAAAAATCGCCGTATTCATTGTACAGCGAAGAGATTGCTTCTTTCACAACAGGTTCGCTTTACAGTCACAAAGATTCAGCCGGATTTATCAATTTATTTGGATTGCAGATGGGAATCGAAGCAAAAATTCAAAAATAACAAACGAAGACCGCTGTTGAATAGCGGTCTTTTTTTATAAACAGAAAAACCGAAATCAGCTGTCAAAAAATAATTTGCTCGCATTTTTCGATGTGATATTTTCAATTTCCGATGCCGAAATCTCTAATTCTGTGGATAAAAAATGCACAACATCAGCAAGAAAAGCAGGTTCGTTTCTTTTCCCTCGGTGCGGGACAGGCGCGAGATATGGGCTGTCTGTCTCCAAAACAATATTTTTCAATCCGATCTCACGCAGCGTATGTTTCAAATCCGATTTTTTAAATGTTGCGACGCCGCCTATTCCTATGAGAAATCCTAAATCTTCGATTTCTTTAGCTTGAGCAGTATTTCCCGTAAAACAATGAAAAATCCCGCGTGTATTATTGTGCTTATATTTTTTCAGTATCTCCAACATCGGTTCAAATGCTTCACGGCAATGCAGAATCAGCGGCAAATCGTGCGACGCCGCCAATTCGATATGGAAAATCAATGACTCTTTTTGTTCCTGAAACCGAGTTTTATCCCAGTATAAATCAAGGCCTGTCTCACCGACAGCACAATATTTTGCTTCATTTAATAGTTTTTCCAGCAACTGTAATTGTTCTCGAAAATCGGCAGCTAATTCTTCGGGATGAATCGCCAGGGCAGGGAAACATATTCCAGGATATTCAATGCATAAATCAAGAATGGATTGGGAATCTTCCGGTTTTGTTCCCGGAATAATCATTTTTTTTACACCGCAGTTTATTGCACGCGCAACAACATCCTTACAGTCATTATTAAATTCCTTACTGTATAAATGAGCGTGTGTATCTATAATCATCTGCGTTTGCGTCCGACTTTGAATGAAAAATTAAAGTCCTGCACAGTGGGAATTGTCCATGTTGCCACATAAGAACCATCGGGAATATCCGTAATGTGAATATCTTCTTGAAACGACTCCATTGGGTTATAAGTAAGTTTTGTCAAAATTATTTCTTCGGCAAGTTCTTTTTCTTCGATAGGTTCTGTTTCGTCATTGTCTTTTTTTTTGACAGGCTCTTTTTTCGGGAAATAAATTTCACCTGTATCTTTATTGACCAATTTGAAATAAAACAGATAATTTTCCTTCATCTGCACTGTTTCATTTGTAGTATTTTTCAATTGGATCCTAAAAGTCTGCATGTGCCCCATATCATAATTTTTTCTCATCATCGTAACTTTTATTCCGTCGAGCATGCATTCTTTGTTTTTCATAAAATACGAAGAAAGCAGCGTCCCAACCATTGTAATAATTATCAATGCAAGCATTAAAATAAGGCGCGGTCTGTTTTCTGCGGCAAAAATCGAAGTGTTTTGTCTTGCGGAAGATACGGGAGACATTCGCAGACGTTCTTCACGGCTCGAATGCATTTTTATAATTTTTCCGTCTACAATAATTTCTGTAGGTGGTGTATATTCCGTTTTTTTCCTCATTTCATCAATCCTTGTCAGTAATTTTATGTTCGGCAGAATAGGATAGGTACAATATCAATTCTTCCGGCAAATAGCAATTTTTATCTTTAAACTTTTTCAATTCATTATAAAAGCGCATAACCGAAATCGAAACAGCTTCATAAACAGTGTCTGTCTGCACTATATTTCCCGCGATATAGCCGGCAAGCAAATCTCCGCTTCCTGCTTGTGCGGCAATACGCATTGGGAAATCAAAAACTGTCGCATTACCGTTTGGACTTGCAAAAATCATGAAAGAATCTTTCAGCAGCAGAAAACAGTTGTGCTGCTTTGCCGTTTCGGCTGCCTTTTCAATGGAAATCTCAGTCTGGTTAAAAAATTTTTTGAATTCTCCGCTGTGAGGCGTCAACAACGGAGGTTTTCTGCAATTTTTGAGTATACTTGCTTCAAAAATAGTGAAAAACGAAGCGTCAAATAGCAGCTGCCCATCATAATTTTTTATAAAATCGCTGATAAATAATTTTTCGTCGTCACGCAAAACTCCGAGTCCGGGGCCAATGACTGTGCATGTATACTGTTTATACAATGAAATATGTTCCAGTACATCATACACTGCTTCTTTTTTGGTGTTTGCAATATCGGGAAAATTTGCAGCTCCAGTTAAAATTGCCGTAATTCCACAGCCTGCGGCAAATGCTGCCGAAGAACAATATCCGGCGGCTCCGTTTTTCCCGGGACTTCCGCCTAAAATCAAGCAGCTTCCTCTTTTATATTTGTGTACGAAATCACTTTTGCATAAATGTGCTGCCGAATTGCCGATTGAAACGGCTAAATGAAAAGAACTGTCAGTTTTTGCTTTATCGAAAGAAATACCGACAGAGCGAATTTTTCCGCAGAACGGACGATTTTTTGCATTATAAAAAATATCTTTGGGAAACCCAATGCTGTAAGTAATATCAGCTTTTAGTGTGGTATCATTATTTTCAGAGAGTCCCGACGGCACATCAACTGCTAAAACAATCGCATTTTCTGTGACTTTACGCCATTTTTCGGGTAAGGGGAAAGGACGCTGCGGATTGAATTTGTATCCGATACCGAAAATCCCGTCAATTACAAAGTCGAAACTGCTGCTGTTCGGTTCGTCATTCACCGTTTTTATATTCATTCCCAAATTTCGACAGACGGTAAGATGCTGCACAAATAAATCACTGCCGTTGTCATTTATTATACAAACCAAAACGTTTGCTCCGGCAAAAAACAGCTTTCTCGCAATGCAAAGGCTGTCGGCTCCGTTGTTTGCGCTTCCTGCTAAAATCAGAATTGTTCCGGCTGATATTTTCGGGAAATCTTCGCACATAGCAGTAAAAACACGTTCCGCAGCTTCTTCCATAAGTGCAGCCTGCGGAATCCCCATATTTTCAATAGTGTATGAATCAAGCTGTTGTATTTTTTTGCATGATAAAATAGGAAGTAAATTAATCGTTGACACTTACAAATGTTACCTCATTTTCTTTAACTATATAACTTAGCGTGCGGCCGTTATTCGTTAAGTATATTTTTGAATTATACACAATATCATAATCGAATCTGATATGGTGCAGACTTTCCATTCTTCCGTTTTCATTGTACTTCATCAGCTTGAAATCTTTGATAATCAACGAATCAAGAGGAAGTTTTTCCTGATACATGTAAATATTGCTGTAACTGTCGCAGCCGATAAATATAGGCATAGGACGCTGAATCTGTTTCATATCACCGTAGAGTTCTGTTACAGCCGGATTGAATTTCAGTTTGCTCAAATCTTCATATTCCGGTGATGTCTTCAGAATCATTTTGTCTATTTTGTCATCTTTTATATTGTAACGAAAGATTTTTTCATATTCCAATTGAAATAACTCTATTGAATTGGTTGTCTCGCGGCTGACAAATTGGTAAATCACGAGAACTTCATTTTCCAAGTAACCCGGTATGGTATCGATAAGAAGGATAGTATTGTTCAATTCGTTTTTCGATAACGGAAGTTTGTTTTTTGAAAGTATGGTTTGATATAGTAATTCGCCGTCTTTTGAATACTTGAAAATTTTCAGTTCCTCACTGTAGCCTTCAATCACAATTAAATTGCTGTTTATATCAGTAGCAACTTTGTTTACATAGTTAAAAGGCTCAATATTTTCACCTAAAACAGTGCTGCTTCCGTTTTTTCCGATTTTATACATAAGTTTTCCGTGTGAATCGAATTTCAAAATAAACTCATCTTCGATCAAATTTCGTTCACCATATTTTTTATGCAGCGGTTCTCGGTTTACTATGTAAATGTTTTTTTCAATATCTGCCGCAATTGTTCGTGGTTGGTCTAAAGGATATGATGAATATAATTTCAGATATTCGTAATTTTCACTTGAATCGAAATCGGCATCGGAATTATTCGGGACAAGGTACGGATAATTTTCTTGATTATAAATAGTAAGAATTATGACTCCCGTTTCCGTTACTTTCAAAATTTTATTATTGATTTTATCCGAAATATAAAAAAAACCATTGTTGTAACAAAAATCAAGAGCAGCTTCGCTGGTTCTTTTTTCGGGAAGAAAACCCAATTCTTCTTTGTCGTAGCCAATGGGAAAGGTGAAAATATGTTTAATTTGTGTATTTTTTTTCTCCTTTACAGTAAAGCAGCCGGTAAGACACAATGATAAAAGCGAAATTGCAATGTATTTTTTCATAATTCAATCCTTATTTGTTATTTTCTGACTCCAAAACTGGGTCAGCGGAGAATAAGAATAAAGCGCAGTATATTTACGGCATTCGGCTGCAAGACGCTCGTCATTTGACATATCCAGCCATATAATCCATGCGTCGGCAGTTTCGGGACAGGGGAGTTTGAACAAAATTTGTCTGATTTTATCTC
>JAFLVQ010000012.1 GCA_022508205.1 Spirochaetales bacterium
GAGGTAAGAAAATGAAATTATTTTACTTGCATGAAATAAAGTTACTGAATAATACAACATATGTGAATAAAAATCAATTTATATTATTTTTTTTGTTTATATAAGTAGATTTTTTCACATATTTTTGTGCGGACTGAAATTATGCAGAAAAAAACGAATATATAATACTTCTATTATCCTCGGTACATTTTTATAATGAATAAACCTTATAATTTGTACTATATCAACAAGATAGCGTAACTAAAGCGAAATTGGGCTTATTGACAAAAATACATTTTTCATATAAAATTACGTTATTTTTATCTCGGAAACATTTTTCGTTTCCTTCTTTCCGGAGTTATAGATGGGAGAAATAATCTACAAAGACATCGAGAACGAATTCAGAGAATCTTATCTGAATTACGCAATGAGCGTTATCGTAAGCCGTGCGCTTCCCGATGTCCGTGATGGGTTAAAACCTGTTCACAGAAGAATTCTGTATTGTATGAACGATATAGGATTACAATCAAACCAAAAAACAAAAAAAGCAGCCAGAATCGTCGGAGATGTACTCGGTAAATACCACCCTCACGGCGACGCATCTGTTTATGAGGCGCTTGTTCGTATGGCGCAGGACTTTTCATTGAGATACCTTGCCGTAGACGGACAAGGAAACTTCGGTTCCATAGACGGCGACCCGCCGGCTGCGATGCGTTATACCGAAGCTAAAATGTCGAAATTTGCAGATTTAATGCTTAAAGACATCGACAAAAAAACCGTAGACTTCGGACCAAACTATGACGAGTCTTTGCAGGAACCTCTTGCTTTGCCGTCGGCTGTCCCTTACCTTTTGGCAAACGGTTCTTCGGGAATCGCAGTCGGCATGTCTACAAATATTCCGCCTTACAATATGAAAGAAATCGTTTCGGGAATATGCGCGTTAATCGACAATCCGGATATTTCCATTGACGAAATCAGCAAACATATTACCGGACCTGATTTTCCTACAGGCGGTCTGATTTACGGCCGGGAAGGAATCCGAAAAGCGTTGCGTACCGGACGCGGCACGATTATCATGCGTGCCAGAACAAATATCGAGGAAATAAACGACGGACGCGAAACCCGCGAAGCTATTATTGTTACCGAAATTCCTTATGTCGAAAAGAAATCGGAATTGATTAAAAGAATAGCCGAGCTCGTAAAAGATGACAGACTGCAGGGAATAAGCGATGTTCAGGATCATTCCGACAAAGACGGTTTGAGAATCGTTATCAAACTGAAAAAAAATGCCGTTGCAAAAGTCGTATTGAATCAATTGTTCCTGCACACTAATTTGCAGAAAAATTTCGGGGTGATAAATCTTGTCCTCGTAAACGGGAAACCTAAGATTCTCAACATCAAAGAAACGATGCAGGAGTATGTCAACTTCCGAAAAGAAGTTATTCGGCGCAGAACGGAGTTTGAACTCGAAAAGGCAAAAGAAAGAGCGCATATTTTGCAGGGATTGATAATCGCGCAAGATAATATCGAAGAAGTCGTACGGATTATTCGCGAAGCGGTCAACAGAGAGGCGGCGCATGCAACTTTAATGGAACGCTTTGAATTATCCGAGCGTCAGGCTAATGCCATTCTTGATATGCGTTTGCACCAACTGACACAGCTTGATGTTACGAAACTACGCAACGAATATGACGAACTTTGCAAACTCATTGCCAAATTGGAAGAAATTTTATCTTCGGAAGCAAACATACTGAAAGTTGTCCGTGATGAGTTGATAGAAGATACAAAACGATTTTTGGATGACCGAAGAACCGAAATTATCGATGCAGAAAGCGGTACGGAAATTATCGAAGAAGATCTGATTCAGGAAGAAGATGTCGTTATCACAATGAGTCATAAAGGCTTCATCAAAAGAACTCCGGTTTCCGATTTCAGAACGCAAGGAAAAGGCGGCGTGGGAGTAACAGGCGGAAAAATGCGCGACGAAGATTTTGTAAAGCAAATGTTCGTTGTCAATACGCATGAATATATGCTGTTCTTTACGGACAAAGGTCGAGTCTTTTTATTGAAAGCGTACCAAATTCCGCAGACTTCACGTACTGCAAAAGGCGAAATTATAAGAAATTTTATAAATACGACGCCGGACGATCAAATTACGGCAGTGCTTACATTGAAAAATTTCAATGACACATCGAAATCTATTTTCATTGCCACAAAACAAGGTGTAGTAAAGAAAACATCGCTTTCCGAATTTACGCGTATAAACCAAAACGGTAAACGCGCGATTACATTGGCAGAAGGCGACTGCGTTATCGACGTAATAATTACATCGGGAAAAGACGAACTTGTTTTGGCTACAAAAAAGGGCAAGGCATTGCGAATCAATGAAAACGATGTTCGTGTAATGGGAAGAACTGCCAGCGGTGTAAGAGGGATAAAACTTGCAAATGATGATGAACTGCTTGGTCTTTGTCCGATAACCGAAAACGGTTTGATTATGATGCTGACTGAAAACGGGTACGGAAAACGCATTGAGTTCGACAATTTCGCTCAGCACCACCGCGGAACTTCCGGTCAGCTTTATTACAAAGACAAAAACAATAAAGGTGAAGTCGCTGCTGTTCTTTCCATTCAAGAGGGCGAAGATATTTTTGCCATATCGATGAAAGGACAAATTATCAGAATTTCTTCTGTTCAGATTTCAAAGCAGGGACGCGCTGCCAGCGGCATACGGCTTGTTCGAGTAGCCGATGATGATAAAATTATCGCAGCATCACGCGCTCCGGCACAAACCGGAGAAAACTTTCAAACAGAAAGTACAGTTTCGGCAGTAAATGAACCGAAAAGTAAAGATGATAAATGAAACATAAAATGAATGCGATTACGTTCGCAGCAGCAAACCGTTGCCAACGTAATCACTTCATATCAATAATAAAATAAGGGAGTTTACAATGGCAAGAACCGCACGGCAACTGGTAAAAGAAGTAAGCGGCAGCATGGCAATAGAAGGTCTTGAACTGCGAAGCGAAGAAATCAATATGCTGCAACTTTGCGCCGCAGGAAAAGTCACAACCGAGAGTCTTTTGGAAACACTCATCAGAAAATACAATCAATGCAAAGTGAAATAAGCAGCAAATATTATCAATATGAATATGACGAGCAGTATTGTTATCCGCAGTCGTCGGTGCTGAAAAACAAACTTAATATTACTCAGCAGAACAAACTTGACGAAGCCGAAAGACAAATTACAGCAGTAAAACTTTTGGCATTGAAAATGTCTCCTATTCCGGGTAATCTCGATTTTCAACATATATGCGCAATTCATCATTTTATATTTTCGGATGTTTATGATTGGGCAGGAGTTGTGCGTTTTGTAAACATTTCAAAGGGAAATCTGTTTTGTAATTTCAAATTTATCGACAATGCAGTAAGTGATCTATGCGTAAAACTGCGGAAAGAGCACTATCTGGTAGGTTTGCCGAAAAACGAAACCGCAAAAAAACTTTCTTATTACATATCGGAATTAAACGCAATTCATCCGTTTCGAGAAGGCAACGGAAGAACGCAGCGCGTATTTATCGAATATTTGGCTCAAACTGCGGGGTACCATGCCGATTTTTCCGCAGTAACGGCGCAGGATATGATAGAAGCCAGTGTCGATTCGTTTCTGCTGCATTACGAAAAAATGGAAGCTATTTTCGAGAAAATAACAACTCCTATTTCAAAACAGGAACAGACTGCATTTCAAAAGCTGCTGAAAATTAAGCTGAATTAAATGGGCTAATATCCATACGGAAAATAATAAAATTATTTGATTTATCGCAGCCGTGTTTCATCGAAATCAAAAACAGTTATAACAGGAATTACTGTCCGATGAACAATTTTTCTGCTTCATCAACAGATTTAATAATTTCACAGCTGAATCTTTCCCACGTAAATTCTTTTGATTTTACAGCTGCATTTAATCCCATACGTTTTACTTCATTTGGATTTTCGATAAAATATTTCACTTTGTTTTTTATTGCATCAACATTCTGAGCTTCAATCAAAAAACCATCTTCGCCTTCTTCGATAAAATCAGGTCCGCTCGTACTATATGTCGTAATTACCGGAAGTCCGGTTGCCATTGCTTGAATCAATACCAAACCGAAACCTTCGCATATAGAAGGAAAAACAAAAACATCAGATTCCTGCATTAATTTTACTAACTTCTCTATAGGCAAATTTATATGCGTTTCCAAACATTTCAAATTGTATGATTTTACAAGGTCATAATCCATTATTCCTCTTCCTGCCATTGTCAATGAAATATTTTCACCAGCATTTTCCAATTCTTTAAATGCCTGCAGCAAATAAGAAATCCCTTTGCGCTGAGAAAAACTTCCCACAAATAAAAAGCGCATTTTATCGATTTCTCTAAAACTTTCTTTTGGTTTAAAATCTTTTATATTCACACCATAAGGTGCCAAATGAACGCAATTTTCCGGCATTCCCTGCTTTATTAATGTTTTCAAAGTAAAAGTACTTGCACCTACAGCAAAATCCGAAAGCCTTACTTCAAGAATCGAATTATCCAGCTGCTTGTCCGTATAGCGGAATTCGGTTTCTTCCAATATAGTTTTTTTTGCAACTGGGTTTTTATCAATTTCATTTTGCAAAATTTCTTTTACACAACCAGACTGCGGATGATATTGGAATAATATTTTCGGATGAATTTTCGATATTCCAAATGCCGTCATTGCATATCGGCAGCATGAGAATATCGGCAGTTTTTTTCTATTTGACAATTTCCCAGCTTTTCTTCCCAGCCAATAATCTTTGTATATGTTAAATCCCATTTTTGAAGATATGACTTTCTCCAATAATTTAAAAAACAAAGCAATCCAGCTGATTTTAATTAATTTTCTCGGAAATAAATTGCGATATTCCTTTCTGAATATAATATCATCCGTCACAAGATATGCCAATCGGTCATTCTCATAAAGCGATATTGCTAAACGATACCAATCCCTTGCTCCTGCATGAACAACAATATATTTCATATTTTTCTCCTTTTGAAATGCACATCATCAATCTTTTCACCAAGCCGCAGTAAAGAATTCATAAAAAGCATTCTGAAAAAGCGTTGATACGCCAAAAAATTAAAAAAATGCACTGTCACCGTTTTTGTCGATTCCTACGATGACGGGAAAATCTTTTATCACAAGTTCCCGAACAGCTTCGGCTCCCAAATCTTCAAAAGCGGTAATTTTCGATGATACTACACATTGTGCGAGATATGCTCCGGCTCCGCCTACTGCCAAAAGATACGGAGCGTGGTACTGCTTGGCAAGTTTCGTTACATTTGCGTCTCTTGTTCCCTTGCCGATTGTCGCTGCGACGCCGTTTTGCAGCGTCATTTCAAGAAAACCGTCCATTCTGTAGCTTGATGTCGGGCCGCAGCTGCCAATTGCTCTTCCCGGTTTTGTCGGAGTCGGTCCCATGTAATAAATAACTTTATCCTTTAAAAGTACCGGCAAATCTTTTCCTTCGTGCAAAAGAATCTGCATTCGCTTATGTGCCGCATCTCTGGCCGAATACATTGTTCCGCTTAATAAAAGACTTGCCCCTGCTTTTTGCTCACGTAAAACAGCCGCTTCCGTATCTAAATTAATTTTAATCACAATTTTCTCCTGATATTCTAAAGCTCGATACTTGCATGACGTGCCGAATGACAGCAATAATTATATGCAAGCGGGAGTCCCGCAATATGTGTCGGCGCCGTTAAAATTCTGACGGAAAGAGCTGTAGTGCGTCCGCCTACTCCCATCGGTCCGATTCCGCTGTCATTGATTTTCTCTAAAATCTTTTTTTCCATATCGGCATAATACGGATCACTGCTGTGTTTATCAATCGGCAAGAGCAGTGCCTTTTTTGCCAAATGCGCAACGGTATCGAATGACCCGCCGATTCCCACGCCTATAATTGCCGGCGGACATCCTCTGCTGCCGGACGAAATTACTTCGGTTGCAATAAAATCGACAATTTCATCAGATGATGCAGCCGGAATCATCATTTTCAATCGAGATTGATTTTCAGCTCCGAACCCCTTAGGCATTACGGTAAGTTTTACTTTGTCACCGGCAACAATTTCGGTAAAAATCACCGCCGGCAGATTATTTCCGGTATTTTTACGCCTCAGCGGATCTCCAACTACGGATTTTCTCAAATAACTTTCGTTGTAGGCCTGTTCTGCGCCGACATTTACCGCATCATTAAACAGACCTCCGCAAATGTGAACATCCTGTCCCAGTTCCGCAAAAACAAAAGCCATTCCCGTATCTTGGCAAAGCGGAAAATCCTTTTCGGCAGCTATTTCGGCATTTTTCAATAAAATATCCAAAACGTGTTTGGCAGCATCGGCAGTTTCACGCTGTCTTGCCTGTAGCAGTGCATTTTTCACATCATCCGGCAGATGATAATTTGCTTTTATAAAAAGTTGTTTTACGGCAGAAGTAATCAATGACGCTTCGATTTCCCGCATACATATCTCCTGTTATTTCGCCGCTTCCAAAGCCGAAATTTTGTCTAATCTTTTTTGATGCCTGCCGCCTTCAAATTCCGTAGTAAGAAATACTTTTACTATTGACTTTGCCAATTCGGAACCGACTGTTCTGCCGCCCATTGCAAGAACATTCGCGTTATTGTGCCTGCGTGTCATTTCCGCAGAAAAAGGTTCGCTGCACAAGGCGCATCGAATCCCTGCGATTTTATTTGCCGCAATCGAAATTCCTATTCCGGTTCCGCAAATCAAAATTCCTTTCGCATTTTCCGCAACTACTTTTTTGCAAACTTTTTCGGCATAATCGGGATAATCAACGGAAGAAGTATCGTAGCATCCCAAATCTTCCGCTTCTTCCGCTAAATCTTCCTTTATATATTTAAGAATTTCCTGTTTTAATGCAAAACCGCCGTGGTCACAGCCAATGTAAATCATTACATAATCTCCTAATCGTATAATTTTTCCGTATTGTAAACTTTTACGACATACGGTCAAGTAAAAGAAAGGTTGTTATTAAGTATCATTAATGCTGCTTTTTTCTGTTGTTCATTTACAAAAATGTGTTATTATCGTGACTTATTTGAAACAATGAGAGGTGTTTAGATGAAAATCAGAAAAATAGCACTGATACTTTCGATAACCGTTTTATTCAGTTTCGACGTATCGGCAAAAGAAAGATCGGCAAATTATTACAAGACAATGTACAGCATGGCCAGAAAAATGAAAGAAAAACGCGATCTGGTAAAAGAAATGTACAAAAACATAAAAGAAGACTACGCTCCGATTATTTCGGACATAATCGATGAGCAGTATAACTACGGTGTCGAAAGAGACAAAAATTCTTTCAAAGATTATGAAGAATGGATTTATTACACCGCAATGAGTGCCGGTGCATTAAAATTGAGTGATAAAGCCGAAAAATTAAAAACAATTTACTCGTATTTGAAAACTCCTATTTATATAGGAACCGTTGCGCATGTTCTCGCATTGACCGGTGCAAAAGATGAAGTTTTGCCGTGGTTAAACGAACATTTGCGCGAAATGAATCTTATGGTAAAAAAAGGTACTGGCAAAATCGCTTACAGAGAAGAAATAGCAGAAGGACTTTTGTTGGGAGCTAAGGAATTCAAAGATCCTACATCTTTTGAACCGGTATTTTTCGCTACAATTCCCAACTATTCCGAAAAAGTCCGAAAAATCGCAAACGAAGTTCTTAAAGAAATTACAGATGATCCGGTTCCTCTGATAAGCACTTTTATAAACAGAGAAGACGATTTTGTCATAGTTAGAAATTTGCTTACTTATGCGTACAAAAGTTCATCATCCGACGATGAAAAAGAAAAATTGTACGTATCTGTTTTGAATCGCTGCTTGGGACAATTGGTAGAAAAAAATCACGAAAACATAACTAACAAACCGAAAGTCGAACAAGATGCTGTTTTTTATCTCGGTGAAATAAAAGCAAAATCTCCGGAGGCTGCAAAAGCAATCGGTGAAAAATGGAGAGCCGACAATGCAGATAAAAGAGGAATTGCCGAAGATACGAACATAAAATTGATAAATATCGACGCTTTGCGAAAAATGGGCACAAAAGAAGCAAGCGATGTACTGCTTGAAAATTTGACATATATTTATACTATGGGAAAAGAAGGTTTCGGTACTGGCTACGGAACAAAAGAAGGAAACAGAATTTTCATTGCGGTAATCAGAGCTTTGGGTGACATGGGAAACAGTGACGAAAACATTACAATGGCATTGGAACTTATCAGAAGTTCGTACGAATTCGGAACTCCGGTTACACGTGAAGCTGAAAAGGCATTGGAAAAACTGTAAGTATCAAAAAAAATTAAGTAAATAATTTTATACCATTAATTATAGAAAAGACTCGGTTTCGCAAAACGAAAGCCGGGTCTTTTATTTTTTCCCGCAACACTCGTCTTTTACGCAAAAGCTGCCAATCTGAAACAGGCGTTCCCGATTCTTTGTAACTTTTGAGTTACAAATATTCAAATATGGGTTAAAGTAAATTGAAAATGAAAAAACTGCACTTATATTTATTAATGAACCATTAACAAATAAATAAAATAATCAGGAGGCTATTATGCTGAACAAAAAGCTGATAACACTAATGAATGAGCAAATTAACAAAGAATTTTATTCTGCTTATTTATATCTGGATTTTGCAAATATCTATGAAGAAAAAGGGCTTCTCGGATTTGCCAACTGGAACAAAGTGCAGGCACATGAGGAAATCGACCACGGAATGCTTATTTATCGGTATCTGCAAGACAATAACGCAGAAATAACATTGATGACAATCGAAGCTCCTAACGTAAAACATGCCGAAGCAATCAACGGAGCAGATATAAAAGGCGAAAAGCTCCTTGGGTTACTAAAGGCAGCTTTGAAACATGAAGAATATATCACTTCACTAATCAACAATATGTACTGCGTTGCCCAAGAGTTGAAAGATTATAAAACAATGCAGTTTCTTGACTGGTTTGTGAAAGAACAAGGTGAGGAAGAAGGTAGTCTGCAAAATTTACTCATAAAGACTCAGCTGTTCGGAAGCGACAGTAGCGGACTTTATACGATCGACAATGAGCTTGCAGCAAGAACTTATATGCCGTTGCAATGACCAAGCGACATGATAGCCGGTGAAGATATTGTAATAACACAGCAACGTAACAGTAAGCGAAGCATTTGCTGACGGCACTCAATACCAGAGAAACTGCTGTCGTCAGCGGAAGAAAAACTTCATTCAGCACAGTAAGCAATCCGGTTCTGTTAGAAATCGGTGAATAATCTGTCTGAACACAAAAAAAACAGAAGTTTTCATATTCTTTTTGGAAAACTTCTGTTTTTTACGGTCATACAACTAAATATCAACTCTTAAAAACTTTAGTTTGCCCTTTTAACATAGTATGATATACTACAATTCACAAATTCACAGGAGAATTCTCTTCATGCCACGTAAAAGAAACTATCATAAAAGTTACAGCTTAGTAGAGGCATTTTATTATGCAGCTGACACCTTTCCAAACAAACCGTATTTGCAGTACAAAGAAAAAGATACTTTGATAAACAAAACGTATCCCGAAATTCGTTCGCTCGTTCAATATTTATCTGCGAGTCTTTATCGGCTCGGAGTACGCAGTTCCGATAAAGTAGCAATTATTTCCGATAACATGTGGAAATGGATTGTCAGTGATTTAGCAGTTCTTTCACTGGGAGCAGCCGATGTTCCGAGAGGTTCCGATTCAAGTGCCGGTGAAATTGCTTATATAATCAAACACAGTGATGCAAAAGTCTGTTTTGCGGAAAATCCCACACAAGCAAGCAGAGTGATTTCCGAGCTTGAAGACGGTTCAATATTAGAATCGGTAATTCTGCTTTCCGGACAGCCGGAAGAAATTACAGCTGCTGCGCCCAAAAATCCGGCAATTTACACATTCGATCAACTTATTGATAGCGGCCGCGAAGCATACAACTCATTGAAAGATACATTGGAAGACATCAGAAAAAGTCTCAATGAAGACACATTGGCTACAATTATATACACTTCCGGTACAACCGGTGTACCAAAAGGCGTAATGCTTTCGCACGGAAATATTTTGACGGATGTTTATTGCATGCTGAAAGTTCTTTTCCCGATGGAAAAAGACAGATGGGTTTCCGTTCTGCCTGTTTGGCATGTATATGAACGAACAATCGAATATGCAATTATTATGACCTGCGGTTCGATGGCATATTCAAAGCCGATTTCAAAACATCTGCTTCCTATGCTTACCGAAATAAAACCGACATACATGGTTTCGGTTCCGAGAATCTGGGAATCGCTTTATACCGGTGTAGTTACGAAAATGAAAGCAAAACCGATGATGTATAAATTATTTCGCTTATTTCAGAGGATAGGAATCGTTTATTACAACAGCAAAAAAAATCTCAGCAATGAGATTGCATATTTTGAAAAGCAGCCGTTTCTGCGCTTGCTGGGAATTAAAATACTAAGTTTTTTCAGAATAATTTTGTTGTTTATTCCCGACTTAATCGGTGATATTTTGATTTTTTCCAAAATCAGAAAAATTCTCGGCGGAAAGCTGTATGTTCCTATTTCCGGCGGCGGAAAATTACCGGATTATATGGATGATTTTTTTAATGCGGCAAATATCAACATTCTGGAAGGCTACGGAATGACGGAAACATCTCCGGTAATTTGTGTAAGAACTCCGGGTTACTTAGTTCCGCGTACAGTAGGTCAACCGCTGCCTGGCGTAGATGTGATGATAGGTAATGATAATTTTGAACCATTGGAAAACCAACATGAAAAGGGTCATATTTATGTTCGCAGCAAAATTATTATGCAGGGCTACTATAAAATGCCCGAAGAGACACGGAAAATAATCAGGAACGGTTGGCTTGATACCGGCGATTTGGGACGTTTGACTCTCAACGGAAACCTTCAGATTGTGGGACGCGCAAAGGAAACAATTGTACTTACCGGCGGTGAAAATATAGAGCCTGCTCCGATTGAAGAGAAAATTCTCGAATGCGATTTGATTCAAAATACAATGCTTATAGGACAAGATAAAAAATATCTTGCGGCAATTGTCGTTCCGAATCAGGAAAATTTAAAGAAACTGGCAAAAGATTTGAATCTGCCGACAGATAATTATGAAGCACTATGTGCAGCGGAAGAAATAAATACCTATTTAATCTCCAAAATCAGAGCTAAAGTCAATGTAAAAAATGGCTTTAAAGCATATGAATCTATCAAATACATTGCAGTAGTAACCAAACCGTTTGAAGTCGGTGACGAACTTACAAGCTCGTTGAAAATGAAGCGTAATTATATCGCAGATAAATATGCCGATATAATTAACGAAACTTTTATGAAAGGATAACAAAAAAGCTGTCCGAAAAGTGTTTGAAACTTTTGCAATGGACAGCTTTTTTTATGTACTTTTACACGAACAAAGCAGATACTTCACAGCAATTACCGCTTACGCATAATCGCAAGAAGCGTCAAATCATCGTATTGCTGCGCACCTTCTCTGAATAAATGTTCATGCTTTATAATATTGCGGATTATGCCGTCCGGCGTTCTTTTCAATGATGAATCAACCGCATTTATCAAACGGTCACGTCCAAACTCTTCAAAATATTTACCGCCTTTTTCATCCGTTGCAAACTTCCCGTTGCGTGATTCTTCGATTCCATCACTGAATAAAAGTATTATATCTTCGTAATTCAAGTGACCTTTTATTTCATGATACGGTTCCGGCAGCATTGTGGAATGAAAAACACCCGCTGCGGGACCGCTTTTCTGAAGTGTAAATATACGGCTTTTCCCTAATTTATGCTTATACACAAACAATTCGGAATATCCCGCACTGGTAAACCGCATCTCTCCGGTAACTATATTCAACGTTAATACAATGATTGAAGCGAATCGTCCGTCGAATCCTTTGTCAGCCAGCATATCATTAATATTTTGAACGACATGAGCCGTATTGATTTTTTTATTGCACAATGTATGAAACAAAGTAAAAATTTCTACCATAATCAACGCTGCCGGGACACCTTTTCCGGCAACATCACACATAATAAAAGTGTAGCAGTCATTATCTGTTTTTTTGTAATCAAAATAATCCCCGCTTACACCTTTTGCACCTTTGTAAAAACCATAAATTTCTATATTTTCATCTTTTATCGGCGACAGCGGAATAAATTTCTCTTGAATTTCTTTTCCCAAAAGAAGCTGTTTGTCCGATTTCGATTTTTCTATAAGATTTTCCGTCATCAAATTAATATCTTTTGCTAAATCTTCGATTTCGTCACCGCTGCAAATATCCAATTTCTCATATTGTGTCCCTTTCAAAGATTCAAAATCTTCCGTTTTGCTGATAATTCTTACTCGGTTGCACATTTTGCGCAGCGGTTTTACGATTGTCGATGAAAATGCAAATGCTAAAAAAATGCTCCATGCAACGGCAATCGATGTCGCTGCCAGTGTTATTAAAATGAAAATAACCACTCGACTTTGCAACTGTTTGATTATGTCCGTAAACGAAAAACAAATTGTTACATTGCCGCGATATTCATTGTCAGGACCTCTCGAATACAGCGGACAATAAAACAAATAAGATTTTTCCAGACCTACTTTTTCCAAATGCGGAAACACGCTTACTTTATTTTCCAAAAAACCCGATGAGTACAAAAAATCGTACAATTTTTTTTTCTCGCTGTTGGAGCATTGCTTCAAACGGTAGCCTTTTTCTGTCTTGTAATAGCTTTGTTTGAACAATTCGTATAATCTGGAAAATTCCAGCTCTTTGATTACGCTGTTGTAATTGAAAAAAGTTTCTATTTTCGCACTGACAAATTCTGGTATCTCCTTTTCAAATTCTCTTTCGGTCAAAAAAGGCGGCACAATTTTGTTATTGTTCAATTCTATCTCTTTCAATAAATCTTTCGGATACACTTCGTTTCTCAGGCTACTTCTCAATAATTTTCCAGGTCGCTCCAAAAATTTTGCCAAATCACTTGTATCCAATCCATTAAACTCGCCTTCGGCATGTCCTATTCTGAAAATAATTTCTTCGTCATCTCTTCCGTTTCTGCTTTGCAGCATAATTACCGCAAATATTACCGATTCGTCCCGTATAATGCTGTGAATTACTTCTTTTGCATTTTCCAATGAACTGTCGTTGAGAAGATTACGATAACTCATAATGGATAATCTGTAACGTTTGTTAACTTCTCTGATAAGCCCCGCGTATTCCGAACAGATTGAAATACCGCCGATAATTAAAGATGTGGCCGCTATAATCGGAACAACAAGAATCAAAATAAAACGTGCCGCTTTGATGCTTAAGTTGTTATTCATATCTGTTTTATTTCCTTATTACTTTATTTTTTATTCCAAAAAGGAACATAAAAAGGCAATTTTCGCATTTATTATAATCAGAAAAAGATTGACAATAAATATCATATCGATTATAGTTTTGCCACTCATAAATTTTTTATTTATAGAACAAATTTTTATTCATAAGGAGTAAAAAATGGCAGTAAAAGTTGCTATTAATGGTTTCGGTAGAATCGGTCGTCTGGCTTTCAGACAAATGTTTGGTGCTGCAGGGTATGATGTTGTTGCAATCAATGACTTGACGGACCCTAAAATGCTGGCTCAACTTTTAAAATATGACACGGCTCAAGGCGGATACTGCGGAAGAATCGGAGAAAATCTTCATACTGTAGAATCAGGAGAAGATTCTATCACAGTAGACGGAAAGAAAATTACAATTTACAAAGAAGCCGATGCAAAAAATCTCCCTTGGGGAAAATTGGGTGTAGACGTTGTTCTTGAATGTACAGGTTTCTACGTAAAAAAAGATAAAGCACAGGCTCATATCGATGCAGGTGCTAAGAAAGTTGTTATTTCTGCTCCGGCAGGAAACGACTTACCTACAATTGTATTCGGTGTAAACGAAGGTACTTTGAAAGACGGAGACAACATTATTTCTGCTGCTTCTTGTACTACAAACTGTCTTGCACCTATGGCTAAAGCATTGAATGACTATGCTGCAATTCAGTCCGGTATCATGAGTACAATCCATGCTTATACTGGGGATCAAATGATTCTCGACGGTCCGCACAGAAAAGGTGACTTGAGAAGAGCAAGAGCTGGTGCTGCCAATATCGTACCTAACTCAACAGGTGCAGCTAAAGCTATCGGTCTTGTAATTCCTGAATTAAACGGAAAATTAATCGGTTCTGCACAGCGTGTTCCTACACCTACAGGTTCTACTACTATTTTGGTTGCTGTAGTAAAAGGAAAAGATGTAACTGTAGAAGGCATCAATGCTGCAATGAAAGCAGCTTCAAATGCTTCTTTCGGATACACTGAAGAACAAATCGTTTCTTCCGATGTTATCGGAATGACTTACGGTTCATTGTTTGACGCTACTCAGACTATGGTTGCTAAAGTTGCCGATGACACTTACCAAGTTCAAGTTGTTTCTTGGTATGACAACGAAAACTCTTACACAAGCCAAATGGTAAGAACAATCAAATATTTTGCTGAAAACGTAAAATAATAAATCAATCCTGACCGTCTTTCACGGACGGTATGGGAATTGCAAATAATATGCAATTTCCTCAACTGGAAAAAGACGGGGAATTCATGTAATTCCCCGTTTTTTTTAATAAAGCGGCTTCCTTACAACGGGAAAATAAAATTAAATTAAGGATAAACAATATGGCAATTACTAAAAAAACAGTGAAAGACATTGACGTAAAAGGCAAAAAAATCGTTATGCGCGTTGATTTCAATGTGCCTTTAAAAGATGGTGTTATCAGCGACGATACTCGTATCAAAGCTGCACTTCCTACTATTAAGTATGTTTTGGAAAATGGGGCAAAGAGCCTTGTTTTGATGTCTCATTTAGGTGATCCTAAAAAAGATATGGCTAAGGCAAAAGAAAAAGCGGAAAAAGCAGGTGAAACTTTTGATGAAGAAAAATACATCAATGGAAAACATAAAATGGCTCCTGTTGCAAAACGTCTTTCCGAATATATAGCCAAAGAAGTTAAAGTTACTCCGGATTGCATGAGCGAAGAAACTCAAAAAATGGTAGCCGCATTGGACAACGGCGAAGTTTTACTGCTGGAAAATACTCGTTTCCACAAACAGGAAACATCTAAAGAAGCGGCAGAACGTGACGAAATGGCTAAAGTTTTGGCAACTTACGGTGAAGTTTATATCAATGACGCATTCGGTACCGCACACAGAGATCACGCATCTACAGCATCAATCTGCAAATTCGTAAAAGGACCTTGCGTTGCCGGTTTCCTGATGGAAAAAGAACTTGAATTCTTGGAAGACAAAGTTGTCAAAAATCCGGCTCATCCATTTGTTGCCATTGTCGGAGGAGCAAAAGTTTCTTCTAAAATCACCGTAATCGAAAAATTACTGGAAAAAGTTGATAAAATCATAATCGGCGGCGGAATGGCTTTTACGTTCCTCAAAGCTAAGGGATTGGAAATCGGAACTTCAATGTGTGAAGAAGATCAGATTGAAACCGCAAAAAAAATTATCGAAGGCTGTGAAAAGAAAGGAATCAAACTGCTGCTGCAGACAGATGTTGTTTGCGCTGATAAATTCGCGAATGATGCGGTTATCAAAACAACAAATGTTGATGCTATGCCTAAAGATATGATGGGATTGGACATAGGTCCTGTAAGTATCGACTTGTTCAAAGGTGAATTGGCCGATGCAAAAACTATTTTCTGGAACGGTCCCGTAGGCGTTTTTGAAATGGATAACTTCGCAAAAGGAACTCTGGCAATTGCAGATACTTTAGCAAATCTAAAAAATGCCGTTACCGTTGTCGGAGGCGGAGATTCCGTTGCTGCAGTAAATAAAGCCGGCGTTGCCGATAAAATAAGTCATATTTCCACCGGCGGCGGAGCTTCTCTCGAACTGGTAGAAGGAAAGGTTTTACCGGGAATTGCGGCATTGAACGATAAATAATACAAAATGATTTTATTCCCAAGTGCAGGTTTGTACGTGGGATATTTTACTATTTTTTTAATATTTAAGGAAAAAATATGGATAGAGTATTTAATTTTAATCCTGGTCCTTCTACCCTGCCTGTAGAAGCTTTGGAAAAAGCAGCTAACGATTTGGTAAATTTTCAAGGCTCAGGAATGTCTATTATGGAACATTCTCACCGCGGTAAAGAGTACGAAACTGTTCATAACAGTGCGATTGCTTTGATAAAAGAATTGTACAAGGTTCCTGACAACTTTGATATTTTATTTATACAAGGCGGAGCTTCATTGCAGTTTGCTATGATTCCTATGTGCTTCCTGCGGGACGGTAAAAAAGCGTTGTATGTAAACAGCGGTACCTGGTCTAAAAAAGCCATTAAAGAAGCTAAAATTCAAGGAAAAAATATCGAAGTAATTGCTACTTCCGAAGACACTAACTTTGACAGAATCCCTTCTATTCCCGAAATCAAAAATACTGATGATATAGACTATGTTTATATTACATCAAACAATACAATTTTCGGAACAGAATACGATAAACTGCCGGAAACCAATGGAATTCCTTTAATAATCGATGCTTCTTCCGACGCATTATCAAAACCCGTTGATTGGAAAAATATCGGAGTACTTTTTGCCGGAGCTCAAAAAAACATCGGACCTTCAGGCGTAACCGTAGCAATCGTCCGCAAAGATCTTTACGAAAGAGAAAACGATAAAATTCCTACAATGCTGCGTTATTCTATATTTGCCGAAAATAACTCATTGTATAATACGCCTCCTACATGGAGCATTTACATGGTCAGCCTTGTAATGGATTGGCTGAAAAATACAATCGGCGGACTTGATAAAATGGCTGAACAAAACAAAAATAAAGCAGCTTTGATTTACGATGTTATTGACTCATCCAACGGATTTTACAAAGGTCATGCACAAAAAGATTCCCGTTCCGCAATGAACATCACGTTTACTTTAGGTAGAGATGATGCAGAAGGTACTTTAAGCAAAAAATTTATCGAAGAAGCAAAAACGTTAGGCTTGTATGGATTAAAAGGTCACCGTTCTGTCGGCGGAATGCGTGCTTCAACTTACAATGCAATGCCTGTGGAAGGCTGTGAAAAACTTGCAGCTTTTATGAAAGATTTTGAAAAAGCTAATTCATAGCAAATTTTAGTTTTTTTGAGTCACTGAGGCTGTCTGAAATAACAGACAGCCTTTTTTTTAAATCACCGTTTCATCTGCTTATTAAGGAGAAATCAAATTAATTACTCCGGTAAAAAGTGACTCTATTACAATATTGACAGTTTTTTTTTTTTTTTTACAAGCGTTACATACAAAATTTTAAAGGAATGTACCTTGAGAAAAAAACTGTCTTTTATATCTATTGTAACTTTTTTGAGTCTCTTTCAAATCTTCGGTTCCGATGTCCAAAATAAACACAGCAACGCCAAGATGTCAAAAATCGAAACAATTTTCGACAATACATATCTCGGTAAATTGACAATAAATGTCAGTATCGAAGAATGGAACAAATTGCTTGCCAACTGCAGAGACGAATCATTGCGAGACGAATATGTAAAAGTCGATGCGGAATGGAATAACAAATGCGGAACTTACACACTTCCGGAAATAGGAATGCGAGTTCGCGGCAATTCCACTTACGCGGCTCCGGAAGTAGATTTCGTTCACAATTCTAAAAAACCGCTATATAGACGTTCACATTTAAAACTAAATTTTAATGAATTTCATAAATGTAATGTTGAAAAAGTCATTACCGGAATAAACCTTAAATCGACTCGCCAAGATAACAGCTGCTTACAAGAAGTTTATACTTACGACCTATTTCATCGCTTCAAAGTCTGGAACGTTCCCCATGCATCACTTGTCAAAATTTACATGAAAATCGGCAATGATAAAGAAATCTATTGGGGATTGTACAAAGCAATCGAAGAAGTCAACAAAGATTTTCTGAAATCTCGCAAAGATTATATGTCAAAAGACGGCTATCTATGGAAATGTAAAGGCGCCACACTAAAAATCGAAAATATCGAAAAAAACTTTTTGCCCGGCTACGAATTGAAAACTCATAAAAAACAATACAATACAGCAAAAAATCAACTGCTGACTTTTATTTCCAAACTCAATTCCACCACTGACAAAGATTTTCCCGATTGGATTGCCAGCGTAACGGATATGGAATTACTATTGAAAACTATTGCCGTAGAAATTATTTGCTGCCGTTGGGATGAAAGCAACAATTTTTATCTGTATTTTACTCCGGAAGGTAAACTTTACTACATTCCGCACGATGTGGATTACACTTTGTATCGTCCCGGAGAATGGAGCCATAGCGACAATCCGCTAAACTGGAAGTATAACGCCGCACCTTTTCCGCTGTTCAAACGGATTTTAGATGTTCCGCAATACAGAAAACAACTTTCCGAATATTTATGTATGTTAGTAACCGAAGAAAATAATTTAGCGACAAAAAACGCAAGCACACTGCGAATCAATAAATGGTACAACCTTATCGGTTCGAGTATGTATACGGGGAAAGCGAACCTTTTCCCATATCCAAAAAATTATCAGGAACTTTCTTTATTTCAAAAATTTAAGTGCAGGTGCCAGGCCAAAATCTTAACTCTGAAGAAAATTTACCATGGTGTATCAGGAAAAAATTATTAGACACTTTGGAAAAAATTATTAGACACTTTACAAATTACCTGGCTGTAAAAATCTGCGGTAATTTACCCGGCAAAGTCTATAAAAAGCGGTTTTTTTATTCCTTCCAAATGTTTACATTTACTCTATAAATGTAAACAACAGCGCTCAACAGTACGCCATACAGATATAAAAAAGGACGCCATCACAACGGCCCCCCTCAAAACCGTTAAGGTTTTTGTACTGTGTGAAAACATAAATCAATTATAAATTTCGGTCAAACCACCATCCACGCCCGACAACGCCTACACGAAATAAAAAAGCCGTCAAATTGACGGCTTTAAATAAATCAACAATCTTCTATATTAGTTTTTTCAAGTCTTAACATGCAATCAGTAAGTAAGAAATTAAACGGCGTAAAATCTGTAATTCTGTATAGATTTTCAGGAATCATTACAGTAATCTCCATTAACCCCTCTATGTATTGTAATAAATATGCCAAATCTGAATCTTCATCTATTTTTCTTCTTGTGTTTTCCGATAGTTTCCATATCATATAAAGTATATTCATAAAAGCGTCATAATTAGCCTTTTCTACATTATTTAAATGTTTGAATGTATTAATAATAAAATTAATTTCGTTTTTTATATTCATATTTAGCCCCCTAATCAATAAACAATTCCGGTATAAAAACCTTACATATAACATCTAAAAATACATTAATAGATATAGAACGTTCCTTACAAAAAGTCTGTACTTCGCTAAAAAAGATTTTTGCTTTTTCTTCATTTTCTGTTGTGTGATTTTCTTCGTATCCCTGTCTTTTAGAAATATCTGCGATTGCTTTTTGTTTCCCTTTAGGGGTCGGCAAAACGCCGACCCTTTTATCTTCATTATCAATATGTTTTTTGAGTGCAGCGGACGTATCTTTGTAGCCTAAGATTAAGGCTACATCTTTTCCGACAAAATAAGGCATTCCGTCGTACTCTACTATCCTGATTTGATTGTCATTGAAATTAAATAATTGAATATCGTTCATATTTTCCCTTCCTTATAAATTTTAAAATTTGCCGAAAAGGAAAATTTAAGTTATACTCTATCTCAAACGCTCCTTTTCGGCGTTTTTGGGTAGAAGGTGGATAACGTCGCTCGCCAAAGTTCAGTTATTTACCTTCTTTTTTTAACTCTTCTTCCACTAAATCGATTCCGTGCATTATAACATCAACTCGGTTGCATTCCATTCTATCAGCACAATTCTGGATTCGTCCAGCTTGTGTTTTCGTCAATCGCAGACCGAGTTTTACGTCTTTTGGTTCATCTTCGATTAGCGGTCTTCCCATTTTTGCCATAAAATTACCTTATAAAAATAGAAATCAGGTCTATTACAATTGCAATAGAAATCAAAACAATTGTTGCAATCTGTATTTTTGAAACCTTTTCGTTTTCCATTTTTACCTCCTTGACGTAAAAAATATTTTGTGTTAAATTAACAACCGGGTTGGGGGGCAAGCCCCCCGGTTTGTTAGATTACCTTGCTAACTACTTCTAATATAGCAGCTAACAAGTAAATGAGAGCCGTTACAAGTGCAATTGTAGCGGCTTTGTTTTTCTTGCCCATGCTTTTCCTCCTTGTTATTTGATGTTTTAGTTATAACATTTGGTCTACCATAAATCAACAATTTTTTTAATAAAATTGATATTTTTTTCTTCCATTTTATAAAACTCCTGCAAGTTTTAATATTATCTCTATTGCTTCAATAGCAATATAAATCCAGGCAGTAACAAGCTCCGCCCGAATCAATATTTTTAAAATGGTTTGCTTTATCCGGTAAGCCCTGTAAACGTTTTTCACATTCCATTATACTATATTGACATAATTATTTTTGCCTTGTTTCTGTAGCATTTTTATTATTCTTATTTTCACATAATTAAAAATCTTTATTTTCTTAAATGTTAATTTAATGAATATTTAATTCACAAAAAAACTTGCTTTATTTTTTCGTCTGTGGTACACTGTTAGAAGTATATTTTTCATATTTAACGGCTTGATTTTTTTTATTTTCCCTGCAAGCCGTTTTTTTTATGTCTGTATAATAAACCTGCAGTAATTCAATAAGAAATCATCATCATTTTTTATTTTCCCCGAAATCGAAAGAGCCTTCAGAGCCTTCACGTAAAGCACAAGCACGAATACTTTTAAAAATCTGAAACAGAATATTTTTAATTTTGCTTCCAGCAATATTCGTAAAATAGCGAAAAAAGCGAACTTTGAAACCTTTGCTAAAACGTTAAAAATAAACAAAATAAGCAACGTTTTTAAAGAGAATGATAAATTACACTAATTAAAATATTTAAAAAAAATTAAACGGTATTAAACGCGGTTTTAAACAAGGTTAGAAAAAAGTACGCCGTGAAAAATGCCGAAAAACAGAAAAACACCTGTTTTTTAGTGTTTTTCCTGTATTTCTTGGTATGTTGTTGCTGATGAAAAACCTTGACCGTTTTTTTTATTCTGTATGCAATCCAGAAATTTAAATTTTTAAAAATCGATTTTTAAATAAAAAAAGCGGGTATTATCCCGCTTTCTTATTTTTTTTAACTCTCTGCTTTTTCCATTTTCTGTAAAAGTCTTTCCAAATCGTTTGAATCAGATTTTTTTATTTTTTTTGCTTTTCCTCGTTCCGCCTGTCTTTTTAGGTTATATTTATGTAATTCTGCGAAATTCATGCCGTCCGAAATTTTAACATTATTATTTTTCAAGATTTCTATTTGAATAGATTTTGCTAATTGCTCGGCCTCTTTTTCTTTCATTTCGATTACGTTAAATTTGACGTAATATCGTCCGTCATAACATACGGTCATATCATCTAATATTTTAACTTTAACAAGCTTTATCATTTCATACCCCTGTTTTGAAAATAGAAATATATTCTGCTTTTTCGTCTGCATCCTGCAATGCATAGCCAGCAATAGGTTCATTATCTGCACATTTACAAACAAAGCCATTTTTAAAATTTATTTTGTCGCCTTTTTTTATAACCTCTCCCGGAATTACATTTTTTATAGTGCCGAATGTTTCAATATCCGCCCATTCTCCTTTATATCCTGCACTTTTTGTAACACCGTAACAAGTGCCGGGATTTGCCGGCATTCCGAAAAAATCCACGCCTTGACCGCTTCTTATTTTATCTTTTACAATAATATTTGTTCTAAAGTTTTCTTCCATTCTATATCCTCTTATATACAATTCTTAATAAGGAAGCCTTTTTCTCTGTCTCTTACTTGAATTTTACATTGTGTTCTATATTCAAGATTGATTATTTTTCCGCCGTTTTCTGTATATTCCAAAACCTGCGGAAATTTTTCATGAATAAAAATATTTCCTATTCCGTTATTTTCTGGCTGTATAACCGAATCATCCGGACTAACACAGAAAAATAAATTTTGCCAAACATAACGCTTATTATATTTTAATTTGCTTATATAAATATTACCGGATAAATTAAGATATGTTTTTAAAGTCTCTGCGGTAAATCCGTCTCCGCCGTAAAATCGTTCTTGAATGTTTGGATTTTCTTTTAATGCGTTCCAGATACTCTGCGGTAAAACTATATTAACATTTGAATTAAAATCGGTTCTATCTTCCATTTTTTCCGCTAATTCCTGCAGTAATACCAGCGGATTTATATCCGGATTATTAAATTTTTCATCATCGGATAAAGTTTTTTTATTATCATCCGGGATTTCGTCCTCATTCTGCAA
Source organism: Spirochaetales bacterium (assembly GCA_022508205.1). Classification (GTDB taxonomy): domain Bacteria; phylum Spirochaetota; class GWE2-31-10; order GWE2-31-10; family GWE2-31-10; genus RGIG8597. Next base: position 22,497 of record JAFLVQ010000012.1, read on the forward strand.
TCTTAACGCTGTTTCTAATTCTAACGCTATTAAAACATGTTTTCTTAAGTTAAAAGCCAAATTTACCGGCAATCTTTCACCGAATAATTCATATTCTTTTTCGTCATATTCTCCAACTAATGAATATTCATTTAATTCAATCTCTTCTTGTTTTAATATTGGATTGTTTATTTTAAGAGTTTCGCCTCTATAAGGTCTGATAATTGCCCCGACGTCTACACGTTCATTTTTATATTTTGTTATATAAAATCGTTGCTCATTTACCGGAATAAAAGGAAGCAATTTATAAAAAGTTAAATCTTTTAATTTTGAATCTATACATAAAGCCGTCAATTCTCTATTGCAATTATAAAATAAGCCTTTGGCGATGTTTTGTTTTTCGTATTCTTCTCTCTCTTTTGCGTTTTGTTTCTGTTGTTTTATATAAGCGTCCCAAAAAGCCTGATTGTTTAGCATTTTTGCTTTTTCTTCATTTTCTGTTGTGTGATTTTCTTCGTATTCCTGTCTTTTAGAAATATCTGCGATTGCTTTTTGTTTTCTTACCCAGTCTAAAAAATCGTTTTCTTTGTCTATCATTTTCTACCCCCTAATTTTTCAAAATTATGATTTTTTTCTCTCTCTGTTGTTGTTGATGAAGAACCTTGACTGCTTATATCTGTTAATTTTTTAGTAAGATAATCGCTTTTTTTTGCCATTGCCTCTTTATATTGTTTAAGTATGTCGTTATATTCCTGCAATAGCTTTTCATATTTGCTTTTTAATTCTTCATACATTTGTTTATAGTCTGTAATATCTTCTTCTTCGTTTTCATCTTCCATTTCTTCGTTATCAAAAGAAAACTCTTCAATCTCTGCAAAGTCTTCTTTTTCTCGGTCAACTTCTATCATCTCCGCAAATTCTGTATCATTTGCAAGTTCTACAATATCGCTTAATTCAGCTCTAATTTCCCCGTCACTTAATTTTAAGCCCAACTCTTTTATATCGTTTTCTTCCTTAATAATAAAAGTATCTCCCAGCCCTTTTATTGCCGGCGGCATAGCTCCCAAAAAACCTATATGTCGAATGTCCAAATCTTGCAATGCAACGGAACAAAACCTATAAGCCCCGCTTTTAAAGGCTTTAAAAAATTTCGAGTCTACGCCGTCAACAAAAGCAAAAAGTTTTTCTTTGAAAATTTTCACGCTCTCTATAGTTCCCAGCGGTTTTTCTTCATTCTTTGCCGGATGTCCTATCACTATCGGAGCTTTTTCTTTTCTCTCGTTGTATCGTCTCTCTATTTCCTGTAAATCTTGCAGTGTGTAAGAGCGTTTCTGCCCGTCTTGGCTTTCAAACGTGCCGACTTTGAAAAATGGTATCAATAAATATTCTTCGTTCATTTTGTACCCCTCCCCCTTTTTTAAAAAAATCAAAGATGTATTTATATATATAAATACATTTATATTATAAAACAAAAAAAAGACGGTGGTATTTTTTTACATTTACGCCGTTGACCGGCTGTTTTTTCCGTGTTCTTGTAGTCTTATTTCTTGGATTTTTTCCGGAATCAAAATAGCTTGCACGGTAGAATTTTTGGAAGTTGTTTTATTTTTGTCTTTTCCTTTGTTCCTGTAGTCTTAAATATTTTAAAGCTATGAAAATGAAATTAAAGGCGTTTCATGTCAATTTTGTTAAAAAGTGTATGGGAAAAGATACTAAATATAATCTAATTTTTTCACTTTACGATTTTTACAAGTACGAAAATTTTCTTTAATATTAATCTAAGTCATTTTATATGTATGATTTATAAGAGTGATAAAAGCTATTTTATCGTGCTTTTCTTGTTATAAATTGTAAATTTAAGCTTTATAAAAGCCATTAAACAGCCTAAAAATCGATGTTTTTTCTTAAAATATTGGAAAAAATTGCTGTCTTGTAAGTCTGTTTGTATAGCCATATTATATGATTTTTGTCTAAATGCTCATGTCTAATAATTTTTTCAAAATACACATGGCAAAGGTTATACAGAACAACATTTTCATATATTGGGAAATAAAAACAACTTCTTCGATTTACAAAAAGAAGCTGTTCTAAAATATTGTACAAATGAAAGTTCGCATTAAATTTAAACTGCAAACTTGACAACACACTATGCAGATGATAAATCATTTAAACAATAAAAATCCCGATGAAAGAGTAGCAGACGCATAACGCAGCAAGTCAACATACTGCTCTTTCGGTTCGGCTTGCTTTCATTTGCGAGACTCATGTGTAGCTTATATGGTTTATTTTTTATACAGAAGCTCGGATATAAAACTATATCGGGGCTTTTTTAATTTTCAAGGAAAAGAATGGAAATGAAATGGAATTTACTGTTTTTTCTCAACAGCGTACTGCTCGGAATCGGGCTTGCAATGGACGCATTTTCTGTGTCATTGGCAAATGGCTTGAATGAATCGAACATGAAAGTCAAAAAAATGTGCGTCATTGCCGGAGTCTTTGCCTTTTTTCAAGCAGTAATGCCTATGATTGGCTGGGGATGTGTACACACAATAATTCAATACTTTAAAGCATTTGAAAAATGTATTCCATATCTTGCATTGATACTTCTTACGTTAATCGGCGGTAAAATGATAACAGAAGGAATAAAAAACAAAACAGATGAAAATGAAGGTGCCTCTTTGGGAACAATCACACTGTTAATACAAGGACTTGCAACATCTATCGACGCATTGTCTGTAGGATTTACAATTGCGGAATATGGATTGATTATGGCAATTGTCTGTGCACTAATTATTTCAATTGTTACTTTTTTTATCTGTATGGCAGGATTAGTGATAGGCAAAAAAATCGGCACGAGATTTTCCGGCAAGGCAGCGATTTTAGGCGGAATAATTTTAATTGCTATCGGATTGGAAATATGTATCACAAACCTGTTTTAAATGAAATATTGCCTATACCAAAGATTTAGCGTAAGAAGCACCCACAATTTTTTGCCGTTGTCTTTTCCTTTATAATGTTCTTCGAGTAATTCCTCTACTTTTTTGCGCTTCATAAGGTTCAATACCAAGCCTTTCGGGTCAAGTAATGCAGAATTCAGAAAATCACGCAGTTCACTGCGAAACCATGCATCTACAGGCACATCGAATCCCTGCTTTTTCCTGTAAAGAATATCCTTACTCAAATAGCGGTCGACAAGAATTTCTTTTAAAATTTTTTTGCGTTTTTTCCCTTTCATTTTGTATTTCAAAGGCATCTCTGCCGCAGCTTCAACAAGTTTATAATCAAGCAGCGGACTGCGGCTTTCCAGTCCAAACGCACTGCATGCAATATCTACTTTCGCCATTAAATCATCCGGCAGATACGTATGAAAATCAAGATACTGAATTGCCTCTACAGTCGGAAGTTTTTTCTCGTACTTTCTGAAAGCCTCGAAAGAATCTTTATTAATACTCTTCTTTATCGAATCAAGATAAAAATCTTCCTTTGTAAAAGTGTCAAAATAGCGAGTATAATTGTAATGACGAACAGCCGGAGACTCACGAAGTGTTTTAAAAAAGACAAAAGCCTGATGAAACAGCGCACTGTTGACATTTTCGGAAAGTTTTTTGCATATCCACGCTGCCATATTTGTAAACGGAAGCCACTTCATTTTATCCGCAATCTGATGTATACGATAACGATCATATCCTGCAAAATTTTCATCGCCGCCGTCTCCATTCAGCACAACTTTTACTTTCTCGGAAGTCTTCTGTGCCAAAATATAAGTAGGCAGCTGAGATACATCGGCATACGGTTCTTCATATTGAAAAACAATTTTTTCCATAGCATTCTGCATATCATTTGCCGTTACCGTAAAACTGTAATGCTCCGTTTTATATTGCCGCGCCACTTTTTGAGCGCATTCACTTTCGTCAAAATCTTTCTCCGCAAACTGTATCGTAAATGTTTTGAGATTTTCCTTATATCTTGACGCAAACGCCACCACTGCGCTGCTGTCAACTCCGCCGGAAAGAAAAGAGCCGACTTCGACATCCGATGTCAGCATTCTGCGCTGAACACTTTTGTCTATGCAATCTTCAATCTGTTTCATCCATTCTTTTTTTCTGCGGCTTTTCTTTTTATCAAACGGCACATCCCAATACCTTTCGGTGTTGAATTCCTTTGTTTTAAGATTCAAAATAAAAAACGATGCCTGCTCCAATTTGAAAATATTTTTAAATCCGGTTAACGGAGCCGGCACATACTGCAATGTCAGATATTGGTCTACAGCATTCAAATCTATTTCACGCGGCACATTCTGTGTTAAAATTCCTTTCAATTCACTGCAAAAAATAAACCGCTCATCATCAAAATAATATTTCAGCGGCTTCTTTCCGAGTCTGTCTCTGGCTCCGAAAAGCAAATCCCCGTGAACATCCCAAATTACAAATGCAAACATCCCGTTCAATTTCGATACGACATCGGTTCCCCAATGCTCATATCCTTTCAAAAGCACTTCGGTATCGCATTCTGTTTCAAAAGAATAGCCCACTTTTTCCAATTCGCTGCGCAGTTCCAAAAAGTTATAAATCTCACCGTTGAAAGTCACAAGATAATCGGGAGCTTTGCCGTCATCATAAACAAGAAAAGACTTATCGCGAGTTTTGCCCAAACAAAGCCCCATCGGCTGACGACCTTTTTCCGATAAATCAAGAATCGCAAGACGAACATGACCGAATCCCAAATGGAAATTCTTGTGTTTCCCGACAAAAATTCCTCTGCCATCCGGCCCGCGATGCTGTATCGCCTCATTCATTGCTTCAATCTGCCGCTTTTCTACCTTCGATTTAAAATTGACAAAACCGCTTATTCCGCACATTACATCTCCTGTTGCCGCACTTACCGATTTAACCAAGAGCCTCTTTTAATTTAACCATATATGGTTCCAGCATAGATTCTACCTGCTCGAATTCTTCACCTATTTCGATTTCAAATCCCAAGAACAAAATTCCAAGCAGCATTCCCATCATTTCCAACGGAACCGCAAGAAACGATGTACTGCCATTTAAATCTTCGGGAACAACCCCTTCGCTCAATATACCGGATGACCGCACGTCACCGGAAACACAAACAGCTTCATTCGTAAGCAACCGTTTTACAAACTCGTTTGAAGAATCCAATACAGCACACGTTTCTTCGGCATTGTAAAGTGTCAACTGCGCCTGCCCATCCGTACACAAATATAATGCAGACGCATTACCGCCCAGCATCTGAGTAATTTCAGTTATTATCTGCTGAGCGACATCCTCAACAGTCATTTCCGCAATGTGACTGTCCGGCACATCTAAAAATTCAGTTGCATTTTCGGGATTTTCCGTCTGCACTGCCGGCCGATTTATCTCCCGAATGCTCTTTGCCAAATCATCATCAGCAGACTGCACCTGAAAAAATGAATCCGGGATTACGGGAATTTCAGAATCACAACGCCCGGACTCCCGCGGTAAATTTTCGGCAGTCGGGTCAGCAGACCGCTTATGTATTAACGGGAAACTGTTAATTTCAATCTTTCCTGGTTCATGAAACAGCATTTTGCAATCTCCGACTATTTATTAGTTTTTGACATATTACAAAGGTAAACAAGAAAATCTTCTTTTTGTTATCCGCAATGACTTATCGGTAAAATAACGGTAAAACTGGAAATTTAATAAATCAAAAAACAGCTCTTCGGTCATTAGTGCAGCCTGCTCCAATTTTTGTCATCGAAAATATCGGTATGAACATGAACTAAATCTTCATCGCTGTATGTATACATTGTTTTATTCGGTACCATATCTTTCTGCCAATAATCATGATGTACGACAATATCGGCACCTTTTTTCTTTCCGTCCATAGTAATGTTTTCCCCGGTAAACGGATTTTTGCGCAAATCTTCCGGCAAATGCGACACAGCAAGCGACGGCACATCGGCATTTGTCATAAACTCATCATCGGTTTGAATTCCGGCAGATGAATCGAAATCTTTCATCAGCAGCAATGGATGAAAACCTGCCCGAAACGATTGATCTCCAAACAACGGAATGTTCAAACCTTTGCGTCCATGGTCAGCCGCAATAATAATTTTCGTATTATCGTAAACTCCGTTTTCACGCAGTGCATCAAGCCATTTTCCAATACATTTCAATGCCGCAAGATTTGTATAAAAATGGCAAAGCGTATTTTCATCGTCAAAAGGAAGTTTGTAATCTTTGCGAATATCGGCTTCTTCAATCGCTCCTTCAACCGTATACTTTCCGTTTGGCTGAAAAACCGGTTCATGAGTACATGAATTGTAGATAATCATTAAACCGCCTTTGTCTGAATCATAATTAAAAAGTTTAGATAGATACTCCAGTACGCTGAAACCATTGAGAAAATGAGTATCGACATTGATAGAATCTGAACCCAAATAATTCCCGTTATTATAAAAAAGCTCACGAACTGCAACGGGAAACATCCTGAAAAAGCTGAACGACAGCAAATCGACTTTACCGGAAACTTTCTGATTCGGACGTTTTTCTTTCAGCCACAATTTTGTATAGCGCGCTTCCAATATTTCGCTCGTTATTCCGTCATTTGTCAAAACGCTTACATCGGGAATCCAACTGTAACCGGCATACGGCGGATCTGTAAAAACGACATCATACCCTGCTTTCTGAAAGATTTTAGGCAGAACCTTCAAACCTTCGTGATGCTTGTCCATTAAGGGGACGTCACTGCGTTTATTCATTTGCGACGGTGATATTCATAACCGCCGAAAACCGGAATTGCTCCCATAAGCGTTCTGTCATTAAAAGAAATCGTATTGGGATAGTATATAAAACCGTCAAACTGTTCTTTAAGATGCGGATTATAATCGATAAGCAGAGGAAAAAACGAATTAATCGCACGGTCGAGCATTATCACAACGACATTCTGCTTTGTTTTGCTCAGTGAAAAAACCGGCTGAATTTCGTTTTTGTCCGTGCTATCCGCAGCCATTGCCGCATAACGGGAATATTCTTTTTGAATAACGAAAATGTATTTTATCGACATAGGCAAAAAAGTCAGCAGCAAAATCGAATAAACAGCCACAAGTACGCGACCGTAATTTTTAGTCAGAATAAAAATAACAGCCGCAGCGCACAGCACCGAAACGAGAATATTTACAATCGAAAAAAACAACGGAACATTGAGCAATGTCGGATTATCAAAATGAAGATTTTCGGATATTGTCCCGTAATTGCCGGCAAACAAAAAAACATTTATAGGAACAATCAACGCCATTATTACCAACTGCGATATTTCCTTGCCCGTCAGCTTCTTCCCGTAAACCGCCGCAGACAACAGGTTTAT
>JAFLVQ010000120.1 GCA_022508205.1 Spirochaetales bacterium
TCCAAGTGCTGCATCGGGAATTGTACCTTTCTTTTTTGCATCATAAAGCTGTACGCAGCAGTAGAAAAGCTGCAAATATAAATCATTGGGATATTTTTTCAGCCCCTCATTCATCAACTTCAGCGCATCTTCTTTGCAGTCAATGTCATACAGAGCTTTTGTGTAAAACGAGTAGTACCATGATGGAATTTCCGCAATTCTATTTTCCGCCGATTTCCACAAATGGATATTTGCTTCGAGGTTTTTTGTTATGTAAAGCTGACTTAAAAAGTAAAAGAATATAAAATCAGGATTGCGGAAGTCTATTTGTTTTGCTTTGAAAAAACATTCCGATGCTTTTTCGTAATTGCTTTGGCGGTAAAAAAGAAGTCCTTTCTGAAACCAAGGAGACGCCAAACGCGAATTCGACAAAGTAATACTTTTCTCGAAGTATTCCAAAGCTTTATCGAATTTACTGTTTTTCACTTCCAACATACCTTTTGCAGTGTACAAAAGTGCATTTTCCGGCATTTGCGAAAGAAATGAATCTATTAATTCATTTGCTTCACGGTTTTTATTCTGCTCAATAAGTAAAAAACACTTGACGGTTTTTAAATCTTTATTTTCGGGATATAAAACCAACGCTTGTTCAAGACGCTTATCCGCATCATCGAATTCGCCTTGTCTTATCATCAGATTTATCCCAAACAACTCTTTGTTTATTTTAGGCAAATTTTTGTCATATACAATCGGTTCGATAGTTTTGCATGATAAAATGGTGAGTAAAATAATAATATAAACAAGATTTAAGTATTTCATTTCCGAAACAATGTACAAAATTTTATATTTTTTATCAATGTATTTGAAGTTTCCTTCCTCGTTTGCCGGTTTTACAAATCGGAAGATACACAGTGAAATAAAAAAAGCGATTGAACTTTCAATCGCTTTTGTTTTGATAATGAATTATGGTAGTCAGCGCGTTTTTTCGGCAACTTCTTTCGTAATTTTGGAAATGAAATCATTTAACGTCATTTGCCCCAAATCGCCATCTTTTCGGGAACGAACGGCCACAACATTTTGTTCTACTTCCTTATCTCCGATTATTACCATATACGGAATTTTTTCCATCTGTGCTTCACGAATTTTCAATCCGATTTTTTCGTTTCTGTCATCGGTTTCCGCGCGTAAGCCATACGCTTGCAGCGTATTCTGAATTTCTTTTGCCTGTTTTACGGTTCTGTCTGTCAAAGGCAGCATTCTTACCTGAACGGGCGCAAGCCATGTAGGGAATGCTCCCGCATATTTTTCAATCAACAATGCCAATGTCCTTTCATAGCAGCCCAAAGATGTTCTGTGAATGATGTAAGGCGTTTTTTTCTGACCGTCGGCATCTACATATTCCATTCCGAATTTAGCGGCAAGAAGCATATCGATTTGAATTGTGATAAGAGTATCTTCCTTCCCATGAACATTCTTTATTTGAATATCAAGTTTCGGTCCGTAGAATGCGGCTTCGTCAATACCGATTGAATATTGTATCCCCAAATTATCGAGTATTTTGCCCATCAGATTTTGAGCTTCTTCCCACTGCTGAGTTGTACCTTCGTATTTATCCGTACGCTTTGGATCCCACTGACTGAATCTGTATGTTATGTCTTCCGACAATCCTACAGTTTCAAGCATATATTTTGCAAGTTCCAAACAACCTTTAAACTCTTCTTCCAATTGTTCAGGACGCAGAATCAAATGACCTTCCGAAATTGTAAACTGTCTTACTCGTATCAGTCCGTGCATTTCTCCCGAATCTTCGTTTCTGAATAATGTGGAAGTTTCGCCCAAACGCATAGGCAAGTCTCTGTAAGAACGCATCCTGTTTAGGAAAACTTGGTATTGAAACGGACATGTCATAGGGCGCAGAGCGAAACATTCTTTTGTTTCATCGTCGGGATCGCCCAAAATAAACAAACCGTCGCGGTAATGATCCCAATGCCCCGAAATCTTGTAAAGTTCTCTTTTTGCCATATAAGGTGTTTTTGTCAAAAGATAACCGCGTTTTGCTTCCTCATCCTCAACCCAGCGCTGCAGTATTTGTATAATTTTCGCACCTTTAGGCAAAATGACAGGCAGTCCCTGACCGATAATATCTACAGTCGTAAACAGTTCCAGTTCTCTTCCCAATTTATTATGGTCACGCTTTTTGGCTTCTTCCAATTTTGTAATGTATTCATCCAAGTCTGCTTTCTTCTCAAATGCAGTACCGTAAATGCGCTGCAGCATTTTGTTTTTTTCATTGCCGCGCCAGTAAGCTCCTGCGGCACTCATCAACTTTATGTTCTTTATGCGCCCGGTAGATTCTACATGCGGACCGGCGCATAAATCCGTAAAATCGCCCTGCTTGTAAAAACTGATTACAGCATCTTCGGGCAAATCTTTGATTAATTCTACTTTATATGGTTCGCCGCGTTCTTCCATAAAACGAATTGCTTCTTCACGCGGAAGTTCAAAGCGTTCCAGCGGTAAATTCTCCTGTGTAATGTTTTCGATTTCTTTTTCGATGACTTTCAAATCGTCCGGAGTAAACGGCGTATCTATATCGAAATCGTAATAAAAACCGTTTTCAATCGCAGGACCTATTGCCAATTTCGCATTGGGGAACACTCTTTTTACTGCTTGTGCCAGTATATGTGAAGCTGTATGACGATATGTCCATCGACCGCCTTCATCTGCGAACGTGAGGAGTTTTACCGTGTGATCTCCATGCAATTGCGTGAAAGCGTCGCTGCGAACTCCGTCGATTTCCGCTGCATAAGTAGCTTTACGTAAGCGTGGGCTGATTGATTCGGCAATGTCAAAAGCTGTAATTCCGTCGTTGTATTCCTTGACGGAACCGTCCGGTAAAGTAATTTTCATTTTAAACTCCTTAAGTGATCGCAAAATATTTGCAGTTACTCCAAAACTTGGAAAGTACCCCGCAAAGATTTGGAGTATTACTCCAATCGATGCAAATTGTCAATGATAGGCGCAGGCATAGAAAAGCGATGATATAATTGCCGATATTCATAGGGCAGTAGACAAAATTTAGAAATAATGTTTTCGATTTATATTCTCGGATTGCTTACTATTGATAAAATATTCAAATAACTTTCTTTATGACTGCTGTATAAATGATATAAAATCAGTTTAACAACATTATACTGTACAAAAAACAATACAATATAACTTTTAAAAGTATGCCGCTGTCAACCAAATAACGGCATGCATCCGAATAACATTCAGGTATAAAAAAAATATTTTTTATGATATAAGGAGCAACTGTTACATTAAAAATATCAGTCAGAAAATGGAGTTTGCAATGAGCAAAAAAGCATGGGCAGGACGTTTTACCGAGTCTAATTCGCCGTTGTTTGAAAAAATGAATCGGTCACTGGATTTTGATATTAAAATGTTCAGGGAAGATATTGCGCTGAATATCGCATATTCAAAAGAACTAAACAGAATAGGCATTTTATCGTCAAAAGATTATTTGGCTATTGCCGCGGGGCTTGCGGAGCTTGAAAAAGAAATAGAGAAGAAAGGGATCGATATTTTCCCGGAAGATACGGAAGATATTCACATGGGAATAGAAAGTTTGCTATCAGAGAAAATAGGCGATGTCGCAAAAAAAATTCATGCAGGCAAAAGCAGAAACGACCAGGTTGCTACCGATGTGCGGATGTATTTGTTTAATCAGGTAAATAAGATAATCGATGAATTATGCAAATTATTGGCTGCACTATCGAATCTTGCCGAGAATAATCAGGACGCTGTAATGCCGGGATTTACTCATCTGCGTCAGGCTCAGCCGGTTTTATTTTCACATTACATATTGTCGTTTTTCTTTTCCATGTCACGCGATGTCGAGCGTTTTTCGGACTCATTGGACAGAATTTCAACGCTGCCGCTCGGAAGTGCCGCATTAGCCGGTTCGGCATACCCGCTGAATCGTGATAACCTCCGTACTGATTTGCATTTCAGAAGAATATCGTGCAACTCAATGGATGGAGTTTTATCGAGAGATTTTCTGCTGGAAACACTTTCCAATATATCGATTTTATCAATCACATTATCGCGGCTTGCGGAAGATTTTATTTTATTTTCGTCGGAACAATACGGATTTTTCGACCTAAGCGACAAAGTTACTACCGGGTCATCTATTATGCCGAACAAAAAAAACCCCGATTCGCTGGAACTTACACGCGGAAAAACTGGGCGGGTAATCGGTAATATGACCGGTTTATTCGTAACTCTTAAAGGTCTGCCTTCTACCTACAACAAAGATTTGCAGGAAGATAAAGAAGCCGTTTTCGATTCTATAGAAACGATTATCGATGTTTTGCAGGTAACGACAATTTTAATCGACAGTATGAAAATCAACAAAGAAAAGATGCGCGCTTCAATTGATTCTCTTTCTTTTGCGACCGAATTGGCGGATTTTCTCGCAAAAAGCGGACTCCCTTTCAGAGAAGCACACCACATTGTCGGACATATAGTTCTTGATATGGTTAATCAAAAAAGGGAATTGACATCGCTTTCCGAAAATGACCTGCTTCGATATTCCGAGTATTTTACAAATATCGGTGATGAATGGGGAGATATAGAAAAATTTCTTGCGAAACGAGAACTGCCGGGAGGCACCGGGCGCGAAGCTGTAAAACGGGAATTAAAGGAAGCTGCATTACTTCTGGAACGATGGAGCTTGAAAAATGCAGAATGATAATTTTATTATTACGGCAGTTTCACAGAAAGGGAATCTGATAGGATATTTTACTTCCGTAAGAAACTGTGCGGAACAGGTTCAGTTTGCACATAAAATGAATGCTATTTCGACAATGGTTTTTGCACGTGCATTATCGGCAGCTGTATTATTGTCGGGCAACTTGAAAAATCCCGATGACAGACTTGCCATGACGTGGGACTGTACCGGTCCGGTGAAAAAACTGTGCATAGAAACCGACGGCTGCGGAAATATACGCGGTTTTATTGATAATACTCAACTGAAATGTATCGAACGAAGCGTGCAGAACGGACAATTCAGCACCGAGCCGTATATCGGTTTTGGCGAATTGACAGTATCGCGCGAAACCGGCAACAGTGCTCCGTATCAGTCTATCGTGGTGATAGAAACCGGTGAAATTGCACAAGACCTTTCTCTTTTTTTGGAACAATCGCTTCAGATTCAATCGGCGGTAAACATTGGACTGTCAGTCGATAAAAATAATAAAATTATATGCGCCGGCGGACTGATGCTTATGGGGCTGCCCGGTGTGACTGAGCAGGAAATAAACGATATGTACAATGAATTTCGGAAAATTACCAATCTTACGGATATTTTGTGCAAAGATGAACAAGCCGTTCTTGAAATGTTTAATTCGTTAAACATGGATATAGTAGGGAACAGAAGCATTCGATTTCATTGCAAATGCAGTGAAGAGAAAGTTAAAAACATATTAAAATCATTAAAACCCGAAAATTTGCAGGAATTTTTATCGGAAGACAATTGTTATGAAACAAGCTGCAGATATTGCGGGGCACAATATAAAATTACGAAAGAGGAACTTAATGGATAATTCTCTTACCGAAATATGCCGTTCTGTCAGCCAGCTTCATACAGATGAAATAGAACTATTTTTCAGGGAGATTCTTTCGGAAAAAGAAATTGAAGATGTTCAGCTTCGATGGGAACTGATGAAAAAACTTAAAAAAGGAGAGTCGCAGCGAAATATTGCGAAGGACCTTCATATCAGTTTATGCAAAATTACCCGAGGCGTTAAAATACTCAAGCAGCCGAACGGAGTTATTAACCGTATTTTATCGAAAGAACAGGCGGAATGACATCGTAAAACTTACACCTTCCGAATTGGCTTTACCAGTTCCGAAGGTGTAAGTTATTGATAAAATCTAAACAGATGTCGGTAAATTGAAAATTATATGACGCGGACATTTTTGCGCACATTTTC
>JAFLVQ010000121.1 GCA_022508205.1 Spirochaetales bacterium
TTTCTTCCAAGTCGCTCATTTTTTGTCCTTTTTATTTTTTTGTGCATCCAATTCTTTTCTCGCTTGCTCGATTTCTTTTTTAATAAACCAATTATTTTGAAAAGCTTTCAGAAGTATTTTTACATCGTCCATCATTTCTTCTCCGTCCGCAAGCATATCCGCCATTTTTGACAAAGACGACATTGAATCGGACAGCTGTACAAAACCGGAATTAATGTCTTTCATCCCGGTACTCATTCCGGATATACTGGAATTCAATTTCCCAAAGTCCATTCCCATATTTCCCATAGTGGAAACCATATTTTCCATCGATGATGCAAGCGATGTTATATTTTCCATTGAATAACTCATTTTGTCCATTTTTTGCGCGAGTACCTGCATTGAAGCAAAACTGCTGCTCATATCTGCCATTATCACACTGAGAGAGTTGATATTTTCAGACATATTATTCATTACTTTGGCAAATTCGCCCATTGTTATAATGGCAGATACTGCCTGTTCATAAATATCATTTGCAGATACGGTAGAATTATTCGTGATATTCCATAACTGTTTGTTAATATCCATTTTTCCCAATATCCGTTCTATTCTTACTCCGCTGAATAAATCGATTACTTCCGAAGAATCTCTGCTGTTAATTACGCTGCCCGGAAGAAGTTCTTCAAACTCGGGATTTCCGGGACTTATACAAATTTGCTTTCCGCCTACCATCATGGGACGCACGATCTGCGCGACGCTGTCTTCTCTGATTTTATCAGCATATTTTCTCGAAATCGACAAAGTCACTTGAATTCTGTTTTGCTTGTCGATTTTTACATCGACTACCTGACCGGCGTTTATCCCATTTAAAGTAACGATTATCCCTTCTTTTAAGCCGTTTCCATGCTCGTAATAAGCAATATATTTATTATTGAATAATTTTATTTTTCCATTCACAAGAATAAAACAAAACAGAAACAAACAAAAAAACAGAAGAATCAAAAAAGAGAAACCTATAACCCGCTCGTAAAAATTCTTTTTTGCACGTTCTGCAGATTTTTTCATAATAATGCTCCGGCTTTTAAGTTTTATAGAAAGCAGTATTTAATTTTCAAAAAGTGTAGTCAACGAAAATTCCCGAAAATTATCATCTTTTCCCATCCCTGTCCAAAATGAATACTCCGTAGATAAAATAACAGACGAATTTCGTGGCAACAATTTTCTGCAAATAACAGCATCATGAATCAAATTACTTATATTATCTTTAAACTGTAACTCAACTTTCAAAATCGGACAATTCAGCATCAGCAGCTTAGGCGATGCGGAAACCGCTCTGGCAAGCATTACACGTTTTTCCTCTTCTGCCGACAAAGTCGAAGCCGGCATATCACAATCAATATCTTTCAGGAAAAACGCCTTTAATTCATCAAAACGTTCAAACATCTGTTTTTCATTATAATTTTCCACAATCTGCATCGGAAGCAATATATTTTCCTGTACCGTGAGATTTTTTAACAACCCCTTATGAACCGGGACATAACCTATTTGCCTTCTGTAGCGAAGCAACGATTCTCTATTTTTCTCCTGAATATCTTTGCCTTCAAAAAATATTTTTCCGGATACAACGGCTTTTTTCATTCTCAAAACAGCCATAAAGAAAACATCGTACTCCGCAGTCCAATTCGGAATAACAATATTTTCCCCTTGATCAATTTTAAAATTGATTTTATTCAAATGTTTGTTTTTCAAACCGGCTAAAGAAACATTTTGAAATTCAAGCATATTTTTGTCCTACCAGAAAATCAACGCCGAAACAGCAATGAGAATAACCGTAACTTCGGAAAAAAGAATGGAATTAATCGTTCGCGATACAATTTCACCGCTGCCCTTTTTTGCGGCAAGTCCATTGTATACGGAAAACAAATACACAAACAGACCGCTCAGCATGGTTTTCAAAAAAAGCTGCCCGAAATTTTTGAAAGTCAAATACGGAATAATGCAAAAAATAAACTGCGTAATCGTAATATCCGAATTCATCACAAACAAATACAGTAATGCAATAATCAGCTGTATAAAAATAAAATACAATGATACAAACGGAATAGTCAATATTCCCGCAAAAACAGTCATGGAACCGAGATACATCAGCGGATCCACTCCCATCATTTCCAGTAAATCAACTTCACCTTCCGTTTTCATTTGAGCCAAACGCATAGTGATATAAACGGAAGCTCTGACCGCCACAATAATTCCGGCAAACAAAGGCGCAATATCAAACAGCATCAGTTCAAAAACTTTTCCGTACAATATTTCCGCATTAAATCCAAATATTTCCAGAAAATAAGGCACACCGCGCATAGTTGCAATGGAAATCAATCCTGCTGTCAACGCCGCAATTGGTAAGCATTTTATTCCCGAATGATAAAATTCCCGCAGAAAATTATCACGAAAAATGCTGTCATGATAAAAAAAGATTTTGAAAATAACCGATACATTATCGGGAAGCTGCAAAATTCCATCAACGCAGACATGATAAAAAAGTCGAACTTTCTTTCCGGTCTTTGTCAAAAAATCAGTCATTATTAACCTCTGTCGACATTGTATAGCAAATCACCAAAGACAACAGTATAAAATGGATGATGAACGTTATCGCAAACATAAGTTTCAGGCTGAACACACTTCCTACAACATTGAAAAATGTAGTTACAAATAAATTGACAAGCATTACGACTACATACAGTGCAATCAAAACAAACGGCATGATTACCACGTACCATGAATTATGTTCCGAAGCCCTGAGTCTGAAAAACATCCGAAGCAAAATACAGGAAATATAGAAGAAAACAAATAACTTCGACAGTTTGCAAGCTATGGCAGCACCGATAAAACTATGCGACAAACCGGGTTCAAATTCTCCGAACCCATTATAAAACCGGCGCAGATCCAGTAATTTGAATAACGAAAAATCTTCCGCACTTTCGTAATCATAAGCCAAATGATACAGAACACTCATATCATAGGGAAACGCAAGCATGTTTTCTCTTAATTTATCGTTATCCAAATTATATTTTTTTGCTGTTTCGGAAAAATCGTTCAGTACATCCAAATCGCGGGAATAAAACACATAATTATTGCCCCGAAGTTCATAAAAAGCAAGGATTTTGTTTTTTTCATCATTTGATAATTTTTGCAGCTTTTTATTCATATTTTCCACCGAAACAACTTTGGCACCGCTGCCGTTCAGCAATTTATGTTTCCTTGTCAGTCCCGAAAGTTCACGGACAACATGTTTTTCTTTGGAACGAAGTTCGTAAAAACCATTTTCAAAATTATAATATGACAAAAAACGTGTTTTCTCGGATTCCGAAACACTGCCGAGAAGGGAAAACAGTTGCGCTTTTGAAATTTTCTCTATAACCGGAGAGTAAATATTTTCGTTATCATTTTTGTCGTAACACAGCAGCAAAAGATTATCTTTGCTTATTTTGGCAAACGGAATGTAGATAATTTTGGTTATATTCTTATTATCGTCTCTGTAACAAAGCTGCGTATCAAAGAAAAAATACTGCTCCGTCAATAAATCTACATTTATTGATTTGCGCAGGATGCCGGCTTTCATTACGATGTCATTATCGTAAAACAGTATGAAATTCTCTTTTCCCGCATAACTGCTTGCAATTTCGACATCTTCAATATCCACTGCATTTTTTTTCAAATATTCCAATGATTTATCGCGTCCGTTCAGCGCATCTCTGATATTTGAATTTTCATTATAAATATCACGGTACAGATAGTATGCTGCTAAGTAATCGCCGCTGCTCAAAAGCTGATCGCCTTTTTGCAGCCGCGTGTACAAATCCTGTATTTTCCGCGTCTGTTTATCCATGTAAAGATTCATTTCTTCATCGGTATAAAGACTGTTTTGATATTTTATTTTTTGCTTAATATCTTCGATTCGTTCTCTGGCAAGTTTTTTTTGCCGATTGGGACCTTTTTCCAGTGACATATAGTAAAACCATGCGGAAAAATAATCTGATTTGGAATAAAAATAATCTGCAAGTTCTTCGTATGTCGACAATTCACGCGGAATTTCGTCTTGGTCGCGCGCTGTATGCTCCATTCTGTACAAATCAGTTCTTAAATCATTGATGCGTTCATTGACAAAGCGGCTCGGACTTACCAACCTTCCGTAATTTTCATAAATGCGCAAGGCTTCTTTTTTACTCGTAATCTGTTTCTGCAAATTGTTTGATTTATTGTCGCTGTCCGCATACAACTTTTCTGCCTTATCAAGCAATTCTTCGGACAACCTGCATTTTGTTACAATTTCGGCACATCGCCCTTTACTGAAAGGCAAAGCCACTTCGAGTATGAAAAAATAAACAAATAAACTTAAAATTATAACATTGAAGCCGCTGCTTACAATCTGATAAAAATTTCTGCGATGTTTGTTAGAATCGAAAAGATATTTTCTATCGAAAGAAAACGAATAAAACCAAAATAGGAACAAGTACACAAAAATAGTAAAGTGCATACTAAATGTATGGATTGTTTTGTACACTATATATGAAGTAAAAAAATCCGAATTTATTTTATTTTTTACATAGGCAAATAATGATGCCAACAAACAAAAAATCAATCCAAAAAGTAATACTCTGAAAAAAGTTTTATAAGTATCAATTGCCAACGTATCATCTTTTTTAGCAGTCATTTCATCAATTCCCTTTAGATTTTTTTATCTTTCTTATAAGAAAACCATCTTGCTATGTTTATAACAAATAAAATTCCGGAGAAGACAAAAAAGAAAATTATATATCGCAGCTTAATAAACAGTTCCGACGAAAAATTTTTAACGATAACATGGCACCATTCCAAAATCGGCGGAACACAAAGATAAAACGCAACCATCAGCAAAAAGTTCAGAACAAACGAAATCAAAGGATATTCTTTTATGTAAATCCATCCGGAAAAAGTCAGAATCATAAATGTAATAACCATCCACAGACCGATAGATACAAGCGAATACATATTGAAAAACAGCAGAATCATTTCGTTATTTCTGTAAATCAGATTAGACATAAATAAATAGTGTGAATTGGAAAAAAACGCATTCTGTTTTTTTTCAAAGACAAAACGTTTCGCTTCCTTTCCGTTTCCGATCGGAATCAAAATTTCCATTTTGTCATAAGAATGAAATACCGGAGACAGTTTTTCAAACGACAGAACTTGTTCCGGCAAAGATATTATTGCATCGTAAATGCAGTCTTTTTCCACTCGTCCGAAAAACAATTTGCTGTTTTCCGTTTCATTATTCAATGACAAGCATCTGCGCAGTAAAAATCTGTCAACCGCAAGCACATCTTCATTCAACAGAAAATCACCGTTCACACGGTTATGAGTATAATTTTTGATCAATAATTTTTTGTCTTTTCTGCTTACTTTGTTTAGTAACGTTTCAAATTCATCCTGACTGAATCGTGCTTTGGGAACGCCGTAGTATTGAAAAAATGCTCCGGAATCGACAAAGAAACGCGCATCATTATCTTTATAGCGTACCGAAGAATTTTCCCAATTCGGATGCCAAAGACAAAAAAAGAGGATAAAAAACAAAAGCGATATGAAAAAAGGAATTATTTTCACCGAAAAAAGGCATGAATGTTCATGATCTACAATCAAAAAACCATACAAAAACAACGAAATTAACGAACCGTTAAGAAAAGATACGCAAAACGACGGTAAAAATATCATACTGCCGATTTCTTTCAGATCGGAAAAAGAATAACTGCATGATGCTATGGGTAAGAGATTTACAAAAAAAAGATATGCAAACATAACTGCAAAAACAATCAGCTGCAGCAATAAAAAG
>JAFLVQ010000122.1 GCA_022508205.1 Spirochaetales bacterium
CTATTTTTATGTATCATGGCTTTATCAAAGGAATACCGATAGAGTTGGAAGAATCTGCCGCTTTAGATGGAGCCGGACGGTTTGAAACATTTTTCATGATTATTTTTCCGTTACTGACACCGATCACTTCTACCATTGCTATTTTGGATGTCCTGTGGATTTGGAATGATTTCTTACTGCCTCTTATTTTACTTAAAAAGGAAAATCGTACCGTTCAATTGGCTCAGTATTACTCACGCGGCGCATTTTCCAGAGACTTTGGAATGGAATTGTCATCTTTGATCCTCGCAGTTTTTCCGATTGTAATATTTTACATATTCATGCAACGTTACATTATCAAAGGCGTAATTGCCGGAGCAGTAAAAGGATAACCAAGCCTTCAAAGTAAAAAAAACTCACCGATTGAATATAAATCAGTGAGTTTTTTTATGCTAATCTCTCTTTTTTATCAAAAATATTGTTACGTCATCGGCAAAATTACCATTATATCTGGCTCTGTCACCTTTTTCGGTAAAGCTGCGCAGTTCGGTAAAAATAGTTTCTTTTATTTCGGGCAACGGCAGGTTCGCGTGTTTTTTCAGTAAATCTTTGACTCTTGGAATATCGAATTGTTCATTATTTTCGTTTTTTGCTTCAATCAACCCGTCTGTATACAAAAGCAAAATATCATTCGGATATAGTTCAAACGAACAAAACGATGGTACAGCATCGATTTCTTCTATTATACCTAAGAACAATGTATTTCCCGTAAGCTGCTTGATTTCTTCTACTTCTCCGGTTGCCGCACGGTAAATTAACGGAGATTCATGCGCACCGGCTCCGTAAAATGTGCCATTGTGCTCAAAAAAATAGTTCATTGTTATAAATGAATCAGAATTATTTCTCTGCTTATTTAACAGATAAACGGTTTTATTTACATATTGATACATCTCAATTGGTAATTTATTGCTTTCATCAAGATTCTCAAAAAGATAAATACCATAATTGAATGCCGACTGGGCAATTAAAGCGATAATACCGGCTTCAAGCCCATGTCCCGAAACGTCGCCGATGGAAAACCAATTTCCTTTGCTACAATGCCTGAAGTCATAATTATCACCTCCGACCTCCGTAGCTGTAATAAGCTGATGAGACAGTTCGTATCCTGCAATGTATTCTTCATGCATGGGAAGCATAGAACTTTGAATTTTTGAAGCTGCCTGAAATTCCGATTCCAAACGTGTAATTTCTTTGGTTTTATTCAGTAAATCGACAATAGAAACTGCCAATCTGTTGTACGTTTGCGCCAAAATATCTTTATCCGACTTTTCTTCAATTATAAAGTCGTAATTTCCTTCTATAATTTCATTGGCACCTTTTGCAAGATTTTGCAAGTAGTTTGATATATCGTAAAACGCATTTCCAATGACGTCATTTTGTGAAATAGGAGTAATGTTTTCGGTTGTATCACCGATAGAAAGTTTTTTAGCTGTTTGGGCTATTTGATTGTAATAATTTATAAGCACATCGACACTGTACTGCAACTGTTCTATTTCATTTAAGAACTTGTTATTATCGGTCGATTCGGCACTTTCAAGGCTTTTTCCTACAAAATTTATAAGTTTCTGCGATGATTCCATCAGCGGATGCGATATGGAATTGCTGATTTTTTTAGTTAGCAAAAGCCCCGTGATAACTTGGAGAATTACGAGGATTGCGACGGAAACCGAACATAAAACGACAATTACTTTCAGCAGCAAGTTCATATTTTTTGCAATGTTTTCGAGTTTTTTGGAAAAATTGTCTGTGTATGTGTACATTATGTCTATTTGGTCTAAAAGTTCCACTCCCTGCTGAGTGAATTTGTCCCATTTCCCATCATTACGCATTTTGTAATTGTAGATTAATTCGCGCAGGTTAAGTTTCTGCAGATAATTATCCGGGCCTACTTGAAAAGATTTTACGTTTGTTTCGGTTTCCATATTCAAAAAACTGTTGCTTTCGGTAAAAACTTCGAGTTTCTTAATAATGGAAGCGAGATTTTTGTCAGTCTCTTTCCATAATTTCGATGCCTGTTCGATTTCTTTTCTGAATTCTTTCGGATACAGTATTGAATTTGTGCGCTCTTGCAGTACCAGCAGCTTGTCTGTCGTCAGTTCAATACTTTTTTTAGTTGTTTCAAACGGTTTGCCTTTCAGCCACCGAGTAACGGTCAGCTGAATATTGCGGTCTGCATTTTCCCAATTGACGCGTATATCACTGATAATATCTTTTGTGCCTGAATATGAAAGTCTCAGCATAAACGAAAAAATTATCAATAAAGACGCACAAAATGAAAGCGCAATTACGGACAAATGGCTTTTATAAAGTAAATTTTTTATAGATTTTTGCATGGAAAATCCTCTGGTGCTTTATTTTGTCCAAAATTTCGTCAAAATAAAAGCTAATTAAATTAAGTAGTTAGAAATGATACTATAAAATATGATAATTACCATAAATAAGTAAAAAAAGAAATTATTTTGAGCTTTAAAACGCGAAAATTGACAATTTTTATCTTTCGTGGTATTAGCATTTTTCTATTTTAAAACAGTTGCTTTTCTTTATATTTATAAATAAAACTATTTTTCATATCAAAATCGGTAATTTTCGCATGTTATGATTAATTTTAATCGATAAAATTATTTGAAAGGATAAGGAATAATGGCAAAGGAATTAAATCATAATTACACTGAAGATAAAATAAAAACATTAAGTCCGTTGGAACATATTCGTGCAAGAAGTGGAATGTATATCGGTAGATTAGGTGACGGAACACAATATGATGACGGAATTTATATTTTGCTGAAAGAAGTTATCGATAATTCCATAGATGAATATATTATGGGGTTTGGCGATAAAATCGAAATCTGTCTCAACGGCAAACTTGCAAGTGTCCGTGATTACGGGCGCGGAATTCCATTAGGTAAATTGGAAGATTGCGTTTCTGTCATTAATACGGGCGGAAAATTCAATGACGATGTATTTCAGTTTTCCGTTGGGTTAAACGGTGTCGGAACAAAAGCCGTAAATGCGCTATCGTCACATTTTTTGGTTCGTTCGTACCGAGAAGGGAAATACAAGGAAATTGTGTTTTCCAAAGGGAAAAAAATATCCGAAAAAAGCGGCAGTGCGGCAAAAGAGCATGACGGGACATATACGGAATTTATTCCCGATGATGAAATTTTCGGTAATTATCAATGTAACGGCGATTTTATTACCGAAAGAGTAAGAAATTACTCGTATCTTAACAGAAATCTAAGGTTATATTTTAACGGCGAAGAATTTTTCAGCAGCAACGGATTAAAAGATTTACTTGAAACCGAAGTTGGCGATGAAGCTTTATATCCGATTATTCATTATATCGATGACAAGTTGGAATATGCTTTTTGCCACATCCCGGAAATCGGTGAAAATTATTTTTCATTTGTAAATGGGCAGCATACAAATGACGGAGGAACTCATCAAGCTGCATTCAGAGAGGCAATTTTAAAAGGTATAAATGAATTTTCCGGTAAAAATTTTAACGGTTCCGATGTCAGAGAAGGTTTTGTCGGTGCAATAGCAATAAAATTGAAAAGCCCGATCTTTGAATCTCAGACAAAAAACAAGCTGGGAAATACCGATATTAGAAGTGATTTGATTGCAAAAATCAAGGAATCTCTTGTTTTGTATCTGAACAGAAATAAGGAAATTGCGGATAAGATTCTGGAACGAGTAAAGTATAACGAAATGATACGAAGTGAGTTTCAGAAGGTTCAAAAAGAGGCAAGAGAGAAGTCGAAAAAAGTTGCGCTTAATATTCCTAAATTGAAAGACTGCAAGATTCATTTCAATGATGACAACCCTAAGTATGCCGCAGACAGGGAAAATACAATGATTTTCATTACCGAAGGAGATTCCGCCTCGGGAAGTATAGGACCAAGCAGAAATGTTATGACGCAGGCAATTTTTTCTTTACGCGGAAAGCCGCTTAATACATACGGTCATACGAAGTCTACTATTTATAAAAATGAAGAAATTTATAATCTGATGAAAGCTTTGGGAATCGAAAACGGAATAGAGGGGCTGCGTTATAATAAAGTGGTAATAGCAACCGATGCGGATGTTGACGGTTTCCATATACGAAATTTGGTTATGACTTTTTTCCTCGTTTTATTCGAGCAAGTTCCTTTAAAAGGACATTTGTATATACTTGAAACGCCTTTGTTCAGAGTGCGAAACAAACAGCAGACGTTGTACTGCTATTCCGAAGAGGAAAAAGAGAAGGCGATGAAAAAAATCAAGAATCATGAGATTACCCGATTTAAAGGGTTGGGAGAAATTTCACCTAAAGAGTTTGGGCAGTTTATCGGTAAAGATATTAAATTGACCAAAGTTACGGTTGAACATTTGAATGAAATCAAAAAATCACTTGGTTTCTATATGGGAAATAATACTCCGGAAAGAAAAGATTATATTATGGAAAATTTAATATAGGAGACGCAGCAGAATGAGTAACCTCAATGAATTATTTAACCAGAATTTTATAGAATATGCGTCTTATGTTATTAAAGATCGTGCGATTCCCGATGCTGCCGATGGATTGAAGCCGGTTCAGCGCCGTATATTTCATGCAATGTATGAAAAAGATGATGGCCGGTTTAATAAAGTCGCCAATGTTGCCGGCAATACGATGCAGTATCATCCGCATGGGGATGCTTCGATTGTCGACGCTCTGGTTGTATTGGCAAATAAAGAATATTTTATCGATAAACAGGGGAATTTCGGAAATATTTTAACCGGAGACAGAGCTTCGGCTGCGCGTTACATCGAATGCCGATTAAATGAGTTGGCAAAAGAAGTTTTATTTAATCCAAGCGTTACCGACTATATGGATAACTATGACGGAAGACACAAAGAACCGATTACTCTTCCGGCTAAACTTCCGATTTTATTGCTGCTCGGAGCCGAAGGAATT
Source organism: Spirochaetales bacterium (assembly GCA_022508205.1). GTDB lineage: Bacteria > Spirochaetota > GWE2-31-10 > GWE2-31-10 > GWE2-31-10 > RGIG8597. The sequence goes on from JAFLVQ010000122.1 coordinate 4,976, forward strand.
GCAGTAGGGATGTCTACTAAAATTCTTCCGCATAATTTCGGCGAAATTTTGGCTGCCGAAATGGCACTTTTGAAGGGAGAAACTGTTACTTTGTACCCTGATTTTCAGCAGGGCGGAATAATGGATGTGTCTGACTATCGTGACGGTTTGGGGAAGGTTCGCGTTCGCGCGCGCATAGAAAAAAAAGATGACAAGACAGTTTTGATTAAAGAAATTCCTTACGGAACAACAACCGAGTCAATAATAAATTCGATAGAAGCTGCATCTCGCAAAAATCAAATAAAAATCAGTTCGATTAATGACTTTACAACTGAAAAAGTCGAAATAGAAGTAAAAAGTGCGCGCGGAGAAAATGCCGATAATCTGCTTAAAGGTCTGTATGCTTTTACGGACTGCGAACTTGTCATAAATACGAGTATGATTGCCATTGTAAATAACAAGCCGAAACTTATGACCGTTACCGAGCTGTTAGCGTATAATTCTCAGCGGCTTTTGGAAATATTAGACAAAGAACTGCGCCACAAAGAAGCGACTTTATCGGAGCAGCTGCAGCAGTTGACGCTTGAACAAATTTTCATTGAAAATCGTATCTATAAAGAAATCGAAGAATTGGAAGAATATCCGCTGATTTTGCAGACTGTGGAAAAATCAATGAACCGCTTTAAAAATTTATTTATCAGAGAACTTACGAACGACGATATTGAGCGGCTTTTGGAA
>JAFLVQ010000123.1 GCA_022508205.1 Spirochaetales bacterium
TGAATCCCGTGTTCGACAACAAAGAAAATATTGCTTACTGCAAAATATACAGCCGCAAAAATCAGCCGTTTTCTTTTTTTAAGGTACGCTTTTGAAACAGCAAGCGAATATCCCGACAAAAATAAAAATAATGCCGGACTAAGCGGCACTATTTCGTAAAAGAAACGCAGAAATCGCGGAGCGGGCTGTTTTATCAGTAAAATATATGCATGGTCAAAAATCATTAAAAGCAATGCCGCAATTTTCAATAAATCGATTGCGGCATTGCGCGGTTTGTCTTCATTGTATAGCTTATCATTCATCAAGTTAATCTTCCAGCTTCATCAGAATTCTCAATTCCACACGGCGATTGATTTCATCGATTGCTTTTGTTTTCAATCCTGCGCTTCCTCGTCCCGCAATAGTCATTTTTTCGTAAGGAATTCCGTGCTCTTCCATAAAATGCACAACAATATCGGCCCGTTTTTCGGAAAGCAGTTTTTCCAAATAATCTTCACCGGTATCGTTTGTATAACCGCAGATATTAATGAAGATATTGTCATATTGAAGCAGCATATCAGCAATTTCCTGCAAAATTTTCACCTGATTATCATCGACAAATTCCGCACTGTCGGGTTTGAACAATACATTGCGGAAAGCCAAAACTTTTGCATTATCGTAATATGCTTCCAATTCTTCAATAATTTCAATATAACGCAGCCGAGTTTTTTTATCCATCGGAAGAATCGGCGGAAGTTTCTGAATCTTAGGCAGCACTGCCATTTTCGATACAAATTCATCTTCAAGCCAAACGTGATGTTCTGCCTTTTTCTTCCTTTTAAAGGATGACGGAATCATTGCATCAAAAGACGCACCGACCGAATAAGTAAACATTGCCGTATTGACTTTAATTTGCTCGTCCTTGTAAAACCACGGCATTATTCCAACTTCCGCATACAATTTAATCCATTTTATATAAGGGAAAAAATTAATTCTTACACCGCTGTAATAATATGGATGAACATTTCGGCTTTCGGAAATCATCAAGTCAAAACGGTTAATAAACTGAAATTCTGCATAACGAAACGAAGGAAGTCGCAGAAACATATCAAAACTAAGTGATGGACCGGCATAGTACTGATGAATATTACGTTCTGTCTGATAGCGAAATGCCGTCGACAGGAACGCCCCTCCGATACCGGCTTTAATTTCCATATACTTTGTAAGCGGAATATAACTTACGGCAGTAAAACGAAATATACTGAATGCCCCGTCGATTTTTTGTGAATCGGCTTTCTCAAGAGAAGCAAATGAATTGTAATTAACATCAGCCTGCAGACCAAACGTTTTCTCTTTATACACCGCACCGAGCATAAGGCTGCCGTTCATTCCAAAGCCACCAAGATTTTTCGATATTTCCCAGTAAAACGGAGACACATTAAAATCTGCAAATATTCTGAATTGGACTAACGGAACGTTATTTTGTAACTCTTCCGATTCTTCTGTTTCCTGAGATTGAGGATTCTGCGGCACTGCGTCGGAAGTACCGTTTTGTGCAAAAATAAAACTACAAGTAAAAAAGAAAACCATTAATACCGTTAGTTTTTTCATGAAATCCTCGCTTTATTGTTGCAACACTCGAAGATGCTGTTTTTTAATATCCGAGCAATACACCGACACGATTCGGCAATTATCAGAAATTAGCAACCTAAATGCCTATTTGATTCTTATTTAGTGATTTTTATAAAGGACAAATCAGCAATCACCAAAAGTTGTTTCCTTTACAACTTATCATCAACAAAAATGTCGGCACAATCATCAGTGAAATCTTAAAAAAAATTGTCAAAATGAAATTTTCCAAACAGTAAGTTAAAGTTTTTTTATAAAAATCAAAATCATGTATAATAACAGCCACGTAATCAGGAGATAGATATGCATTTCTTTAAAATTATTTTTCTGCTGACAGTTACATTTGCCGCAGCGGTATTGAATGCAGCCGATAACTTTTTGGGAACTACGCAATTTTCGGATGCGGAGCTTTCAAAGCTATTTGCAACAGATAAAAAAGCTGAAAATGACAGAATCAAATTTATACAAGGACTGCGTGAATATCTCGGAGTTCCTTACGCTTACGGCGGCATTACCAAAAATGAAGTAGACTGTTCCGGCCTGCTTTACGCCGTTTCTCTGGAAGCTACAGGAAAACCGCTGCCTCGAACATCAACCGCAATGTACCGCAAGTTTGAAAGAGTACCGAAATCTCAGCTACGTCCCGGCGATGCCGTTTTTTTTGCGACCGACGGAACAATTACCGTTACGCACGTTGGTGTTTATTTGGGAGATAATTATTTTATACATGCACAATCTTTCGGCAGCGACAAACGTGTGATTATTTCTGATTTAAATGCCAAATACTGGAAAGGAACTTTTTATTCCGGCGGCAAAATTTTTGATGATTAAAAAATAGTTTATTTAAAAGAAATACATTATAGTTTTGTTCTATTTTCTCGATAAATAATAAAGCTATATTTTAGTAAATAAGGTTGGAAATATGGATCTGTGTAAGGTTGTAAAATTCAATAACGAAAAATGTGTTAACTGCAAGGCTTGTATTCAAGCCTGTCCCGTAAAATACTGTTTATCAACGGATGGGCAATCTGTATCCGTAAATGACAATCTGTGTATCGGCTGCGGAAACTGCTATCGCGCATGTAACTATAAAGCAATCGATTTAGTTGATGATTTTGATGATTTTATCAATAAGATTAACAAAGGAAATAAAACATGTCTCATTATTTCCCCTGTTGTTCTGATTAAATATAAAAATAACTACAAAAATCTGTTTGGTTATCTGAAATCTACATTGGTTCTTGACGGAATCTATAACGAAGCTCTCGGTGCCGAAATTCTTGCGAGTAAATATCTTGAACAAATCCAAGACGAAGCTCGTATTCCGCTTTTGACACAGCGATGTCCCGCAACGACGGAATATATTAAAATTTATCAACCTACTTTAATCAACAACCTTGCTCATCTTCATTCTCCTGCCGTAATTCTTGCAAATTACATTCGCAGAAAATTGAAGTTCGACGGAGACATTGCATATTTGGGAGCATGTATTGCAAAACGAAGGGAATTCAAAGACCCGGATACCGACGCAAGCATTCAATACAATTTAACATTCAATAGCCTCGAAAAACATCTTCAGCTTCACAAGGTAGATATTAATAAATATCAAGAAGAAAACTTCCAATTGGAAAATCCCGAACGTGCAAATGTTTTCTGCCAAAACGGCGGCATGAATAATCTTTTGCACAGAAAATTTCAATCTATTTACACAAATGAATATTCCGGTTATGAAATGTTCAAAGAAAAACTGCCCGATTTACAAAAAAATGTGGAAGAAAAATTTGAACATTTTCCGCTTCTCATCGATTGTACAAGCTGTAAAATGGGATGTTTCAGTGGACCCGGCTGCAGCATAGATATGACGCATGAAGAATTAAAATGGAATATCTACGATACCGAAATGAATTCCATTGCCAATTACAAAAATAAAGCAAAAGCACTGTCGACATTTGAACGAATTACTCAATATTGTGATTTACACAATGTAGCAACCGAACGTATTTTCTTCTCTGAGTCATCCAAGCCTATATCGAAAATGTCTGTCGACAAATTAGTAAAAGCATTTGAAAATGCAAATTTCCGTTATCCGCAGGATTTTATATGCAGCTACACTGGCTATGACGATGTTGACGAATTTGCTACAGCCGTTGCAAACCGTCTTTGCAGTTTAATGAGCAGTTCCAAAAATTCCGAAAAATTATTGAAAACCGCGATAAAAAACAATACCGAAATTTCTTCCAATTTGTCATCTACGGCATCAAGTATGAATCTTTACATAACATCAATGCAGGCGGCAAGCGAAAAAATTACGATTGCATTGAATGAAGTTTTGAAAATAACCGCAGATATTCAAAAGTTAAATATTAATTCCCAAAAAGATTCAAACGCATTTACTCCTATTGTAAATACAATTTCCGAAATTTCGGAACAAATCAATTTGCTCTCACTAAATGCCGCAATAGAAGCTTCTCGTGCCGGAGATATGGGAAAAGGGTTTGCCGTCGTTGCTACTGAAATTCGTAATCTTGCTGATAAGACGAAAGGTGAAACTGAAAAATTACTTCCTATAACTTTAACGACAAAAACAACTAATGAAAAAATGACTGTTGATATTACTTCATTGGATAAATACACATCGAATTTTAAAGAACATATTGAAACATTAAAAAATTCAATAGAGAAAATTATCGATAATATTCAAGAATTGTCATCTATGTCCACACGTTTAAAGTCACAGGAAGATTTTTTTCTGAATTAAGAATTTTTGAAAGGATTGGGTAATGAAAAAGGTGAAAGTAACAATAACTGCAATGTTCCTTCTTATATGCTCAGTTTTAAATATTGTCGCAAAACCGCAAAAAATGATTTATATCGAACAAGTATACCGTCTGTATGAATCAAATTTATTATCCAATCAAACAAACTACAAAAGAAATATTTTCTGGTTGGAAAATTCATTAAAACTTGTCAATGCTCATCCCAGTCAAGCGATTATTGTAACAAATACATGGGAAGAATATGTAAAATACAAGTTGCTGCTGCGTTTTCATATTTATTATCTGCTTACTAAAGAATATGTAGGCTGGGGCTGGGAATTCGATAAGCGCGATGTTGTTTTTTATAATGCAGAATGGGCAGAAGAGATAAAAAATAGTTTTGAGATTGCAAAATCCCGATATGATATAGCTAAGCATTATTGGGAAAAAACAAAATTGTATGCTCAGGAAATTAATAAAATTAACGTTCGCATTGGTTGGGAACAGATAGAAGATCTTGCATACGAAATAGATAATCAGCAGTTTGATTACGATTATGATGATATAATAGAAATGAGACTGAATAGTATAGAAAATAAACTTGCAAAACTTGATACATTCTTGATTCATTAAACAAAAAGAAATCAAAAAGTAGAGCTGTAAGCCGGGTTCTGTTTGAAACAACCATCTGTCTGGTACTTATATTACTATAATACTCATGCTGTTTACCCGAAAGTTAATGAGCGGAACACTCTCTTTCTGCTTAACATTGCTCCTGACGGGGTTTGCCATGCCATAAATGTTGCCATTTTTATGCGGTAAGCTCTTACCTTGCCTTTTCACCCTTACCGTTTCCGGCGGTATACTTTCTGTTGCACTTTCCATCCCTGCGAAATCCGCAAAGTCCGGATGTTATCCGGCGTCATATCCTGTGGAGCCCGGACTTTCCTCTGTTTCGTTAATAGTATTAAGAAACAGCGGTTGTAAACTCTACTTCTCCATTTCTTTTTTCATCCATAGCCATATTTGCCAAATTATCTGCATCTTTGTTACATTCTCTGCGCACATGCTCAATTTTAAAAGCCTTCAACCCTTGAATAAA
>JAFLVQ010000124.1 GCA_022508205.1 Spirochaetales bacterium
AAAAAAAAAAAAAAAACTGTCAATATTTTGATTTAATATTAGCCTGATTCCGCCGGTATTGCGTCTGCTTTTTCTCCTCGCAGATAATTCGCAGTCGGCGGGATCTTTGTTTCGATTCGAGTGTGAGGTGCGTTGATCGGCAGCAGGATGAGTACGCTGTTTTTTTAAATTTGATTCTATTAAAACATTGAAAAGTTACATTATTTTTTTTATATTGCGTCAAAAAAATGTGGGAGCTTGAATTTGAGGAATGAAAAAAATGATAAGAAAGAAATGAATCTTGCTTATGGCGGGCAGGCTTTAATAGAAGGCGTTTTGATGCGCAGTCCCGAAGGTTATGCTTTTACTGTAAGAAAACCGGATAAAACTTTGCATAAAGAATATCATGCGTATGTGTCGCTGGGAAAAAGAATGCGTTTTTTTGGATTGCCGTTTATTCGCGGAATAGCGGGTTTTTGCGAAAATTTGTGTTTTGGAATGAAAATTATTAATCGTTCGGCGGAAATTGCATTTCCCGAAGAAGTTGCTTCCGAAGAAAAAAAGGAAAGTTCCGCATTTGCAATGATTTTGACTTATGTGCTTGCATTCGGTCTTGCTATGCTGCTTTTTGTCGCAACTCCGTATTTTATTACTAGTTTGTTCAAACTCGATCACACGCAAAATCCATTTGCGTATAATTTAGTTGCCGGTATAATTCGCATGTTTTTTTTCTTTATCTATTTATTTTTGATTTCATTCATGGAAGATACAAAACGGTTGTTTGGGTATCACGGAGCAGAGCATAAGACGATTAATGCTTATGAAGCGGAAAAAGAACTTTCGATAGAAAATGTTCGTTCATCGTCAAGACTGCATCCTCGCTGCGGAACTTCGTTTATTTTTATTGTTTTTTTAATCACAATTGTTATTTTCCCATTTTTTAATATCTTTTTTAATCAGTTTGACTGGTATCTTCACGCTCACAAAAGTATACAGAAAGTAATAATCATTGCTTCGCATATCCTTATCGGAATGCCTATAGTTTCTTCTATCAGTTATGAATTATTGAAACTTTCCGCAAAGTACGAAAAAAATCCGATTGTAAAGTTATTTGTGCTGCCCGGACTTTTTTTTCAGTTATTTTCCACAAGAGAACCGGATGATAGTATGATTGAAACAGCTATTTCCAGTCTTCAAATGGTTATAAATAAAGGGGAGAATGCTGATGAATAAAATAATAAAAGCTGTCAATAAGAAAATGCTTCTCGGTATTTACTTTATTGTTTTTGGTTTATTGGCAATTTTTCAGCTTTTTTTTGCAACATTTACCGTTTCGATGATGATGTGTGCGTATGTGTTGGTTATCGGCATCAATTTTGTAATTGTTGCTTTTATGAATAAAAACAAAAACGGTCCTTTATTCATTTTGGGAAGTGACCTGATTTTTATAATGATATATTCGTTTTTCTGGTTAATTTTCAAGTTTGAAATAGAAAAGACATGGCCGCTGATTCCGTTATGCTGCGGAATAACTTTTCTGCTTTACTACTTTTTAATTAATCGAAAGAGTTTCGGACTTTTCATTTCGGGAACTTTTATTACATTACTGTCGGTTGTTTTATTCTTCTTCTCCTGTGGTTTTTTCCCGAAAGATAAGTGGCTGTTTGAAAAATTTTTATTCCTTTTTGTAACATTGTGTTTTATCGCTATCGGTTTCTTTTTGCTCCAAGTAGGGCAGAAAGAAAAGTCGGGCAATGATGATGAAGGTAAAAGTGAATCATAAAAAAATCGCTGTTTTTGTCTTTTATTTGTTTGTTGCGGTTTCATTCTGCCGCGCAGATTCATTGCGGTTGAAAAACGGCGAATTGTTGAAGGGCAACTTGGTGTCGTATTCACCCAAAACTGTTTTGTTTGCTATGAATAATAATTTTGTATGTACATTTTTAACGGAAGATATAGACCTTTTGCTGCTTTCCACATCTAATGTTATTATTCAGCTGGCAAAAAAAAGATCGGGAGTTTCATCGTTTGAGCTGATCGGAATTACGTCGGAATCTCTTTATTTAAAAAATGAAGAACGCCTATTTTGCTTTAATACGGAACCGGACTGCGATATTGAGTTTTCTCTTGAAAATGAAAAAAATGATGCAGTCGCTTTTTATAAAAACGAAATTGATACATTGAATTTTCAGGAATTGTGGAACAGAATTTTAATGGTTTCAAACAGTAAAAATATAATTGATTGGGTTGATCTGAGCCAGTTTAATTTGGAGATAACCGATGTTTTATTTTATGAAACTACATGGAATGTGATGAAAAAATATATTCCTTCAAAGTTTCATACCTTTTTATGGCAGCTTATGGAATGTTATACGGATATAGAAAAAAATATTGCCGCTTTTGCTGATAAAAGTGATTTTCCTGTTACTCAGAAAGAACTGCGAGAGAATTTTATTTTCAGAGTGTACCGGTTATTGGAAAAAATGAGCTGCGATTGAATGTTTTGTAATTCGGCAATTCGTGCAAGTGATTGGAGTTTTTTAAAAAAGGCAGCTGTCCATTGAAGGAACTGTCTTTTTTATTTTCGTAAGCGACTGCTCTGTGCTTAATTTCCCGCAATTTTAGAAATTGCGGTTTCAGTGGCTTATCGTTTCTTTTTTGCATCTTCATCGGCAAAATGTTTTTCGAGCAATATTTTCCATACGCCGATTTGTTTTTTTGATGATTCGACTTTTTCCGGATCTCCCAATATACTTACGATTCTATGCAGTGCGCATTGAAAATTAATAGCTTTTTTTAAGTCTTCGGGATCTTTCCCATTTAATTCATATTTTTCACGGAACTTTAACGAAACTTGAAGAAGCATTTTTTGTATTAGGGCAATATGTGCACGGCGGACGTTATAACCTTCTTCCATTGGATTATCCAATTTCTGATAACGACGTAAGTCGAACATATTTTTTGCAACAATAGCGAGTCTGGAATCGGTATCAAGGAAATTCCATTTCCATTTGCTGTTTTCTCCGAAATTGTGTTTCACTATGTCGCAGCAGTAACCGATTTGACAAATTAATTCATATTTTTCCGAATCCGTTAATTCTGACAGCAAAGCTAATTGCTTTTCATAATCGGAAAATGGAACATCGAGATAATTTGTAACAATTTTACTTAGATTGATAATGACATCAGAGGTAAATTGCCGTGCTTTGTCGAGAAATGAAGTATTTTTCACATCAAGAAAATCGACACTGACTTCATTCATTGCGCAGTATATTCCTATTTCCTGAAGCAAAAGTTTCGCTGCTTTTATTTGCGTATATGAAGCTATTTCCGCAGCTTCGCTTGCCGCTTTCAGTTTCAGTGTTTTTATTTCTTTTTCGAGCTCTTCAATCTTTTTTTTATAAAAGGCAATATGTTCTTGGTATTTGACACGCTGTTCATTTGTTACTTTTGCCATAAAACAATCCTCTTTTAATTTGTTTCTTTTTACAATTATCGTTTTTATTGTTGAAAGATTAATTTAAAGAAAAACATTTTTATCAGTTTTCATAAATATTTAATAATTCAACGGCATGAGAACGACTGGTTTCGGTTATTGTGCCGGATAACATTCGTGCTATTTCGTCGATTTTTTCATTTCGGCTCAATTCTTTAATGAACGAAATTGTTCTTTCACTGCCTGATTCTTTGCGAATCAGAAAGTTTTTGTCTCCGCCGGCAGCGATCTGCGGCAAATGAGTTATACAAATAATTTGTTTTTCCTTTGCCAGTTCTCTGATTTTATTGCTCACATACAACGCTACTTTTCCGCCGATTCCCACATCGATTTCATCGAAAATCATAGTCTTTACACTATCATCTTTTCCTAAAATAGATTTCAATGCCAATATAATACGGCTTAATTCTCCGCCGGAAGCAATTTTTGTAAGCGGTTTTACCGGTTCTCCTTTATTGGGCGAAATAAGATATTCGACTTTATCTATTCCGTTGGAAAACATTTTATATTCAAAAAGGGAATTTTCGGATTTTTCCTGTTCTATTTTTATTTCAAAAACAGCATCGGCCATTCCGAGACCGTACAGTTCGTTTTTTATTTTACTTTCCAATATTGATTTTTTTTCGCTGCGGATCAACGAGATTTCAAGTGCCGTTTTTTTATATTCTTCAATTGCATTTTTTAAATCTTGATTGAGCTGGTCTTTACGGTCGGATTGGTGATTGATACCGGAAAGTTCCTGTTTTGCTTTTTCAAGGTATTTCATCACATTATTGTAACTGCCGCCGTATTTACGTTTGATTTTTTCCAAGCATTCGCTTCTTTCAATCAGTTCGTCAAGTGACGATTGATCATATTGAATCAAGGACATTTTGTGAGAAAATTCGGAATAAAAATCTTCCAATTTGTAATAAATATCTTCGAGACACGCAGCGTCATTTTCAAATGACGGATCAAGTTCGCTTAATTGTAAAATCTGAGTTTTCGCAATTTTTACCGCATTTACTGCGCCTTCGCCGTTTTCTCCAAGTAGTAAGTGAATTTCGGAACCTACTGTCATTACTTTTTCCATATTTGAAAGACGTTTTATTTTTATTGACAACTCTTCATCTTCGCCTTCCGTAAACTGTGCGCTTTCGATTTCGTTGATTTCGTACTTTAATAATTCAATTCGTTTGTCACTATTTTCATCAATTGCACATAATTGTGTAAGTTCATTTTGAATGCTGTTGATTTTTTTCCAAATTGAAGAACATTCATCAACTTTGTCCGTAAGTTCCAAATATTTGTCAAGGTATAAAATATGCGATTCTTTACGAAGCAGACCGATTCCTTCGTGCTGCCCATGGAAATCGAATAAAACCGAAGCAATAAAGGAAAGTTCTTTGCTGGTAACTTGAACCCCGTTTATAAACGAACGCGATTTTCCGCTGCTTAGCAAATGTCTGCGTAATATCAATTCATCATTTTCTATTGTAATATTTTGGTCGCTCAAAAAATTGTATATATCCTGATTGTTGTCCAAAGTGATTGTGGCACAGACAGAAGCCTCATTCATGCCAGTTCTGATTTGTTCCAAACTGGCACGATTTCCCAGAAGTACAGACAAGGCTTCTATTAAAATTGATTTTCCGGCACCGGTTTCTCCTGAAAGAATATTCAAACCGGGCGAAAAACACAGCTCGCTGTTTTCGATTAATGCAAAATTGCTTATTGATAAATCTGTAATCATTAAACACTCCATCCCAGTTTTTCTTTCAAAATTTCGGAGAAAATCTTTTGGGTTTTCACAATTGTTATACTTTTATGCGATTTAGTGAATGAAATTTGTTTGCAGTTATTAAGCTGAATCGTTTTCTGACCATCCAATGTAAGCTGTATCGGTACGGAAGAATTGCCGAAGTTCA
>JAFLVQ010000125.1 GCA_022508205.1 Spirochaetales bacterium
TACAGCCGTTTCTTTGAATTCTTCCGGAGTTGCGCCGAACACAGATGCGATAATCACGGCGTCGCTGTTTTCCCGCAAATATTTCAATTCTTTGTTGGAATTTTCAATACCGGTTGACGATAAACCTACGGCATTCAGCAGTCCGTGTTCATAAACCTGCACAACAGGTGTCGCATGACCGCTGCGCTCTTTTTTTGAAATCGATTTGCATGTTATTCCGCCGGCTCCGTTGTCTGCGATATTTGCCATAGAACATCCGGTAACTCCGAGTATCCCGGAAGCAAGCACGCCGTTTCGCGGAAAACTTACGGTACCAAATTTTATTTCCATAATTTTTTCCCTATTTACATACTAAAGTTTTGAATTTTCCGCATATTCGGGAGTATACAATAGCGGACAATTCATATTTTCACGAAAAAATGTATTAAGCCCCAGTTGCTCCAGTACAGAATATTTGCCAATAGCAATGTTTATCATCGATTTCAATCGTTCAAAAACATCTGCCGAACGCGGATATTCTTCAATTTTTACGTTATTCAGTTTTAATTCTTTTTTCATATCCTCAATTGCATCATTCAAAGAACCGATCTCATCTGCAAAGCCAATATTCCTTACAGCCTGAGTTCCGGACCAGATTCGTCCTTCCGCAAATTGTGAAAGCTGCATTGAATCGATTTTGCGGTTTTCCACTACATGAGCCGTAAACTCGTCATAAATTATTTTCGATGAATGTCGAATTAATTCCAATTCGGAATCACTTGGTTTTCGTGCGACAGAAAACATATCGTCCATTGCATATTTTTTTATTGTATTGAAATTAACGCCGATTTTTTCGCTTAACTTTTCTATATCCATAAACAGTGACACTACACCGACCGAACCGGTAATCGTAAAAGGCGAAGCAAAAATTTTATTTGCCGGCAAACTGATATAGTACCCGCCCGATGCGGCGTAACTTCCCATCGAAACAAAAACCGGCTTGATTCGTTTTAATTCCATTAATTTTTGGTACATAATTTCACTTGCCAAAGCACTTCCGCCGGGAGAATTTATTCGCAAAATAACTCCGTGAATAGTATTGTCTTTCTTGATCTTTTCTATATCGTCATTGAATGTTTTTTCTCCGATGTAACTTTCGCCATTATAATTGTTGTCTACTGATTCTCCGCTTACAATCTGACCGTCTACATATACAACAGCTATTTTTTCACCGGAAGAAGCCGGCACATCTTTGGACAACAGCGAAACGTATGATTCCAACGATATTGGCGATACATTCTTACCGGCTGAAATCTCGGCAATGAATTCTTCCTTACTCATTTTGTTATCTATAAGACCGTTTTTCAATGCGTCGTCGGGTGTCATAAATCTTGTTTTATTTTCGGCAATGAGCGAGTCAAGAACCGCTGCATCGATATGTCTGTTTTTTGCAATCATTTCGATTTTTGAATTGTACATACTATCGAAAACAAGCCGGTATTGTTCTTCCAACTGCTGACTGACCGTATTTCTGACATAATTTTCACCGCTGCCTTTAAAATCTCCCATGTGAACTACATGAAACGCAATTCCCGCTTTATCAAATAAATTTTTGCCGTAAGGTATAGTTAAACTATAGCCGCCTATATTCAAGTTTGCGGCATTTGTATTCGGCATCGCAATTTTTTCGGCCGATGTACATAATGCGTAAGCACTTCCGCCGGAATTTGAAAACCACGCGTACACTTTTTTCCCCGACTTCTTGATTTTCTGCAATTCCTGTTCTATTTCATATACATAATTCATCGGATACCTTGCACAATCGCCGTCAATCAGAATAAATTTTATTTTGTTGTCAAAACGAGCTTTATCGATTGCATTCGTGATGTCTTTCAGTCTCATTTTTTTATTCGGTGCAAAAATTGAGTTTTCGTACGGTCTTTCGACAACGCTTCCGTCATAGTCAATCACCAAAAACGAATCTTTTTGCAAATCAACATTTGTTTGAGGCTGAAATGTCGTTATTAAGCACATAGCTGCGACAACAAGCAAAAATACGCAGAACATCATCCCTGAAAAGAAAATAAAAAATGATTTTAAAAAGCCTTTCATGTATTACTCCTGTTATTGTTCAAAATACTCGTCACTTGTTTTGTCTTTTAATGCAAACTTTGTATACTTATTCAAGAATACAAAATCAACATCTCCAATAGGTCCGTTTCTATTTTTGCCTATTATAATTTTTCTTATATCGGCTTTGTTTGCACCATCATTTTCGGTCAGCTGCGATTGCTTTCTGTGAATAAACATAATCAAGTCGGCATCTTGCTCTATAGACCCGGAATCTTTCAAGTCGGACATTCTCGGTACTCCGTCGTCTCCCCGCGATTCTACAAGACGATTTAACTGCGCTAAAGCTATGATTGGAATTTCAAGTTCACGTGCCAATGATTTCAATGATTTCGATACAAAAGCGACCTGTTCATGACGCGGAAGCTGGCTCATTTCTTCCCCCACCGAAACAAGACCGAGATAATCTATCATTATGCATTCGATACCGAATTCGCGTTTCATTTTTCTTGCCTTGCTGCGTAGTTCCATAATCGGAATATTCGGAGTATCATCAAAAATAATCGTAGATTTGTAAAAATGGTCGGCAACTTCCGCCAACTGTCCCAAAGACTGCTGAGGCAGCGTTCCTTTTTTCAATCTTTGCTGGTCAACTTCGGCTTCACTGCAAAGCATCCTGAGCATAAGCTGCAGTTTCGGCATTTCACAACTGAAAAAACCGACTTTTTTCCCATTTCGCAGTGCCATATTATTTAAAATGTTCAGTGCAAAAGCTGTTTTGCCAACGGACGGACGCGCCGCTATAATTATCAATTCGGAATTATGAAAACCGTCCGTCATATCGTCCAAATCATAAAATCCCGAAGGAATTCCCGAAATTTCACCGTTATGCTTGCTTTGATCGACTGCATATTTTATAGCTTCCCGCACGACATCTTTTACCACAAATAACTTTGTCGAAAAAATGTCATCATTAATATCAAGGATTTTTTTTTCGGCACAGTCTACAAGCTCTTTTATATTTTCGGGATTATTGTAGCTCTCATTTAAAATCTCGCTTGAAATAGAAATTAATTTTCTGAGTGTAGATTTATCCTTTATAACTTTTGCATAGTGAACGGCGTAAGCACTTGTAGGTTGGACATCAAGTAAAAGCGAAAGATATTCTGCTCCGCCCGCACTTTCGAGTGTCTTACTGACGCGCATTTTTTCAGTGACGGCAACCAATTCCAGCGGCAAGTTTTCAGATTTTAATTCCCGCATAGCTTTGAAAATACATTGATTGCGAATATCAAAAAAGTCTTCAGCTTCCAATTTAACTTCTTCCAAATCATCGAAAACTTCGTTGTATAACAGCAACGACGCAAGAATATACTTTTCGGCATCCAAATTTGAAGGAATGATTTTACCTTTGTGTGATTTTTCAGTATTCATAGCTTTTCCATAAAAAATTACAGATGTAAACGACGGGCAACAGGTAAAAAAAAACTGACTAACTATGGTATTATTTTGCCACAGCTGTCAGTTTTATATTCAGAAAATACTATTATTCAGCTTCCGATGCAGCCGAAGTTTTTTCGGCAGCAGATACCGTCTTTTCAGCTGCAGCTTCAGCAGTTTCATCTTTTCTCTTTCTTGCAGGTCTTCTTCCTTCGTTCTTCTTTTCTTCGACAATACCTTCAACAACCAACGGAATTTCAGCATAAATATCATTATACAAATGCGCCGAAACCTTATATTTTCCTGTAACCTTAATGTGATCGCTGAGTTCAAGACTTCTTTTATCGATTTTATACCCTTTTGCGGATAATTCTTCTACTATCTGCGCTGTAGTAACCGTTCCGTACAATCTTCCCTTTTCCCCGGCAGGAATTTTGACAAGAATTTCTTCTGCTTCCAATTTTACTTTTAAAGCACCTGCATTTTCTTTCTTCTGAAGTTTTTTCTTTTCAATTGCGGCACTTCTTTTAGCCAAAGTATTTCTGTTTTGAAGAGTGTAATCAACAGCAAAACCTTGAGGAATCAAATAGTTTCTGGCATATCCTCTTTTGACATCTCTTACATCTCCCTCTTCTCCGAGTTTGTACACATCCTTTATAAGTATGACTTTTGTTACGCTCATTATTTAACTCCTTAGGCTTTTACATAAGGCAAAAGAGCAACTGCTCTGGCCACTTTTATTGCTGCCGCAACTCTTCTTTGGTGTTTAGAACAATTACCGCTCATTCTTTTTGGAATGATTTTTCCGCCTTCGGTAATAAATCTTCTTAATGTATCAACTTCTTTGTAATCAATCTTTAAATTCTTATCAACGCAGAATTTGCATACTTTTCTGCGCAAAAATACTCTTTTCTTACTTTTTATTTGATCATTTTCCAGTTTGTCTTTTGAAACAAAATTTTTTGCATCAATTTTTTCATCTTTTTCTTCAGACATTTACTATCTCCTTATTAAAATGGTATATCGTCGATATTATCAACACTGCCAAAAGGATCTCCAACATCGGAAGATACTGGATTTCCCGTATCTCCCCAAGGGTCAGGAATAAATCCGCTGTTTTTAGGTGTTGACTGCTGCACCGACATATTTGCGGCACCGGTATTGGTTTGAGGATAACTTGCTTGTCCGCCTTGCATATTCTGCTGTCCGCCGGCAGGCGAAAGGAACTGAACGGAATTGGCAATAATTTCTACTCTGGAACGAGTTTGATTTGTCGCAGGATCAGTCCAACGGTTTTGCCTCAAAGATCCATTGACAGCTATTTGACTTCCCTTTCTTAAATATTTCTCACAATTAGACGCTTGATTACCCCAAATTGTTATATCAAAGTAGTTCGTAAAATCTGTCCATTCGTTATTCTGTTTTATTCTTTCACCATTTGCTATGGAAATTCTGGCTACAGGCGTTCCGTTTGGAGTGTAACGAACTTCCGGGTCTTTGACTAATCTTCCTATTAATACAACAGAATTCAGGTCTCGTGACATACGCTTAGCCTTCCTGATTTAGAATGATATAACGCATGACGCTTTTTGTTATCTTGAAAATCTTCTGAATTTCTACCCAAACAGACTGTTCTGCTTCAAGTATGAATTGGAAGTAATGACCTTTCTTTTTCCTATTGATTTCATAGGCAAGATCTTTCACGCCCAAATCCTTTTCTTCAAGAATTTTCACACTATGTTCTTTAAGTGTGTCGTAAAGAAATGTTTTACACTGCTCGATAGCAGTCACTTCTTCATCGAAAATAATCATCATTTCGTACTTACGCATTTTTCCCCCTTATGGAATTGGTTATTACACCAAGAGGATGTAATAATTTAATTAG
>JAFLVQ010000126.1 GCA_022508205.1 Spirochaetales bacterium
TCCTTGCGTTCATGCATTAATTTCGTTTTCGGCATTCTAACGAATGCCTGCAAACGAAATTAATGATAAAAATGGCGATTGCCGGTAAAGTACATTGCTACGCCAAGTTCATTACATGCAGTAATCGAATCTTCATCGCGAACCGAACCGCCCGGTTGGGCTATAGCCGTAATTCCGCGTTCTGCCGCCAATCGAACTGTATCGTCCATCGGAAAAAATGCATCGGATCCGATTACTGCGCCTCTTGCTTTTTCCCCTGCCCAATCAAGCGCAATTCTCGCACTTGTCACGCGGTTCATCTGACCTGCACCTACCCCCAGCAGCATTTTATCTTTAACGACTACAATTGCATTCGATTTGACATTTTTGACAATTGTCTGTGCAAATCTTAGATCCTCAAGTTCCGCGTCTGTTGCCGCCTTTTCGGTAATTTTTTTGTATTCCTCATTCATCGGCGATAATGTATCACGCTCCTGAATCAAATAGCCGCCTAAAACTCGTTTTACCTCACAAGCCTTTTCATTGAAAATCGAATCTTTCCACTTCTCATATTCCATCAATCGAATATTTTTTTTCTTTGACAAAATATCAAAAGCACCTTCCGTAAACTTTTGCGCAATGATTATCTCCAAAAAAATTTTAGAAAGAAGCTCTGCCGTATCCTCCTTTACAATTCCTTTCATCGCAACGATTCCGCCGAATATCGACATCGAGTCGCCTTCATACGTAGCCTTAAAAGATTCGTAAACACTGCTGCGAGTCGCAGCACCGCATGGATTTGAATGTTTTACGGCAACACACGATTCATTATCCAAGTCGGCAAGAATACGAAGTGCTCCGGAAATATCCGCAATATTATTGTAGCTTAATTCCTTTCCGTGCAGTTTCCCCTCAGTAAAAAAGTTGTGAACTCCGCAATTATCGGTTTCGACAAAATACGCCGCATTCTGATGCGGATTTTCACCGTAGCGCATTTCGATATTTTTTTTCAAATCAAGAGAAACTTCATTTTCCAAATGTTCCATTCCAATTACCTCGTACATATAAAAATTAGTTCCTTATACTGTTTTTTTAATGCAAAGTCATCAACATCTTCATTTCAAAGAAAATGCCACTTCGACTGCATTTCAATGTTTTTTTACAAAGATATTGTCACAACGTTTATTTTTAATTAGTTTGTGTTTTGCTTATGACAAAAAATTTGACAATGAAATGTACGGGGTGTATATACCGTTTAAAATATCATTTAGGTTTTAAAGAGGATGTAAGTGGATACACAGGTAAAAGAAATTCATGCAAAAGTAGAAAAAGAAATCTCTACTATAGAAGCAATTCAAAATGAAATGAACAAAATCATTGTTGGTCAGCGGGAAATGGTCGAAGGGCTTCTTGTCGGACTGTTCTGCGGCGGTCATATCCTTGTAGAAGGAGTTCCCGGACTTGCAAAAACTTTGGCTATAAGCACACTTTCAAAAGTCGTCGATTTGGATTATCGAAGAGTTCAGTTTACTCCCGATCTGCTTCCTTCCGATATTACGGGAACGTTGATTTACAATCAGAAATCCGGTGATTTTGAACCTAAAAAAGGTCCGATATTCGCAAATCTTATACTTGCGGACGAAATAAACCGTGCGCCGGCAAAAGTTCAGGCAGCGCTGCTGGAAGCAATGCAGGAAAAACATATTACAATCGGCGATGTTACTTACGAACTTCCGAAACCTTTTATGGTAATGGCAACTCAAAATCCTGTAGATCAAGAAGGAACATACGCACTTCCCGAAGCTCAGGTAGACCGTTTTATGATGAAAATCAAAATCACGTATCCGAAAAAAGAAGAAGAAAAAATAATATTGGACAGAATGATGGACAATGCCGAAATCCCATTGAATCGTATTGTTTCCAAAGAAAAAATCATGCAGTTGAATAATCTGATAAATGAAATCTACATCGGCGATAGGGTAAAAAATTATATTGTCGATATTATAGATGCCACTCGTCATCCGGAAACGTATGGCTTGAAAATAAATAATCTTATCAATTACCCAGCTTCTCCGCGTGCAAGTATTTTTCTCGCACGCTCAGCAAAAGGCTTTGCGCTTATCAACGGCAGAGGGTACGTTACCGCCGATGATATTAAAAATGTGAGCATGATGGTTCTGCGCCACCGAATTTTACTCAGCTATGAAGCAGAGGCCGAAGGTATTTCTCCGGAAGATGTAATCACAAAAATTTTCAATTCTGTCGTGGTTCCGTAAATGAATACAGATAAAACCGAAAAAATACCGGAAGAACTTTTTAAAAAAGTAAGAAAAATCGAGCTTCATACGAAAAAACTGGTAAATGCTATGTCGTCCGGCGGATATACATCGGTATTTCGCGGGCAAGGTATGGAATTTGAAGAAGTAAGAGAATACAGTCCGGGTGATGACTACAGAAAAATCGATTGGAATGTTACCGCCAGACACAATACGCCGTATGTAAAGCGTCACCGTGAAGAACGCGAGCTTACTGTAATGCTGCTTCTTGATGTTTCGGGCTCGCTGAACTTCGGTTCGTCGTTTCAAACAAAGCGCAGCGTTCTTGTGGAAACAGCCGCACTTCTTGCTTTTACTTCGCTTTTCAATCAAGACAAAATCGGTTCGATTTTTTTTACCGATCGCATTGAGCAGTTTTGCTACCCGTCAAAAAGCAAGAACGCAATTTTAAGAATGATTCGCGATATTTTATTTTTCAAACCGGAAGGAAAAGAAACGAATATTAATCTAGCTCTCGACTACGCTGTTTCAAATATGAAGCACCGCGGGATCATTTTCATTCTTTCCGATTTTCTTTGCGATATTGACAGTTCCAAACTGTTTATTGCCTCACGCAAGCATGATATTATCCCTATTATTATAGAAGACAATTTTGAATTTCCCGGAAAAAACGTCGGATTAATCGATATGATTGATAATGAAACCGGCAGGAAAATGCTTGTCGATACGGGAAGCAGGGAATACAAAAAATTTCTGAATGAACAGCAGCAGCGCAAAGAAACATTTTTAAATGAATTAAAAAAATACCGTGTCGAACCAATATGTATTAACACGACCGAATCGGCAGAAAAACCGATACTGACTTATTTTCACAAACGAAAACAAAGGCACTGATTATGAAAAAAAAGTATTTTCTGATTACCGCAGTATTATGTATGCTCTCCTCTTTTTTTACTGAGAAGAACATGTTTTGTGCATTTGCCGAAGAGAAAAAAAACATTGATGATTTTTCTTTGAACAAAACCGAAATAAAACTCGGTGAAAAAATCAACTTTCAATTTTCGATAGCGGCGAACGGCAAGGCAGAAAAGTACGAAATTCTTACCGAAGAATTTACTGTTACTAATCCATTTGAAATCCTCTCGGTCAACTACAAGAAACGTTCCGACAATGCAACGCTCGTAAGCGGCGAAATCACATCTTTTACATCCGGTAATTTAAAAGATATACAAATGTCCGTTCCTGTTTCATTCTCAGACGGTACCGTCACGATTTTCTCAACGGAAAATCAAACATTTACTGTTGCGCCGGTCTTTACAAAGGAAGAAGAAGAGGCGTTGAAAAAAGTCGAAGATCCGTCGACAATCGAACTGCGTTCGCCGCTGCCGCAGGAAAAATTTCGGTTGTACTTTGAAGACTGGCTGCTTCTGATTATCATAATTGTCGTTTTGGCGATTGCGGCTGTTTTAATTTATCAGCGCATTATCAAAAAACTTCATTCCAAAACTTCCGATAATCAAAAAGGTGGCGACCCGCTCGACAAGCTGGGCGCGTATGAAAAATTTTTGTTCATGATGGAAAATAACTGCGAATACTCTGCCGATCGCAAAGAAACCGAAATAAAATTGTCCGGCATGAGTAGCGCACTGAAAGAACTTATAATGCACACTTTTGAAGCTACATCAAACGCGAAATCGGAAACAACGCGCGAACTTTTGTATTCTATGCGCCATGAAAATATCGATGATGTTCTTATTTCAAATATAGGCGCGGTTTTTAATTCTATGGACATGGTAAAATTCGCAAAAGCCGGTATTGACCAAAATGCTTTCAATGATTATGTAAAAAATATACGCGAATTCGGCAGCAAAATTAATGAAGCGGGCAAAAAAGGAGCTGAAAATGAAAACAGTAAGATTTGACAATCTTTTAGGCTTCTTATTTTTTCTTCTGCCTGTCCTTACATTGCTGTACTACATTTTATCCGAGAAAATTATCAAACACGGAGCTTTTGTCAGTACGGTTCCCGGCTTCGCGCAAAAAAAATCGTGGCGTGTAATCGGTCATTACGCAAGCGTTGTTTTACTGTTTGCCGGTCTTTTCGTCATTGCATTCAGCCTTACCAGACCGCAGTACGGTATTCAGCGCGAAAAAATTATTTCTACCGGAATCGATATTGTAATCGCACTCGACACATCACCCAGTATGCTTATAAAAGATTACAAAAACAACACACGTATTGCCGTAGCAAAAGACATCCTCTGCGATTTTGTGGCAAAACGGAAAAATGACAGAATAGGAGTCGTTGTTTTTTCCACAAACTCAATGATAAAGTCTCCGGCTACGACAAATACCGATTTGCTGAAGCGAATAATCTCGAAAATCGAAATTGACCCGCGCAGAGAAGGAACAACCTCAATCGGTGTAGGAATGGCAAGCGCAATCAACCGCCTTATAAAATTGAAAGACAATGCTGAAAATAAATCGAAGATTTTAATTCTTGTAACAGACGGGAAAAACAACTCAGGGGAAATCACGCCGCAGGCTGCAGCCGATATGGCAAAGCAACTTGGAATAAAAGTGTATACAGTGGGAATAGGAAGCAGCGAAGAACTTGATTTCGATCTTCTGGGTACTATCGCCAAAAGTACCGGCGGAAAGTTTTTTCATGCGTCGACATCCAATAATATCGAAGAAGCCTTTGCCGAAATAAATCAACTTGAAAAGCAAAAAATCGAAACAGTAAATTTTACACGTTTCAAAAGCATAGGTTATCCGATTGCCGCAATAGGCGGATTGTTGTTTTTTCTCGGTCTATGCGGGTATTCATTTCTCTTTAGGATACTGCACTAAAGATTGAAAATTCAAAATTATTTTGTTCAAAATTCAAAATTAAGTTGTTCCGACGGCCGCAGGTTTATGATTTTACGTGCCAGCCGCCGTGCGCGTGCGACGGTGTACCGGGTGCCGCCCGTGGGCGAGCCGTCGTACCATGCCACCACCACCGATGCGTTGTCGA